>NZ_JBIKHV010000113.1:0-6380 GCF_044361985.1 Limnohabitans sp. | reverse complement strand
CTGAACATGCCGATCTGGCTGGTGATGAAACCCATGTCCTGGGTGACCCCTGCGGCTTTGAGGCCGTCGACGAGCTTTTGGCGCATGGCCTTGATGCGAACGCGCATTTCGCCCAGTTCTTTTTCCCAAAGGGCATGCAATTCGGGGTTGTTCAGTACGGCGGCGACCACTGCGCCACCGTGGATAGGTGGGTTGGAGTAGTTGGTGCGAATCGCAATTTTGAGCTGCGACAACACGCGGGAGGCTTCTTCCTTGTCAGTGGCAACCACCGACAGGGCGCCTACGCGCTCACCGTAGAGGCTGAAGCTCTTGGAAAACGAGGTGGACACAAAAATGTTCAGCCCCGCAGCCACAAATTTGCCGATGATGGCGCCGTCTTGCGCAATGCCGTGCCCAAAGCCCTGGTAGGCCATGTCCAGAAAAGGGGTCAGGCTACGGGCCTTGACCACGTCAATGACCTGGTTCCACTGCGCATCGGTGATGTCGTAGCCTGTCGGGTTGTGGCAGCAGGCGTGCAGCACGACGATGGTGCCCGGGGCTGCGGCATTCAGGCTGGCCAGCATGCCCTCGAAGTTCACGCCGCGCTTGATAGCATCGTAGTAGGCATAAGTATCCACTTTGAAGCCGGCATTCATGAAAATAGCGCGGTGGTTTTCCCAGCTGGGGTCAGAAATCAGGACCGTGGCGTTGGGGCTGATTTTTTTCAGGAAGTCGGCGCCAACCTTCAGGCCGCCAGTGCCGCCAATGGCCTGCACGGTGGACACGCGACCGGACTTGACCACATCGGATTCGGCGCCAAAGACCAGCGCCTTGACGGCGTTGTCATAAGCCACGATGCCGTCGATCGGCAGGTAGCCACGGGCAGAGGGGCTGGCCATCATGGCTTTTTCTGCGGCTTGCACGCACTCCAGTAAAGGCAGTTTGCCGTTATCGTCGTAGTAAACGCCCACGCCCAGATTGACCTTTTTGGGGTTGGTATCGGCATTGAACTGTTCGTTCAAACCCAAAATTGGGTCGCGTGGGGCCATTTCGACGGCAGAAAACAGAGACATGGAAAGTCCTCGGATTGTTCATGGGTGGCAGGAATCCCGATCCTCGGTTAGGCTTTCGGGTTGTCCCTGATTTTAACGGTCTGCCCGCCGGGTTGGACCAGAGGTTTTTTACCCAAGATGTCCACCTTGTCAGAATTTTCAGTAGTTCAACCTGTAGCAGAAGCCGCTCAATATGCCGAGGGGCAGTTTTTAAGCTACCCCAATTCGCCGTTCGAGCTGTTTCAGCCCTACCCGCCAGCGGGCGATCAGCCAGCGGCCATCGATCAACTGGTGGAAGGCGTTCACGACGGCGAGGTGTTTCAGACCTTGCTGGGTGTCACCGGATCGGGCAAGACATTCACCATGGCCAATGTGATTGCCCGTCTGGGTCGCCCCGCCATTGTTTTTGCGCCCAACAAGACGCTTGCCGCCCAGCTGTACAGTGAATTCCGGGAATTTTTTCCAAAAAATGCAGTCGAGTACTTTGTCAGTTACTACGACTATTACCAGCCTGAGGCCTATGTGCCCCAGCGCGATCTGTTCATTGAAAAGGACAGCGCGATCAACGAACACATTGAACAGATGCGCTTGAGTTGCACCAAAAGCATCATGGAGCGGCGTGACGTGGTGATCGTGGCCACGGTGTCGGCCATTTACGGCATTGGCGAGCCCGAAAGTTACCACCGCATGATCATGACCCTGCGCACCGGTGACAAGCTGGGCCAGCGCGACGTGATCACACAACTGATCCGGATGCAGTACCAGCGCAATGACATGGAGTTCAGTCGGGGCAAATTTCGGGTCAGAGGTGACACGATCGATGTTTTTCCGGCAGAGCACTCCGAACTGGCGATCCGCATTGAACTGTTTGACGACGAAATCGAGAGCCTGCAACTGTTTGATCCCCTCACTGGGCGCATCCGCCAGAAGATCCCGCGCTTTACGGTCTACCCGTCCAGCCATTACGTCACCCCGCGAGACAAGGTGCTGGCTGCGGTGGAAACCATCAAGGTCGAGTTGGCCCAGCGCCTGAAGGAGCTGGTGGGAATGGGCAAACTCGTGGAGGCGCAGCGTCTGGAACAGCGCACGCGGTTTGATTTGGAAATGCTCTCCGAAGTGGGTCACTGCAAGGGCATTGAAAACTACACCCGCCATTTGTCGGGGGCGGCACCTGGCGATCCGCCCAGTACGCTGACCGATTACATGCCGTCTGACGCCATCATGTTTTTGGACGAAAGTCACCAGATGATCGGCCAACTCAACGCCATGTACAACGGGGACAAGGCGCGCAAAACCACGCTGGTGGAATACGGCTTTCGGCTGCCCAGTGCGCTTGACAACCGCCCGCTCAAGTTTGAAGAGTTTGAAAAGCGCATGCGCCAATGCATCTTTGTGTCTGCCACGCCGGCCGATTACGAAAAGACCCATTCCGGCAAAGTTGTCGAACAAGTGGTGCGCCCAACGGGGCTGGTCGACCCGCAGGTCGAAGTTCGTCCGGCGACCCACCAGGTGGACGATGTGCTGCAGGAAATCCGCATCCGCGCCGAGAAACACGAGCGCGTGCTGATCACCACGCTGACCAAACGCATGGCCGAGCAGCTGACCGATTACCTGAGCGACAACGGTGTCAAGGTTCGCTATTTGCACAGCGACATCGACACCGTCGAGCGGGTTGAAATATTGCGCGATCTGCGCTTGGGCGCTTTCGATGTGCTGGTCGGCATCAACTTGTTGAGAGAGGGCTTGGACATTCCTGAGGTCTCGCTGGTGGCGATTTTGGATGCCGACAAAGAGGGCTTTTTGCGCGCCGAGCGCAGCCTGATCCAGACCATTGGCCGGGCTGCCAGGAACATCAATGGCCGTGCCATTTTGTACGCTGACCGCATCACCGAGTCGATGAAAAAAGCCATGGGTGAGACCGAGCGTCGCCGCCTCAAGCAAATCGAGCACAACAAGCTCCACGGCATCACGCCCAAAAGCATTGTCAAAAAGGTCAAAGACCTGATTGACGGTGTTTACAGTGAAAAGTTCGGCAAGGAAGCTGAACGCCTAGAGCAGGCAGCGCTGCAAAAAGCCAAGGTTGAGGACATGAGCGAAAAAGACGTCGCCAGGGCCATCAAGCAACTTGAAAAACAAATGATGGAACACGCCCGTAACCTGGAGTTTGAAAAGGCCGCTCAGGTGCGTGACCAACTCGGTATCTTGAAAGAGCAAGCTTTCGGGGCCATTGGGGGCGACAACATCGTGCCTTTGATTCGGGCCTGAATAACCCCTTTACTTGACTGTTTTAATCGGGATTGAACTATACTTGACTTGTTTAGTCGGGAACCTGTTCAGGCAGGTGAATGACCAAGTTTTATCTACTTCAGGAGTCTGCCATGCGTTTAACCACCAAAGGCCGTTTCGCCGTCACCGCCATGATCGATTTGGCTTTGCGCCAGGATGCGGGGCCAGTGACATTGGCCGCCATCAGCCAGCGCCAACAGATTTCACTGTCCTACCTGGAACAGCTCTTTGGCAAGCTGCGACGCCACAACCTGGTGGAGTCGACCCGAGGCCCTGGCGGTGGTTACACCCTGGGCCGCAAATCGACCGACATCACGGTGGCCGACATCATATTGTCCGTGGACGAACCCATCGATGCCACCCATTGCGGGGGCAAGGAAAATTGCCATGGTGGCGAAGGCCGTTGCATGACACACGATCTGTGGGCTTCGCTGAATTCCAAAATGGTCGAATTTCTTGACTCTGTGTCGCTGCAAAAGCTGGTGGACGACCAACTGGCCAAAGGCTTGGTGGTGGAACAAAAGCCCAGCTTGCGCCGCGCCATCTCCCCCATGCCCGTTAGCAAGCCAATACGCCTGACAGGCCCCAACTCGGTGTTTGACTTGGGCAACGTGTTTGCCAAATCCTGATTGAAAAGAAGTACCCACTATGACCACGCCTCACTTCCCCATCTACCTCGACTACGGCGCAACCAATCCCTGTGACCCGCGCGTGGTGGACGCCATCATTCCCTGGTTGCGTGAACACTTCGGCAACCCCGCATCGCGCACCCACGCCTGGGGCTGGGAAGCCGAAGCAGCCGTCGAGAAAGCCCGCGAGAACGTGGCGGGCCTGATCGCTGCCGATTCCCGTGAAATTGTCTGGACCAGCGGTGCCACCGAGTCCAATAATTTGGCCATCAAGGGCGCAGCGCATTTTTACAAATCACGCGGCAAACACCTGATCACTGTCAAGACCGAGCACAAGGCTGTGCTCGACACCATGCGCGAGCTGGAGCGTCAAGGCTTTGAAGTCACCTACATGGATGTGCAGGCCGATGGTTTGCTCAACATGGACGCGCTCAAGGCGGCGATTCGCCCGGACACCATTTTGATCAGCGTGATGTTCGTCAACAACGAAATCGGTGTGATCCAGGATGTCACCGCGATTGGCAATCTGTGCCGTGAAAAAGGCATCATTTTCCACGTCGATGCCGCGCAAGCCACGGGCAAGATCGAGATCGACATGACCCAGTTGCCCATCGACCTGATGAGCCTGGCCTCGCACAAAACCTACGGCCCCAAAGGCATTGGCGCTCTGTATGTGCGCCGTAAGCCCCGTGTGCGACTGGAAGCGCAAATGCACGGAGGTGGCCATGAGCGCGGCATGCGCTCGGGCACCTTGCCCACGCACCAGTGCGTAGGCATGGGCGAAGCCTTCCGCATTGCCAAGCTGGAGATGGCTCAGGACAACGCCAAGGCCCGCGCCTTGCACGACCGACTGATCAACGGCCTCAGTGACATGGAGCAGGTTTTTTTGAATGGTCACGCCACCCAGCGGGTGCCGCACAACGTCAACATGAGCTTCAATTTCGTCGAGGGCGAGTCGCTGATCATGGGCATCAAGGGTTTGGCGGTTTCATCGGGTTCGGCCTGTACCTCGGCCAGCCTGGAGCCCAGTTATGTTCTGCGTGCCTTGGGCCGCAGCGATGAGCTGGCCCACAGCAGCCTGCGCATGACGATTGGCCGCTGGACCACCGAAGAAGACATCGACTACGCGATCAAGACCATTCGCGAGAACGTCGCCAAACTGCGCGAGCTGAGCCCTTTGTGGGAAATGCACAAAGACGGCATCGATTTGAGCACCATCCAGTGGGCCGCCCATTGAATGGATTAATTTGCGGGGCAGTTTTACAGCGCTGCCCCCACCTGACTTAAGGAGAAAACACCATGGCATATTCAGAAAAAGTGGTCGACCATTACGAAAACCCCCGTAACGTGGGCTCTTTTGACAAGGGCGATGACAGTGTGGGCACCGGCATGGTCGGTGCGCCCGCATGCGGCGATGTGATGAAACTGCAGATCAAGGTCAACCCGCTAACCGGCGTGATCGAAGACGCACGTTTCAAGACCTATGGCTGTGGTTCGGCCATTGCGTCGAGCTCGCTGGTCACCGAATGGGTCAAGGGCAAAACGCTGGACGAAGCGGCGGCCCTGAAGAACAGCCAAATCGCCGAAGAACTGGCGCTCCCACCTGTCAAAATTCACTGCTCCATCTTGGCCGAAGACGCCATCAAGGCCGCTGTGGACGACTACAAAAAGAAACACCTGAACTGACATGGCCATCTCACTGTCTGCTGCCGCAGCCCGGCATGTGACCCGCTACCTGGCCAAACGTGGCTCGGGTGTCGGTGTGCGCCTTGGGGTGAAGACCACGGGGTGCTCTGGACTGGCTTATAAGCTGGAGTATGTGGACGACATCTCCCCTGAAGACGTGGTCTTTGAAGGCCACGGCGTCAAGGTGCTGGTCGACCCGAAAAGCTTGGCCTACATCGACGGCACTGAACTCGATTTTGTGCGTGAAGGTTTGAACGAAGGCTTTCGCTTCAACAACCCCAACGAGCGTGACCGCTGCGGTTGCGGTGAATCGTTCCGCGTGTGATCAGCCTGCAATCCAACGATTTTGAGTTGTTTGATGTGCCTGCGCAGTTTGCGCAAGACGTGGCCCAGCTCGATGACCGCTGGAAAGCACTCCAGCGAGAAGCGCATCCTGACCGATTCGCAGGCGAGGGCCCCGCAGCCCAGCGTGTGGCCATGCAGTGGTCGGTGCGTATCAACGAGGCTTACCAGAGATTGAAAGACCCTCTCAAGCGAGCTGCCTATCTGTGTGAGCAGCAAGGTTTTCCTGTCCAGGCCGAGAACAACACCGCCATGCCTGCCGAATTTCTCATGCAACAGATGGCATGGCGTGAGGCTTTGGATGAAACCGACAGTGGTGAAGGGCTGGAGGCGCTTGCTGAGCAAGTGCGCGCCGACCGTCAGGGCGTGCAGCTCGAACTGGCTCGATTGATTGACCAAGCCAAAG
>NZ_JBIKHV010000002.1:0-81833 GCF_044361985.1 Limnohabitans sp. | reverse complement strand
GACGCTTTCGGTACGCCAGCCTCTCTACCGAAAGGCCTTGGGTGCTGGTTATCAAAAATCCAAGGCGTTGCTTCAGTCCAGTGAACAGGAGTTGAACAAAGAGGAAATGGAGTTGTCCCTGCGCACTTTGCAGGCCTATTTGGAAGTGTTGACGGTCAGGCAGTTGATACAGGCCAATGCTGCTCAAGTGGCGGCACTGACCGCGCAGCAAGACTATGTGCGACAGGCTCAGGAAAAAGGATTCATGCGCAAGACCGAGCTGCTTGAGGCCCAATCGCGATTGCGTTCAGCTGAGGCTGACCAGCGCGCATTGCAAGGCCGTTTGGGGCTAGGTTGGACTGCTCTGTCAAGGCTTACCCGCCAGGAAATGCCGACACTATGGCAGCTTTCTGCCCTGAGGGTGCAGGAGCAGGTTCGGCGGCAGTTGCAGACGCCTGCCGATTTGCATCAGTGGTGGACTCGCGCCCAAGAAGGCAGCTTTCAACTCAAGAGCTTAAGAGCGCAGGAAGAGGCTGCCAAAATTGAAATGGATATTGCCAGTGCGGGCCACTTGCCGTCGGTAGACTTGGTTTACCAGGAGCTATCGAGCGGAAATGAGTTGCCCAACACGCCCAACAACCTTTACCGTACCCAGCAGTTGGGCTTGCAGGTGACCGTGCCGATTTATGCCGGTGGTGCGGTAAATGCAGCGCAGAGGTTGGCACAAGCGGCGTACACGAAGATTCAGTGGCAGTTTACATATGCCAACGACCAACTGCAAATGGAGGTGCAGTCTAGCCACAATGCGCTGCTTGATGCTCAAACACGTCTGGAACACCTGACCTTGGATCTTCAAGCCAAAAATGAAAGTCTTCGAGCGGTTGAGCAGGCCTTCCAGGCGGGACTCGACACGCGTCTCAATGTTCTGCAAGCTCAAGAGCGGTTGCAGCAAACGCGCTATGGAATGCTGGATCAGGCTGGCAAGTATTTGCAACAATGGCTCAAACTTGAGGCTGCTTCCGGGCAGATTGATGAAAAACTGGTGACATCATTGAGTCAATGGTTTGAACCAATGTGAGCTGGTTTTTTGAAACAGATGTCATGCATTCGCACTGTCGGAAAAAGCGAGCTTGTTGACTCTGCCACCAAAGGCCAAGTTTCATAAAACCAATCCTGTCTAAACAGCCGCTTCCACCGCATCCCAAAAAAGTGCTGCCACATCACACCCCATCTGGTCGGTGATTTCCTGAAAGCAGGTGGGGCTGGTCACGTTGATTTCGGTCAGGCTCTCGCCAATGATGTCCAGGCCGACCAGCATCAGGCCGCGTGCAAACAGCACAGGGCCCAATGCTTCGGCGATCTCGCGGTCGCGCGCCGAAATCGGTTGGGCTACCCCCTTGCCACCTGCTGCCAAATTGCCACGCACCTCACCGCCTTGCGGAATGCGAGCCAGGCAAAAAGGCACAGGCTTGCCACCGATCAACAGCACCCGCTTGTCACCTTGGGCGATGCCGGGCAAAAACTTTTGCACCATCACGGTCTGCGCACCGTCCCGGTTCAGGGTTTCAATGATTGCACCCAGATTCAGTCCATCCACCCCCACTTTGAAAATACCCATGCCGCCCATGCCATCCAGGGGTTTCAAAATGATGGTGCCATGCAGCGCATGAAAGGCGCGGATGTCGGCTTCGCTGCGCGTCACCAGCGTGGGTGCAATGAACTGCGGAAACTCCAGGATGGCCAATTTTTCAGGGTGGTTGCGCAGCGCGGCCGGGCTGTTGAAGACCTTGGCACCTTCACGCTCTGCCTGGCTCAGCAGGTGGGTGGCGTAAAAGTACTCGCTGTCAAAAGGCGGGTCGGTGCGCATGATGACGGCGTCAAAGTCCTTCAGGTTGGCGCGGCGTGTGGCGGTCTGGGTGAACCAGGCATCGGCTTGACCCGTCAGAGTGATCTCGCGCACCTGCGCTGAAACGGCTTCGCCTTGCTGCCAGCGCACATCGGTCATCTTGCAGGCGACCACCTGATGGCCACGCTTTTGCGCCTCGCGCATCATCGAAAAAGTGGTGTCCTTGTAAATCTTGAAGGACTCGAGAGGGTCGGCAATAAAGAGAATATTCATGCCTTCATTGTAGGTGGGCGGTTGGAATTTGTCTGGCGAGTGACGGCCTGCAGCTGGGCCATCTGGCAGTGAACACGAAGCTGCGTTGCCAAGCCCAGGTATTCACCATCAGCCGCCAGTGGCACGCCATCAACACAATCAATTGTCAATGTCTTGAAGGGGCGGCACTGCAGGCGTGGATCGGTCAAATGCTGACCGATCAACAAGCGCGGCAACATGTTCAGAACACCTGGCCGCCCCATGGGCCCAGCCAGCAGCGCATCCAGCTGCCCATCGTCAATCCGGGCGTGCGGCACTGCAGGCATGCCTGAGCCAAAGCTGGGTGTGTTCAGACTGGATGCAAACAAGGTGGGGCCAGAGGCGATGGGCTCAGCATCTGCACTTACCGAAAGTTGCCAGGTTCGCAAATAAACCAATTCTTTGAGCGTCGCCCAAAGGTAGCGCGGCAAACCCCTCAGCCAGCGCGGCCCGCTCAGGGCGCGCAGGCCTACCGAAGAATCAAAGCCTGCCGTCAGGCTCGATAAAAAAGGGGTGTCATGGCTTTGCCCTTGCAAGTCCGTCCAGCACGCCAAGCCGGTATCGATGGGCTGGGCAGGGCCGTTCAAGGCATGTCCCAAAGCAGCAGGCCATGACAAACCATACAGGCCCATCGCCCTGGCGCAATCGTTGCCGCTGCCCATGGGCACCAGGGCCAGTGTCAGGTGACGCGACAGCACGGCGGGCAGCCAACGGTTCAAGGTGCCATCACCGCCTACGGCCACCACCCGACTGCCTTCAGGCAAGTTGTGCAGCATGGCCAGACTTTCTTGCAATTTATCCGGGGCCGCAAAGCTGACATCGGGTGCGTGCGCTTGCAGCCAATTTTCTAATTTTGGAATGGCTCGAGCAGCCCGCCCACCTTGTGCATGGGGGTTGAGCAGGACGACTGTCATGGGGTCACTGAAACGCGACTTCAGCAAAGCTGCGCAGCTTGCGGCTGTGCAATTGTTCGGGGCCTGCGTCGCGCAACAGGGTCACGGCACGGATGCCGATTTGCAGATGCTGCTTGACCCTTTCGCGGTAAAACTGGTTGGCCATGCCGGGCAGTTTGATCTCACCGTGCAGCGGTTTGTCGCTGACGCATAGCAAGGTGCCGTAGGGCACCCTGAAGCGAAAACCGTTGGCCGCAATGGTGGCGCTTTCCATGTCCAGCGCTACGGCGCGGCTTTGGCTGAAGCGCCGCTGCGGGGTACTGGCCACATTGCTGGTGGGCAGCAGTTCCCAGTTGCGGTTGTCGGTGCTGGCCACAGTGCCCGTGCGCATGAGGCGTTTCAGCTCTGCACCATGACACCCGGTGATCTCGGCCACGGCTTGCTCAAGCGCCAGCTGAATCTCGGCCAGCGCAGGAATCGGCACCCACAGCGGCAACTCTTCGTCCAGCACATGGTCTTCGCGCACATAGGCATGGGCCAGTACATAGTCACCCAGCTGTTGCGTGGTGCGAAGACCCGCACAGTGGCCCAGCATCAGCCAGGCATGCGGACGCAGCACCGCGATGTGGTCGGTGATGGTTTTGGCATTGGCAGGCCCCACCCCAATGTTGACCATGGTGATGCCGCTGTGACCCTTGCGCACCAAGTGGTAGCCCGGCATTTGCGGCAGGCGAGGCGGCGCTTGGCCTTGCGCATCGGCGTCTTCAGGTGACAGGCCGATCCGGCGAGTCACCACATTGCCAGGTTCAATGAAGGCGATGTAAGCGCTCTCAGGGTTTTGCATCTCGGCGCGGCCCAGGGCGATGAACTCGTCGATGTAGAACTGGTAATTGGTGAACAGCACATAGTTTTGAAACCATTGTGGCGAAGTGCCCGTGTAGTGGCGCAGACGCTGCAAGGAATAATCCACCCGGGGCGCTGTGAAGAGTGACAACGGACGGGCTTCTGCGGCGGCGGGCTCGTAGGTGCCATTGGCAATCCCGTCGTCCATGGCAGTGAGGTCGGGCAGGTCAAATACCTCGCGCATCAGGGCCTGCCGCTCAGGGCTCAGGCTGCCTTCCATGTACTCGTCTTCGGCAAATGAAAAATGGATCGGAATGGGTTGGCTGCTGGTGCCCACCTGCAAACTGACGCCGTGATTTTTAAGCAAGAGCGACAGCTGCTTTTGAATGTAATAAGCGAACAGGTCCGGTCGGGTCAAGGTGGTTTCAAAGCGGCCTGACTCGGCCACAAAACCGTAGCTCAAGGGGCTGTCCAGCCCAGCCGGCTTGCGGCTGGCGCTGCTGACCTGAATGCGAACAAAAGGGTAGAAAGCCCGCACCCGGGTGTCGGCCATGTCCGCTCCCGCTACAAAGTCGCGCATGGCCTGGCGCAAGTGGTTCACGCCTTGCTGGTAAATGTGCTGGACTTGCGCCAAAGCGCTGTCGGCGTCGTGGTGTTCAGAAGGGGCGATGAAGGGCGGTAGGTTCTGCATGTGTAAATCCCGATCGGTGCACGCCAGTGTAGGGGGCAACGCCATCAGGATGTTGATTCAGAACCATCTGCCCATCATAAAAAATCACATATTGCGTCGGTACTGCCCACCCACCTCAAACAAGGCGTTGGTGATCTGTCCCAGTGAGCAAACACGCACCGCATCCATCAGCACCTCGAACACGTTGCCGTTGTCGATCACGGCTTGTTGCAGGCGTCTTAAAACTGCGGGTGATTCTTGGGCGTGCAGGGCCTGAAAGTCCTGCAGGCGTTGGAGTTGCGATTGCTTTTCTTCTTCGGTCGAACGGGCCAACTCCAGCGTGTCATTGACCGGGTCGCCATGCGGATTGCGGAAGGTGTTGACGCCAATAATGGGCAGCTCACCCGTGTGCTTGAGCATCTCGTAGTGCATGGACTCGTCTTGAATCTTGCCACGCTGGTAACCGGTTTCCATCGCGCCCAGCACGCCGCCACGTTCGGCGATTTTTTCAAACTCAGCCAACACCGATTCCTCTACCAGTTCGGTCAGCTCGTCAATGATGAAAGCGCCCTGGTTGGGGTTTTCGTTCTTGGCCAGGCCCCACTCACGGTTGATGATGAGCTGAATCGCCATGGCCCGGCGTACCGACTCTTCGGTGGGGGTGGTGATGGCTTCATCAAAGGCATTGGTGTGAAGGCTGTTGCAGTTGTCGTAAATTGCGATCAGCGCCTGCAATGTGGTGCGGATGTCGTTGAACTGAATTTCTTGCGCGTGCAAGCTGCGGCCACTGGTCTGAATGTGGTACTTCAGTTTTTGTGAGCGCTCATTCGCACCATATTTTTCTTTCATGGCCACGGCCCAGATGCGGCGGGCCACGCGACCCAGCACCGTGTATTCTGGGTCCATGCCATTGGAAAAGAAGAAGCTCAGGTTGGGCGCGAAATCGTCGATGTGCATGCCACGCGCCAGATAGGCTTCGACAAAAGTGAAGCCGTTGGAGAGCGTGAAGGCCAGCTGCGATATCGGGTTCGCCCCGGCCTCGGCAATGTGGTAACCCGAGATCGACACTGAGTAAAAATTGCGCACATCGTGGTGCACAAAATATTGCGCGATGTCGCCCATCACCTTGAGCGAGAACTCGGTGGAAAAGATGCAGGTGTTTTGGCCCTGGTCTTCTTTCAAAATATCGGCCTGCACCGTGCCGCGCACGTTGGCCAGCACCCATGCCTTGATCTTGGCGGCTTCGGTCTCGGTGGGTTCGCGGCCATTTTCGGAGGTGAACTTGTCGATGTTTTGGTCGATGGCCGTGTTCATGAACATGGCCAAAATCGAGGGCGCCGGGCCATTGATGGTCATCGACACGGATGTGGTGGGGTTGCACAAGTCAAAGCCCGAATACAGCACCTTCATGTCGTCCAGCGTGGCCACGTTCACGCCCGAGTTGCCCACTTTGCCGTAGATGTCAGGGCGCAGATCGGGGTCGTTGCCGTACAGCGTGACCGAGTCGAAAGCGGTGGACAGGCGCTTGGCGGGCAGACCTTCGCTCACCAGCTTGAAGCGGCGGTTGGTGCGAAACGGGTCGCCTTCGCCTGCAAACATGCGTGTGGGGTCTTCGCCTTCACGTTTGAATGCAAAAGTGCCCGAGGTGTAGGGGTAGCTGCCGGGCACGTTGTCCAGCATCAACCACTTGAGCACCTCGCCATCGTCTTCGTATTTGGGCAAGGCCACTTTGCGGATGGTGGTGCCGCTGAGGGACTTGGTCGTCAGGGCCGTGCGGATTTCCTTGTCACGGATTTTGACCACGTACTCATCGCCCGCGTAGGCCTTTTGCATGTCTGGCCACTGGCCGAGCAGCTTGCGGGCGGAGGGGTCTTGGGTTTGTTCGCGCTGCACCGCCAAGTCGATGGCGGCCTCTGCGGCTTTGGCGCGACCGGACTTGCCTGATTCGAGCATGCGGGCTGCAGCGCGAAGCTGCTGGATTTCACGGGCCAGGCGCGACTGGTCAATAGCGCGCTTTTTATAGCCGCGAACGGTGTCGCTGATCTCTGCCAGGTAACGCGTGCGAGCAGATGGCACCACCGGGTTCTGGTGGGTGCTGTAGCGCACGCTGACCACAGGCAAACGGCCTTCGGTGGTCTGCATGCCCAGCTCGGCCAGGCGGGTTTTGAGGGCCTGGTACAGCGCGGTCACGCCATCGTCGTTGAAGCGCGCAGCCATGGTGCCAAACACCGGCATCTGCTCGGTCGGCACCGTCCAGGCTTCCTTGTTGCGCTGCACCTGCTTGGCCACATCGCGCAGTGCGTCGTTGGCGCCTTTGCGGTCGAATTTATTGATGGCTACGAACTCTGCAAAGTCCAGCATGTCGATCTTTTCGAGCTGGCTGGCCGCGCCAAATTCGGGCGTCATCACATACATGGGTACATCCACGTGCGGCACGATGGCGGCATCGCCCTGGCCGATGCCAGACGTTTCCACCACGATCAGGTCAAAACCAGCCACCTTGCAAGCGGCCACCACGTCGGGCAGAGCGGCCGATATTTCGGAGCCAAAGTCACGCGTGGCCAGCGAGCGCATGAACACGCGCGGGCCTTGCGACCAAGGAGAAATCGCGTTCATGCGGATGCGGTCGCCCAGCAAGGCCCCTCCACTCTTGCGGCGTGACGGGTCAATGGAGATCACCGCTACGCGCAAGCTGTCGTTTTGGTCCAGCCGCAAACGTCGGATCAGCTCATCGGTGAGAGACGACTTGCCTGCGCCACCGGTGCCAGTGATGCCCAGCACGGGGGTTTTCTTATGGGTGGCTTGTTCGCGCACGGCTTTGACCACGCTGGCATCGGCCTTGTCATTCTCCAAAGCGGTGATCAGTTGCGCCAGAGCGCGCCAGTTCATCTCGCCGTGGCCCTGGATGGCGTCAACGGTTTTGGGGGCCAGTGGGCTGACGTCCTGGTCGCAGCGCATGACCATCTCGCCAATCATCCCGGCCAGGCCCATTTTTTGGCCGTCTTCGGGGCTGAAAATGCGCACGCCGTGCTCGGCCAGCATGCGGATTTCGGAGGGCACGATCACGCCGCCACCGCCACCAAACACCTGAATGTGCTCACCACCCCGGGCTTTGAGCAGTTCCATCATGTAAGTGAAGTACTCGTTGTGGCCACCCTGGTAAGAGCTGATCGCAATGCCCTGGGCATCTTCTTGTAGAGCGGCGGTGACCACCTCGTCGACCGACCGGTTGTGCCCCAGGTGGATCACCTCTGCGCCCATGCTCTGCAAGATGCGCCGCATGATGTTGATGGCGGCGTCGTGGCCGTCAAACAGCGAGGCGGCGGTCACAAAACGCACTTTATTGGTAGGGCGGTACTCGGCCAAGGCCTTGAATTCTGCGGACAAGTCGGTCATTCGGTGTCTCCGTTAGCGGTCTGTATGCATTGACGTTGACGTAAACGTCAACCACAGCCAGCATCTTAGCCGCTGCCGCCTTTCCTGTCACTGACAGGCTGACGCGCATGCAAAAAGTTATCATTCTTTTCTCATTCAGCCCGCTGGCCCTCACCATGAATACACCTCCAAGCCCCTCCGAATTCGATGTTCAGCCCGCTTCGGGCTATGCCGGTGACATCAGCCCCCAACTGGCTTGGGCCTGGGTTCAGTCGGGCGAGGCCGAATTGGTCGATGTGCGCACCGATGCCGAGCGCGCCTGGGTGGGCTTTGTGCCGGGCGCCCATGCACTGGCCTGGAAACAGTGGCCTGGCATGGCCATGAACCCCGAATTTGACGCAGGCATTCAAAGTGTGGGGGCGGGCGGCAAGAAGCTGTTGCTGCTGTGCCGCAGTGGGGTGCGGTCTATCGCCGCAGCGCAGCGCGCCACCGAGCTGGGTCTGCAGGCCTACAACATTCTGGAGGGCTTTGAGGGCGATCCGGATGGCGATGCCCACCGGGGTTTGAAGGGGGGCTGGCGTTTTCGGGGGCTGCCCTGGCAGCAAAGCTGACGGGCCTTTTCGGCAGCTGTGCTGCACCTGTGCTGCACCTGTGCCCTTTGCGACTTTGGCCTCGCGGCTCTGGGCGATAAACTGAAGCCATGAATACATCTGTTCAAAAGTTGCTTGAGCGCATCGAAGCCAAACGCGACGAAGTCACCGCCCTCACGCAAGCGCTGGTTCGCATTCCCACCATCAACCCGCCGGGTGACGCTTATGAAGCCTGCGCCCGTTTCATTGGTGAGCGGCTGGCCAAAAAGGGTTTTGCCGTTGAATATGTGCGTGCCATCGGCGCACCGGGCGACAGCGACAGCCATCCGCGCACCAATGTGGTGGCGCGCTGGCAGGGTCAGGCACCCGGTGAGTGCGTGCATTTCAACAGCCACATTGACGTGGTCGAGGCGGGATCGGGCTGGACCTACGAGCCTTTTGGCGGACAGGTGGCCAACGGACGGGTCTATGGCCGTGGCAGCTGTGACATGAAGGGCGGGCTGGCGTCCAGCATCATTGCTTGCGAAGCCCTGATCGAATCGGGTTTGCCGATTCCTGGCGCGCTGGAAATCAGTGGCACGGTCGACGAAGAGTCGGGTGGTTTTGCCGGCGTGGGCTACCTGGCCGAGCGCGGGTATTTCAGCAAACCGCGTGTGCACCATGTGATCATTCCCGAGCCGCTGGGCGTTGACCGCATCTGTCTGGGGCACCGGGGCGTGTGGTGGGGTGAGGTGGAAACCCGGGGGCGCATTGCGCACGGTTCGATGCCTTTTCTGGGCGACAGCGCCATCAACCACATGAGTGCCTTCATCCACTTGCTAGAGACTCAGTTGCAACCGCGCCTGCAAGGCCGACGCACGGCTGAGCCGGTCGAACCACCAGGCGCACGGGTCAGCACGCTCAACATCAACAGCATCCATGGCGGTCAGGTGGAGCAGCATTACGCCAATGACGAACGGGGCTGGCCCACGGCGCAAACGCCTGCCCCCGTGGTGGCGCACAGTTGCCGCACCGTGCTGGACCGCCGTTTCATCGCTGAAGAAAACCTCGAAGCCGTCAAGCAGGAAATCATCGACATGCTCGACGAGCTCAAGCGCACACGGCCAGGGTTTGACTACGGCGTCCGCGAGATCATGAGTTTTGTGCCCACCGCTACGCCCAAAGACGCCCCTGTGGTGGACGCCACAGCGCGGGCTATTGCCCGGGTGCTGGGACGCGAGCCCAGCTACATTTCGAGCCCCGGCACCTACGACCAAAAGCACATCGTGCGCACCGGTAAGTTGCAAGACTGCATTGCCTATGGTCCAGGCATCCTGGATCTGGCGCACCAGCCCGACGAATATGTGGGCATTCAGGAGTTGGTGGATTCGGCCAAGATCATGGCCCTGGCATCGCTCGACCTGACGGGTTGGTCGCGCATGGCGGCTGCCTGATTCGACACTTCCAGGCTTGGCAGGCCGGTTAGACCTGGAACGCCTGCTAGGCCTGAGCGTCAGACGCCCGGTGGGCGCCTGGCCACCAGCTCTTGGTTGGCCATTTCGTAAGCGTGGGCCAGTTTCAGCAAGTCCCAGTCGCCTTGGGGCTTGCCGATCAAGGCCAGTCCCATGGGCAAACCGTTGGCCCCAAAACCCGCAGGCACACTGATCGAGGGCAGACCGGCGAAGGTGGCGTAAATCACCACCTCCATCCAGCGGTGGTAGGTGTCCATGGGGCGCCCCGCCAGGCTTTGCGGCCAGCGCATCGAGACCTCAAAAGGCCAGGCCTGCGCCACCGGAATGGCCAGCACATCGAAATTTTCAAACAACGGCAGCATGCTTTGGTAAAAGCGCGTGCGGGTGGCACTGGCCGACATGAGTTGGGCGCCGGTCAAGGCCAGGGACTGGTCGTGCTCCCACAGCGCTTCGGGTTTGATGTGCTGGCGGTTATCGGGGTTAATCAGGAAGGGCGCCACGCGTGGCCCGACCAACGCTTGGCGCCAGACCCGCCAGGCTTGCCAGATTTGTTCAGGGGGCATGCCCAGGGTCGCTTCATCGACCTGGCAGCCCATGCCCGACAAGCTGGCCAGGGCCGATTGGCAGATGGCCAAAATGCCGTCTTCCATGGGCAAATAGCCTCGCAGGTCACCCAGCCAGCCGATGCGCGTGCCCTGGGGGTTGTGGTCCAGCGACCCGGCAAAGACTGCGGGGTCTTGGCTCAGGCTCAAGGGGCTGGATGGGTGGGCGCCAGCTTGCACCGACAGCAGCATGGCCAGATCGCGCACATGGCGGGCCATCGGGCCTTCGGTGGCCAGTTGGGCAATGAACACGTCTTGCGCGGGCAACATGGGCACACGGCCTTGTGAGGGGCGCATGCCAAACACGTGGTTCCAGCCGGCAGGGTTGCGCAGGCTGCCCATAAAGTCCGAGCCATCGGCCACAGGGAGCATGCGTTGGGCCAGGGCGACAGCGGCGCCGCCACTGCTGCCACCGGCTGATTTGCTGGGGTTCCAGGCGTTGCGGGTGGGGCCAAAAACTTCGTTGAAGGTGTGTGAGCCCAGGCCGAACTCGGGTGTGTTGGTTTTGCCGATGACGATGGCGCCCGAGGCCTTCATGCGTTGCGCCATGAGGCCGTCTTCGCTGGCCACAAAGTCTTTCATCAAGGGGCTGCCCAAAGTGGTGCGCAGGCCTTGCACATTGGCCAAGTCCTTGATGGCCTGGGGCATGCCGTGCATCCATCCCATCGATTGACCGCGGGCCAGTTGGGCGTCACGTTCGTCGGCTTGCGCCAGCAAAAGTGGCGTTTCAACGCGGCTGATGATGGCGTTGCTGTGCGGGTTGTGCTGGTCGATTTGCGCGAGCGTGGCGAGCATGACTTCACGGCACGACACTTGCATGGTGTGTATCGCATGCGACAAATCGCAGGCGCCGTATTGGGTAACGTACGGATAACTTTTTTGCATAAATGGACTTATAGTGTGACGAGCAAGATTGCGTTGTCCCCCTTTTGACTGGAGTGAATTCATGAAACGTCGTTCTATTTTGGCTGTCGCGGCTTTGACCGCGGCCTTGTGCGCCCCGCTGGCCGTTCAGGCGCAGGGCAAAACCCTCAAGGTGGTGCCGCATTCCAACGTCACGATCCTCGATCCGATCTGGACCACGGCCTTTGTCACGCGCAACCACGGGTACATGATTTATGACACCTTGTTTGGCACCGATCTGGCCGGCAAGGTCAAACCCCAGATGGTGGACAAGTGGAGCGTCAGCAAAGACAACCTGACCTGGACCTTCACTCTGCGCGATGGTCTGGAGTTTCACGATGGCAAAAGCGTCACCAGTGAAGACGTGGTCGCCTCCATCAAGCGTTGGGCCAGCCGTGACAGTTTTGGCGGTGTACTCGCCAAAAGCACGGACTCATACGCCACCCCCGATGCCAAGACTTTTGTGATCAAGCTCAAGCAGCCCTTTGGCGTGATGCTTGAAGCGCTGGGCAAGCCGTCCTCCAACGTGCTGTTCATCATGCCGGCACGTATCGCGGCCACCCCCGGCAGCGAGCAGATCAAGGAAAACATCGGTTCAGGCCCCTACAAATTCGTCTCCGCTGAATACAAGCCGGGCGAGCGCCTGGTCTATGCGAAAAACGAAAAATACAAACCCCGTGCCGAAGCGCCAGATGGCACCACCGGTGGCAAGCAGGTCTACCTTGACCGCGTGGAGTGGGTCATCATCCGTGATCCGCAAACCCAGTTCAATGCTTTGGTGGCGGGCGAGGTCGACATCGTCGAGCAGCCTACTTTTGAGCAATACGCTTCGCTGAAAGCCCAAAAAGACATTCAGTTGGTGGACGCCCAGCCGGCCGGGTTGCAATACATCTTCCGTTTCAACCACCTGCATGCCCCGTTCAATGACGTGAAAATCCGCCAAGCTGCCATGGTGGCACTGGGCCAGGAGGCGCACCTCAAGACCCAAGTGGGCGCGCCCGGCATGTTCACTTTCTGCAAGAGCATGTACCCCTGCGGCACACCGTTCGCCAGCGACAAAACAGGCATTTACACCGGCATGGCCGACCCCAAGAAGGCCGCTCAAATGCTCAAGGATGCGGGCTATGACGGCACGCCTGTGCTGTTGATGCGTCCGACCGATCTGGCTGCGATTGCGAAACTGCCTTTGGTGGCCAAGCAGCAACTTGAAGCCGCAGGCTTCAAGGTCGACATGCAGCAAATGGACTGGGCCACCCTGGTGGCGCGCCGCGCCAAGAAGGATGCGCCTGCACAAGGTGGCTGGAATGCCTTCATGACCGCATGGACCGCTGGCGACATCCTCAACCCCTTGACCATGTCCATGATGAATGCGGCGGGCGACAAAGGCTGGTTTGGCTGGCAGGACGACAAGCAAATTGAGGACCTGAAGGTCAAGTTTGCACAGTCCACCACCGAAGCACAGAAGAAGCAGATTGCCGAGCAGATCCAGTTGCGCGCCATGGAAACAGCCACCCATGTGCCATTGGGCCAGTACTTCAACCCCGCAGCCTTGCGCAAAAACATCTCCGGGCTGGTGCCTGGTGGCGCACAGGTCTACTGGAACATCAAGAAGAACTGATTCCCGGGGCTTGCCGCACTCGCTGAGTTCGGCAAGCCTTATGCACCTTCGTGCAATGTCTGGTCAGGGGTGTTGATCCCGGCCTGCAGGTCTTTTCCCTCGACCCTCGGAATCATTCATGTTGCGTTTTTTGATGCAGCGCCTGCTGGCGCTGATCCCTGTTCTTTTCACGGTGGCCATCATCGTGTTCCTGATTCTCAGGCTCACGCCAGGCGACCCGGCTGCGGTCATTGCGGGCAACAACGCCACCAACGAAGACATCGACCGGATTCGTGAGCAATTGGGTTTGACCAAGCCCTTGTTCACGCAATTCACGATTTGGCTGAGTGGCGTGCTGCAGGGCGACCTGGGCTATTCGTTTTACCTGAACAAGCCGGTGATCGAGTTGATCGCCCAGCGCATTGAGCCGACTTTGTCCTTGGCCGCTGGGACCATGCTGTTGTCGGTGGCGGTGGCGGTGCCCTTGGGCACCTTGGCCGCGTGGCGCATGGGGGGCTGGCTCGACCGGATTCTCTCGGGCTTTGCCGTGGCTGGTTTTTCGGTCCCGGTCTTTGTGATCGGCTATGTGCTGATTTATGTGTTTGCCATCGAGTTGCAGTGGTTGCCGGTGCAAGGCTATCGGCGCTTGTTCGGTGATTCTTCGCAGGGCATCGGGGCTTGGGCTTATCAACTGGTCTTGCCCTGGGTCAGCCTGGCCACCATCTACGTGGCCTTGATCGCCCGTGTCACCCGTGCCAGTGTGTCTGAGGCATTGACTGAAGACTACATTCGAACTGCGCGCGCCAAGGGCGTGACCGAACAGGCTGTGTTGCTGCGCCACGCGCTGGCCAATGCGGCGGTGCCCATCGTCACTGTGATCGGCATTGGCATTGCACTGCTGATTGGCGGCGTCGTCGTGACCGAGACCGTGTACGCCATTCCAGGCTTGGGTTCGCTCACGGTAGATGCCGTGCTCAACCGCGATTTTCCGGTCATCCAGGGCGTGGTGCTGTTTTTCAGCGTGCTCTATGTGGTGATCAACCTGCTGGTCGATCTGAGCTACCTCTGGCTCGACCCCCGCATCCGTTACTGAGCCCAAGAACCGCATGACAACGCTTTTTCGCAAACTGATGGCAAACACTTCGATCCGCTTTGGGTCGAGTGTGTTGGCCCTTTTGATTTTGATCGCAGCCATCGCCCCATGGCTGGGCACCGTGGACCCTGCCGCCATGGATTCGGCCAACATCAACACCCTGTCTGGCACGGTTGGGCAGTTTGCCTTGCTGGACGGCTCCAGCGTGGCGCACACCTTCTGGATGGGCGCCGACAACTTTGGCCGTGACATTTACAGCCGTGTGCTGTTCGGCACACGCGTGTCCTTGCTGGTGGGCTTGTTCTCGGCCACGGTGGCCTTGTCCATCGGGGGCTTTCTGGGCATGTTGGCGGGCTACTTTCGCCTGATGGACACGGTGCTCATGCGTTTCATGGATGGCCTGATGGCGATCCCTGCGATTTTGCTGGCCATTGCCCTGGTGGCCGCCCTGGGCGCGCAACTGTGGACGGTGGTGGTGGCCATTGCCGTGCCAGAAATTCCCCGCGTCACGCGCCTGGTCCGGTCTTTGGTGCTGACCCTGCGCGAAGAACCTTTTGTGGAGGCGGCAAGGGCCCTGGCCACGCCGACGCCAGTGATCTTGTTGCGCCACATCCTGCCCAATGCCATGGCGCCATTGATTGTGCAGGGCACGTTCATCGCCGCCAGTGCGGTGCTGACCGAAGCGATCTTGAGTTTCCTGGGCTTGGGTTTGCCTGCCGACGTTCCGACCTGGGGCAACATCATGGCCGAGGGGCGTGTGCAATTCACGCAGTTCCCGGGCAATGTGCTGTATCCGGCCCTGTTTTTGGTGCCCACGGTGCTGGCCATCAATTTGCTGGGCGACGGTTTGCGCGATGTACTCGATCCCAAGTTTGCCAAGAGGAGTGCGTGATGGCCTCCACTGAACAACAGGCGGTCCTCTCGGTACGCCATCTTTCGGTGGCCTTGCCTTTTGGCGCAGACCGGGCCCATGCGGTTCAAGGGGTGTCGTTTGACATTCATGCCGGAAAAACCTTGTGCGTGGTGGGTGAGTCGGGTTCTGGCAAATCGGTCATGGCCACCACCGTGATGGGCTTGCTGGCCAAAGAGTTGCAACCCGATGCCGGAGAGATTCTTTTGCTGGGTGAGTCGCTGCTCAACGCGTCGGCTTTGCGCATGCGCCAATTGCGCGGCCAGGCCATGGGCATGGTGTTTCAGGAGCCGATGACCGCACTCAACCCGGTCATGACTTGTGGCGACCAGGTGGACGAATTGCTGTCGACCCACACCGACTGGCCCTTTGACAAACGCCGGGCCGAAATATTGCGCATCTTTGACCGGGTGCGATTGCCCGAGCCCGAGCGCATGTTGCGCAGTTACCCGCATCAGCTGAGCGGGGGCCAGCGCCAACGCATCGTGATCGCGATGGCGGTGATCCTCAAACCTGCGCTGATCATTTGCGACGAGCCCACCACGGCGCTCGATGTCACCACGCAAAAAGAAATTCTGCGCCTGATCGCCGATCTGCAACGTGAGCAGGGCAGCGCGGTGTTGTTCATCACCCACGACATGGGCGTGGTGGCCGAAATTGCCGACGACGTGCTGGTCATGAACCAGGGCGAGGCGGTGGAGGGTGGGGCTTGCGAGCAGGTCTTGCGCCGCCCCAAAGCCGAGTACACGCGCCAGTTGTTGGCGGCAGTACCGGCCATGACACCGCCTGCACCCAAACCCGCTTTTACCGGTCCGGTTTTGTTGTCGGGGCAGGGTGTGGGCAAAACCTACATGAGCCGTGACTGGATGGGCCGCAACCGCGCCACCGCAGCCTTGCAAAACGCCCATGTGGCGGTGCATGCCGGCGAAACCGTGGGTGTGGTGGGCGAGTCCGGTTCTGGCAAGTCGACTTTTGCGCGTTGCCTGATCCGACTGATCGATCCCACCGAGGGGCGGATTCTTTGGGCCGAGAACGACGTGGCCCAACTGCCTGAAAGCCAGTTGCGCCCTTTGCGCAGCCAGGTACAGGTGGTATTTCAAGACCCCAACCGTTCACTCAACCCGCGCCGCACGGTGGGGCAGTCCCTGGTGGAAGGCGCCATGAATTTCGGTCAGTCGCGGGCCGAGGCCGAGGCGCTTGCTGCCGAATTGATGGGCCAGGTGCGCTTGCCTGTCGAATCGCTCAAGCGTTACCCCAGCCAGTTCAGCGGCGGTCAGCGGCAACGCCTGGCCATCGCGCGCGCGCTGGCCTGTCGCCCCAAGGTCTTGGTGGCCGATGAAGCCGTGAGCGCTCTGGACGTGAGCGTGCAGGCGCAGATCCTGAACCTGTTGCGTGAAATACAGGGGCGACTTGGTTTGGGTTTGCTTTTCATCACGCACGACCTGCGGGTGGCCGCTCAATTGTGTGACCGCGTGATCGTGATGCACCAGGGCCTCATTGTTGAAGAAGGCCTCACAGCCGAGGTTTACGCCAACCCACAGCAAGACTACACCCGTCGCCTGCTCGATGCTGCGCCTGCAGCCTTGCCCGCACTTGAAACCTGAAGCTTTTTAAACAAGTCCCATGACCCGCATTTTGATGGCTGGCTACCAGCACGAAACCAACACCTTTGCCCCCAGCCTGGCCCATTGGGCGGCCTTTGAAAGCGGCGAGGCCTTTCCAGCCTATGTGCGCGGACAGGCCATGCTGGACCAAATGACGGGCGTGAACATTCCAGCGGGCGGCTTCATCGACGCGGCCCGTCGCGAAGGCTGGCAATTGGTGCCTTCGGCGTGGGCCGGTGCCACACCGTCTTCGTATGTGACCCGGGATGCTTTCGAGCGCATCTGCGCCGCCATTCTCGAAGACGTGCGTTCGGCGATGGTGCAGGGCCTGGATGGTGTGTACCTCGATTTACATGGCGCCGCTGTGGCTGAAAATGCCGACGACAGCGAAGGCGAGTTGATCGCCCGCATCCGCGCGGTGGTGGGGCCCAAGCTGCCCATTGTGGCCAGCCTTGACTTGCACGCCAACGTGACCCAACGCATGCTGGAGTTGGCCGACGCTTTGGTGGCCTATCGCACCTACCCGCACATCGACATGGCCGAAACCGGCGAGCGCGCAGCCATGCTGCTGCGCGAGCATTTGCGCGCTGGTGGCAAACGCCCGATGCAGTCGCGCCGTCTGCCTTTTTTGATTCCGCTCAATGCACAAAGCACCTGGATGGCCCCGGCCAAAGAGTTGTACGAAGAGATGATTGCGCTGGAAACCCAGACCGGTTGCACCTTAAGTTTTTGCATGGGCTTTCCGGCGTCTGACTTTGCCGAATGCGGCCCCGTGGTGTGGGGCCATGGTCCGCAAGCAGACGCTGCCGTGCAGCGTTTGTTTGAACGGGTGGCCGCCCCTGGCCAGTGGCGCCCCGATGTCTTGCCCGCCCGCGAAGCGGTGACCCAGGCACTGGCCACGGCCGATGTGTCCGCAGCGCCTGTGGTCATTGCGGATACGCAAGACAACCCAGGCGCTGGTGGTGACAGCAACACCACCGGCATGCTGCACGCCTTGTTGCAACAAGGCGCTGGGCAACGCTGGCCTGGCCAAGTGGCGCTGGGTTTGTTGTTCGACCCTGAGGCCGCCAGCAAGGCCCATGCGGCCGGTGTCGGTGCTGTGTTGCAGCTTGCTTTGGGCCGTGCCGTGCCCACTTTCACGGGCGAGCCCAGTGACCCGCCTTTGCAAGGTCGCTTCACGGTGCGAGCCTTGGGGCCCGATTACTGCGAGCTGAAAGGCCCGATGATGACCGGCATGAAGGCCCACATCGGCCCCTGCGCCTGCCTGGAGATCGATGGCGTTTTGATCGCGGTGGCCAGCGGCAAAATGCAGATGCTTGACCGTGAATTGTTCCGTGCTGTGGGCATTCAACCCGAACAAATGAAGTTGCTGGTGGTCAAGAGCTCCAACCACTTCCGCGCCGATTTCACGCCCATCGCCAGCCGTGTGCTGGTGGCCAAGGCCGCCGGCCCCATGGCCGCAGACCCGGGCGATTTGCCCTGGAAAAAACTCAGCCCCAACACCCGCACCCGGCCCTGAACTTGATCTTGGGGCCAGGCCTGATTATTTTTTTGGAAAGACAAGCGCATGAGCAAGACCACCCAAGACCTGACCCAGACCCCCGCCCATGAACTGCTGGCCTTGTACCGCAGCGGCCAGGCCTCGCCGGTCGAGGTGACCCAGGCCGTTTTAAAGCGCATTGAACGGGTCAACCCCCAGATCAACGCCTTTTGTCTGGTCGATGAACAGGCCGCTTTGGCCAGCGCGCGCGCCAGTGAGGCGCGCTGGCAGGCGCACCGGCAGCAAGGCACGCCTGTGGGCGCCCTAGAGGGCGTGCCAGCCTCCATCAAGGATTTGATCTTGACCCGAGGCTGGCCCACCCTTCGCGGCAGCCGCACCATCGACCCGAACCAACCCTGGGAGGTTGACGCCCCTGCCACGGCGCGCCTGCGCGAGGCGGGTGCCGTGTTGTTGGGCAAAACGACCACCCCCGAATTTGGTTGCAAGGGCGAGACCAACTCGCCTGCCACCGGCATCACGCGCAACCCCTGGAACCTGAACCACACACCCGGCGGGTCTTCTGGGGGCACCGCTGCCGCTGTGGCCGCAGGCCTGGGGCCACTGAGTGTGGGCACCGATGGCGCGGGCAGCGTGCGCATACCCGCCGCGTTTTGTGGCAACGTCGGCCTCAAGCCCAGTTTTGGGCGCATACCCGCTTACCCTTTGTCGCCGTTTGGCTCGGTGGCGCACCTTGGGCCCCACACCATGAGCGTGCGCGATGCCGCCTTGATGACGAATGTGCTCAAGCAGCCCGACGCCCGCGACTGGACATCGCTGCCGCCCGATGCCACCGATTACAGCGTCGGTCTGGAAGACGGTGTTCGCGGCCTGCGAATCGCCTATTCCCCCACCTTGGGCTTTGCGCAAAACGTGCACCCTGAAATCGCAGCGGCCGTGGCCACTGCGGTCAAACAGCTGGAAGCCATGGGTGCCCACGTCGAGCAGGTCGATCCGGGTTTTGACGACCCGCTGGACATCACCACTGGCTTGTGGTTTCTGGGGGCCTACACCGTCTGGACGGGCCTGAGCGCCGAGCAGCAAGCCCTGGCCGACCCTGACTTTCGGGCCGAGGCGGCTCTGGGCGCGCAGCTCAGTGCCCTGCAAGTTCAGCAATTGAACCAGCGCCGCGGCGTTTTGGGTTCGCACATGCGCCAGTTCATGCAGCGTTTTGATTTGCTGGTCACCCCGGCCGTCTCGATCCCGGCATTTGAAGCCCGACCAGCCGGCTCGGCGCCCATGACCCCCGAGGCCATGCTGGGCTGGACACCCTTCAGCTACCCCTTCAATCTGACCCAGCAACCGGCCATCACGGTGCCTTGCGGATTGACCCGGTCGGGCTTGCCAATGGGCTTGCAGATCGTTGGCCCCATGTTTGGCGACGCCCTGGTACTGCGCGCCGCCAGAGCCTATGAGTCGGTCATGCCGGTGCTGCGGCCAGTCATTTAAAGCCAGCCTTTGGATGTGAATTATTCGGGTGAAATTCATTATCATCGGCCCATGACATTTTTAGCCATCGATGTGGGCAACACGCGCCTGAAATGGGCGCTGTACGACCAACCCAACCCCCAAGGGCAGTTGCTGTCCCATGGTGCTGAATTTCTGGAAAACATCGACCGCCTGTCTGAAGGCGCCTGGGCGCAACTGCCCAAGCCAGACCACATGCTCGGCTGCGTCGTCGCAGGCGACGCCATCAAGCGGCGCGTTCAAGAGCAAATGGAAATTTGGGATTTCGCCCCGCAGTGGGTGGTGCCGGGCGTCCAGGAGGCTGGCCTGATCAATGGTTATGACCACCCTTCACGTTTGGGCTCGGACCGCTGGGTGGCCATGATCGGCGCGCGCCAGCGCATGCTGGCTTGCGGCCCTGCCCGGCCCCTGGTGGTGGTCATGGTGGGTACGGCCGTGACGGTCGAGGCGATCGATGCCGACGGTCGATTCCTGGGCGGCCTCATCTTGCCGGGCCACGGCATCATGTTGAAGGCACTCGAATCAGGCACGGCCGGTTTGCATGTGCCGACCGGAGAGGTCACGCCCTTCCCGACCAACACCAGCGATGCTCTGACCAGCGGCGGGACCTACGCCATTGCCGGTGCCTGTGAGCGGACGGTGCAACACCTGCGAGAGCACACTGGGCAAGAGCCCATGTGCATCATGACTGGCGGTGCAGGCTGGAAAATGGCGCCCAGCATGTCGGTTCAGTTCGAACTGGTGGACAACCTGATTTTCGACGGGCTTTTGGCGATGGCTGCGCACCGCTTCAACTGATTTTTTGAGCTTCGCAAGCGCCTGTTTTGCCTGCGGGCAGGCCCCGCCTCAGTGTTCAGGGGCGCCGTAAGCAGCGGTCAAACCTTGCAGATGGCTTTGCAAATCGGTGTTCGCCATGTAGGGGGTCAGCAACGCCAGCACATGTTGCGCACCCCGGGTCAGTGCCAAGCCTGCACTGGCCGGCTCCAGGGCTTGCCGAGGGTTGCGCACATATTCATAGCTGAGCCAATAAGTCACCATCACGGACATGCTCGCCGAAAGGGTCTCGATGTTGTCCGGGTCAATTTTCATCAGGCCTGCAGCGGCCAAGCCCTCCAGCATCAATTTGAACGCGTGGGTTTTTCGTTCCAGAATATCGTGAAAATGCGTCTCCAGATGCCGGTTGCCTGACAGCAGGTTGTTCAGGTCGCGGTATAAAAAACGGTGGTTCCACACCTGCTCAAACAGCGAGTGCAGAAAAAACCAGGCGTCTTCGACGTCTTGCACATCGGGCGCTGCCTCCAGCAGCCCCAACATGGCCACTTCGTATTGGTCAAACAACTGGTTGACCAGGGTGTCTTTTGATGCAAAGTGGTAATACAGATTGCCAGGGCTGATGTTGAGCTCTGCCGAGATCAGCGTGGTCGAGACGTTGGGCTCGCCAAACCGATTGAACAGCTCCAGCGTGACCTCGGCTATGCGCTGGGCTGTGCGGCGGGGTGCTTTTTTGGCCATGTCAGAGGGCGCAGGCTGTTCATCAGGCTTTGTTGGGGCGGGGTTTTGCGGCGCGCGCCGCTTGGGTCTTAGGGGCGGTTGTTTTGCGCGCTACCGGTGCTTTGGGTTTTGCGCGCGTAGAACTGGCCGATGTGGCTGGCGTAGCCTTGGGGCGTGCTTCGGGTTTGGCCTCCAGTTTGGCCTCCAGTTTGGCCTCCAATTGGGCCACCCGGTCGGTCAGCATCTGAATGTCCAGCAGCGATGGCATGCCCAAACGGTGCAAGGCCTTGGCGACACGGTCTTCAAACAAATGCTCCAGTTTGTCGACACGCCCGGAGGCTTGCTGGCCAAAGCCTGTGGCCATGTGGCTCAGGCGCTCGGTGGCTTCATGCAGGCGCTGTTGCGCTTCAGCCTGGCTTTTGCGTTGAAAGGCCAGGCCATCGTTGACCAGGGCTTCGATGGCTTTGCTGCCTTGCTCTTGGGCCTTGGCCATGGCCCCTAAACCAGCCAGCCAAACATGCTGGGCGGGCGGTGTCGGCTTGTCCGGCTGGGACACGGGTTGGGTTTTGCTGCGTGTTGAATCGTTTGATTTGGCCATGGCTAACTTCCTGAACAAGCTGCCACTTTAACCGGAGGGCCCGCGCAATGCTTCTAAAATCCTGAAATCAAGGCGCAACATCCCGTGGTGCCCAACCATCGTTCACTTCTATGACCCTCCTTGTTACCGGCGGCGCCGGCTTCATCGGCGCCAACTTTGTGCTGGACTGGCTTGCCGCCCACGACGAGCCTGTCATCAATCTCGACAAGCTCACCTACGCCGGCAATCCCGAAACCCTGGCCAGCCTGCAAGGCGATGCGCGCCACCAACTGGTGCAGGGCGACATCGGAGACGCCGCACTGGTCAGCCGCTTGTTGGCCGAACACCGGCCGCGTGCTGTGGTCAACTTTGCCGCAGAAAGCCATGTGGACCGGTCCATTCATGGCCCTGGTGCGTTCATCGAAACCAACATCGTCGGCACCTTCCGTTTGCTGGAGTCGGTGCGGGACTTTTGGTCATCCCTGCCCGAGGCCGAAAAATCCGCTTTTCGTTTTTTGCATGTCTCGACCGACGAGGTGTATGGCTCACTGGGCAAGGGCGACCCAGCCTTTGCCGAAACCCACCGCTACGAGCCCAACAGCCCCTACAGTGCGAGCAAGGCGGCATCCGACCATCTGGTGCGCGCCTGGCACCACACCTACGGCCTGCCGGTGCTCACCACCAACTGCAGCAACAACTACGGCCCCTACCATTTCCCCGAAAAACTCATCCCGCTGATGATCGTGAATGCCCTGGCAGGCAGGCCCCTGCCGGTGTACGGCGACGGCATGCAAATTCGCGATTGGCTTTACGTCAAAGACCATTGCAGCGCGATCCGCCGCGTGCTCGAAGCTGGGCGCTTGGGCGAGGTCTACAACGTGGGCGGCTGGAACGAAAAGCCCAACATCGAGATCGTGCAGACCATCTGCCAACTGCTCGACCACATGCGGCCCAAGGCCGATGGCAGCAGCTATGCCCAGCAAATCACTTACGTGACCGACCGACCCGGTCATGACCGCCGCTACGCGATCGATGCGCACAAACTCGAAGCCGAGCTGGGTTGGAAGCCCGCCGAGACCTTTGACACGGGCATCCGTAAAACCGTTGAGTGGTACCTGGCCAACCCTGAGTGGGTGGCCCATGTGCAAAGTGGCGCCTACCGCGAGTGGGTGAACAAACAATACAGCGCCTCATGAAAATCTTGCTGCTCGGTCATAATGGCCAAGTCGGCTGGGAGCTGCAGCGCAGCCTGGCCCCACTGGGCGAGGTGCTGGCGCTGGACCGGCACAGCACCGCGTGGTGTGGCGATCTGAGCCAGCCCGAGCGCATGGCGCAAACCGTGCAGGCCTGGCGGCCCGACGTCATCGTCAACGCCGCTGCCCATACGGCGGTGGATAAGGCCGAGTCCGAGCTTGAGCTGGCCCGCTGCCTCAACGCCGCCGCTCCAGCTGCGCTGGCGCTGGCTGCCGCCGAAGTCGGTGCCTTGCTGGTCCATTACTCGACCGACTACGTGTTCAGCGGCCAAGGCGATCGGCCCTGGCAAGAGACGGATGCGACCGGGCCGCTCAGCGTGTACGGGCAAACCAAACTCGAAGGCGAGCAGGCCATCGTCGCCAGTGGCTGCAAACACCTGATTTTTCGCACCAGCTGGGTGTATGCGGCGCGGGGCGGCAACTTTGCCCGCACCATGTTGCGCTTGGCGGGGGAGCGCGAACGCATGACCGTGATCGACGACCAGCATGGCGCGCCCACGGGTGCCGATCTGATCGCCGATGTCACGGCGCATGCCATTCGGCAGCTCATGCAGCCTCAGTCTGCGTCACTGGCGGGCATCTACCACCTGGTGGCCAGCGGCGAGACCACTTGGCACGGTTATGCCAGCCATGTCATCGCCCAAGCCCGGCACATTCAGCCGCAGCTGGCCTTGAAAGTGACCGATATGGCGCCTGTGCCGACCTCAGCTTTTCCAACACCGGCACAGCGACCTCTCAACTCGCGCCTGAACACCCACAAGCTGCAACAAGCCTTTGGTTTGGTGTTGCCGCCGTGGCAGCAAGGCGTTGACCGCATGTTGGCCGAGATCCTCTGAGCCGCCTTGGGCTTGCGGCACAATCTGTTGGACTGTTTAACCTTTCTTAAATGCTTTGTTTTAAAACATGACCGATCACACCGCCGTCAAGCCCGTTGCGCCACACGACCAGGCCCAGATCCTGGCGCAGGCCATGCCCTACATCCGCAAGTTTCACGGCAAAACACTGGTCATCAAATACGGCGGCAACGCCATGACCGACCCGGTCTTGCAGCAGGCCTTTGCTGAAGACGTGGTGCTGCTCAAACTGGTGGGCATGAACCCGGTGGTGGTGCATGGGGGCGGTCCACAAATTGAGGCGGCCTTGAAACGCCTCGGCAAAACCGGCGAATTCATCCAAGGCATGCGGGTGACCGATGCCGAGACCATGGAAGTGGTCGAGTGGGTGCTGGGCGGTGAAGTGCAGCAAGACATCGTCGGCATGATCAACCGCGCAGGCGGCAAAGCTGTGGGCCTGACGGGGCGTGACGGCGGGCTGATTCGCGCCAAAAAATTGCGCATGGTGGACAGCCAGGACCCGAGCAAAGAGCACGACGTAGGCCAGGTCGGCGAGATCGAAAGCATCGACCCGTCTATTTTGAAATGCTTGCAAGACGACGCCTTCATCCCCGTGGTCAGCCCCATCGGTTTTGGTGAAAACAACGAAAGCTACAACATCAATGCCGATGTCGTGGCCGCCAAACTGGCCACCGTGCTGCAAGCCGAAAAGTTGCTGATGCTCACCAACATCCGTGGTGTGCTGGACAAAGAAGGCCAGTTGCTGACCGAGCTGACCCCAAGTCGCATCGACGAACTGTGCGCCGACGGCACCATCAGTGGCGGCATGATTCCCAAGATCGCGGGCGCCCTCGATGCGGCCAAGAGCGGTGTGAACGCGGTGCACATCATTGATGGCCGTGTACCCCATGCCATGTTGCTGGAAGTGTTGTCCGAGCAGGCTTTTGGCACCATGATTCGCAGCCGATAAAAACAAGCAGCAGACACAAGCCGCACGACAACAGGGGAACAAGATGTCTGATCCAGCACAACAAAGCGACCACATCTCTGAAGACGAGACCACTCCTGCGCGCAAGCGGCCACGTCCGGGTGAGCGCCGTTTGCAAATTTTGCAAACCCTGGCCGCCATGCTCGAGCAACCGGGTGCCGAGCGGGTCACCACCGCCGGGTTGGCCGCCAAAATTGGCGTGAGCGAAGCGGCTTTGTACCGGCATTTCGCGAGCAAAGCGCAGATGTTTGAAGGCCTGATCGATTTTGTCGACCAATCCGTGATCGGCCTGATCCGTCAGGTCACCGACCGCGAGCCGGCAGGCCCGAACCAGGCAGGGCGCATTGTGGCTTTGCTGTTGCAGTTTGCGGAAAAAAACCCGGGCATGAGCCGCGTCATGATGGGCGATGCGCTGGTTTTAGAGCACGAGCGTTTGCAAGAGCGCATCAATTTGCTGTTTGACAAGATCGAAGCGCAGTTGCGCCAATCCCTCAAAGGCAGCGAGTCGGCGACCCCTACGGCAGATGCGCAGCTGGCGGCATCCTTGCTGGTGGCCTTCATGCAAGGCCGCTTGCAGCGCTTTGCCCGCACGGGCTTCAAGCGCTTGCCCTCCGAGCATTTGCAGGCCGCATTGGCGCGGATGCTGTAAGCGGGCAGGGCGCCTGGCACGGCGCCCTTTGTGCAGCCTTTTTCGGTGGTTTACTGGCCGAACAACTTGCTCACATGCTGCCATGCCAGCAGCAACCAACCTGATCGCTCCACTTCGGCCTGCGCCACGAGCGGGGCTTCACCCATCGGTTTGCCATTGACGTTGGCCATCACTCTGCCGATCACGGTGCCCTTGGGCACTGGGGCTTCCAGACCTGGTTTGAGTTCCACTGTGGTTTGCACTGGCGTGCCACGTGGCACGGTCAGCATCCAAGGGGTGCCCAGACCGGCGGCCACGGTGTCGGCCTTGCCAAAGCTGACTTTGGCCGTGCCGACCACCGCGTTTGCAGCAAACGGGGTGACTTTTTCGAAGCTGCCAAAACCCCAGCCGAGCAGGGTGCGGGTCTGGTCAGCGCGTGCCTGGGCGCTGTGGGTGTTGAGGATGACCGAGATCAGACGCGTGTCGTTGCGCTTGGACGATGTGACCAAGCAGTAACCGGCTTCGGCCGTGTGACCCGTTTTGAGGCCGTCCACGCTGGGGTCGGTGTAGAGCAGGGCGTTGCGGTTGCCTTGCTTGATGCCGTTGTACTTGAAATCACGTTCGGCGTAGAGCGGGTAGTACTCGGAACCGTCGCGGATGATGGCACGCGCCAAGATGGCGAGGTCACGCGCAGAAGACTTGTGCGCCGGATCGGGCAGGCCCGTGGGGTTCACAAAGTTAGTGTGTGTCATGCCCAAGCGCTGGGCCTCGGCGTTCATCAGCTTGGCAAAACCTGCTTCGGAGCTGGCCATATGCTCGGCAATCGCTTTGGAGGCGTCGTTGCCCGACTGGATGACGATGCCGCGCAGGATATCGATCACCGCGGCCTGGCTGTTGAGAGGCAGATACATGCACGACTCGGCGCTCGTGCCCCGACACCAGGCGTTTTCGCTCACGGTGACCAGATCGGTGGGCTTGAGCTTGCCCGAGCGCAGCGCTTGTTCGACGATGTAGCTGGTCATCATCTTGGTCAGCGAGGCCGGAGGCAGAGCCTCGTCGGCGTTGGCCGAGGCCAGCACTTCGCCCGAGTCAAAGTCCATCAGCAACCAGGCTTTGGACTGCAGTGCCGGTGGGTTGGGGGCCAAGGCTACCTGCGCCGCCAGTGGAGGCAAAGCACGGGCGGCCGCTGCCATTTTTTTGGTGTTGGGCTTGGCAGCGCTTGCTTTGGCAGCGGCGGATTTGGTTTTGTTGGGTTTGGCGGCGAAGCTGCTGGCGCTGGGAACCAGGGTGCCGACGGTGATGGCGAGGATGACGGACAGGAGGGAAAATTTCTGGGTGTGCATGGTGTTCATCGGTAGAGCCCCGATTGTCGCGGATTGGCACCTGTCTTTTGCGCGGCAGTGTGTGTAAAAACACTCGCCAAGATCTATTCCGCCAAAAAGGAACTGAATGATGGTGCTCACTGCGCGTGTGATGGCGCAGGCCAGGGATTCGGGTTGTGAGCAAATCCGTGGCTCACAGCAATCCTAAAACTAAGCCTGGCCCGTTGGATTGAGTTGACTGACCCATTGATCCCCCAAACGGATTGCATTTTATATCAATTTCAATATAATCTTCAGATGAAGACGCTTAAATTCCTTGGTGACTCGCTCAAGTGCTTGCGACAATTCCCCGAGGACGCTCGCAACGATGCAGGCTATCAACTGGACAAGGTTCAGCGTGGAGAGCAGCCGGTCGACTCCAAGCCTATGCCCTCGATCGGAAATGGGGTTGAGGAATTACGCGTTTGGGATGACTCGGGCACTTACCGCGTAGTCTATGCAGCCAGACTTGCCGATGCAGTTTATGTGTTGCATGCTTTTCAGAAGAAGACCCAAGCGACAAGCAAACGAGATATGGAACTTGCCAGGAAAAGATACAGTGAAATTTCGAAAGGTGCCAAATGATCAAGACCGAAACTTTTAACAGCGTGTGGGATGCGTTGGCCGATACGCCTGAGCAAGCGGCGAACCTTCGCGCCAGGGCAGAACTCATGCGCCAAATCGCAGCCGTTATTGAAGGCAACCAATGGAAACAATCGCAAGCGGCAATGCACTGCGGCGTAACCCAACCGCGTATCAATGATCTGCTGCGCGGTCGCGTTTCGAAGTTCTCCTTGGATGCTTTGGTGAATATCGCCACGGCCATCGGTCGTCGCGTTCACGTGCAATTAGAAGCGGCATAACCATAGTAAATGGGCGCAGCTTGCTGTCTCAACCCAAATCAAATAACGCCAATTCCCTCACCAATTCCACAATGTCCCATCATGCTGCAGCCGATTCACCGGCAGATAAGCCCGTTGGTACGGGTATTTGGCGGCGAGTTTTTCGTCGATGTCCACGCCATGGCCAGGTGATTCGCCGCAGTACATCATGCCGCGCTCAAAGCGATAGTCGTGTGGGAAGACCGACAGCATTTCTTCGCTGTGCGGCATGTACTCTTGCACGCCGAAGTTGGGCACCCAGGTGTCAAAGTGCAAAGCGGCGCCCATGCAAACGGGCGATAAATCGGTCGCGCCATGGCAGCCGGTGCGCACTTGGTACAGGCTGGCCAGATCGGCAATCCGCCGCAGGTGCGTGATGCCGCCCGCGTGGACCACGGTGGTGCGGATGTAGTCGATCAGTTGTTTCTCGATCAGCGCTTTGCAGTCCCAGATGCTGTTGAAAATCTCGCCCACCGCAATCGGTGTGGTGGTGTGGTGGCGTATCCACTGAAACGCCTCCTGGTTTTCGGCGGGTGTCGGGTCTTCCATCCAGAACAGGCGTGAGGGCTCGAGCGCCTTGCCCAGTTGTCCAGCTTCGATGGGCGTGAGGCGGTGGTGCACATCGTGCAGCAAATGGATGTCGGGGCCGACGGCTTCGCGCACCGCTTCAAACAGGGCGGGCGTGTGGCGCAAATACTTTTCACTGCTCCAGTCGTGCTCGCTGGGCAAGTTGCCATCGGCAGGTTCGTACATGCGGTGTGCACCGCGACCGCCGCTCACGCCGTAGACCTTGTTCAAGCCTGGCACGCCGCTTTGGGCGCGGATGGCCAGATAGCCTTCTTCCTTGTGGCGCAAAACCTCCTGAACGGTCTCGGCTGTGTCGCGTCCGTTGGCGTGGCCGTAAACCATCACCCCGGTTCGGCTGCGACCCCCCAGCAACTGGTAAAGCGGCATCCCCGCCATCTTGGCCTTGATGTCCCACAGCGCGGTGTCTACGGCGGCCACAGCACTCATGGTCACCGGGCCACGCCGCCAGTACGCGCCTTTGTAAAGGTATTGCCAGATGTCTTCAATTTGTTGGGGGTCACGCCCAATCAGGCACGGAATGACGTGTTCTTCCAGGTAACTGACCACGGCCAGTTCGCGGCCATTCAGGGTCGCGTCGCCGACACCGGTGACGCCCTGGTCCGTCTCGATCTTGAGCGTGACGAAGTTGCGGCCAGGGCTGCAGACAACGACGCGGGCAGCGGTGATTTTCATGGCTCAGGCTTCTTGTTCCAGCAGTTTCTGGATGGCAGCGTCCACTCCATGTTGCAGGATTTGCTGGTGCCAGTGCACAACGCGGCCTGTCCATGCCGCGTGCTGGGGCAAAGACGCTCCCCACAAGTCTTCGCGGGCCAGCAGGGCTTTCACGCAGGCTTGCGCTTGCGTGCGCTGTGCTGCGCCCAGTGCTTTCAGGCTTTCGGCTTGCGGGTCGTTCAGGGCATAGGCCTGGCCGTTCTCGTCCACGCCCAAGGTGTAGCGCACGAATACGGCTGCGGCCAGCGCGTGGTGTTCATACGATGCACCACTGGCCATCTGACCCAGCACAGAAGGTGGCCAGCGCTGCGGTATTTTTTGTGAGCTGTCGGTTGCGATCTGGTGCACGCTGTGCTTGAGGTAAGGGTTGCCAAAGCGTTGTATCAAGGCGTCGCGGTAATCGGCCCAGTCGCTGCGGCTCAGGTGCGGCGCCACCTCGCGGCCCATCAGGCGTTCCACGAAGCTGCGGATATGGGGCGTGCCAATGCAGCTGGCAATGAAAGGCCTGCCCGTGACCGCACCCATGAGCGCCATAGCCGTGTGGCTGCCGTTCAGCATGCGCAGCTTGGCCTCTTCGTAGCTGTGCACATCGGCCGTCACCCGCACACCGGCGCTTTGCAGCAAAGCGCCATCGGCCGGGTCTGCAAAGCGGTCTTCGATCACCCATTCCCAAAAAGCTTCGGTGCTGAGCGCACAGTCGTCTTGTACGCCCAGGGCCGCATGCGCTGCGGCCATGATCTCGGGTGTGGCCGCAGGCACGATGCGGTCCACCATGCTGCAGGGGAATGCGCAGTGCGCGTCCATCCAGCGCACGACGGCTTCATCGTGTGGGTTGGCGGCCGCTTTGAGCAAGGCCTGAAGTTTGTGGCCATTGCCTTGCAGGTTGTCGCACGATGCCACGGTGATGCCGGGCAAGCTGCCTTGTTGGCGCAGGCGCAGGCCGTCCAGCAGCAAGCCGGCCAGCTCGGGCGTGTAGCCTTTTTCAGTCACAGTCAGGGTGACCCAGCGGGTGGTGGGTGCGGCAATGGCCGCCACCACCGCATCGCGTTCGGTGGTGGCCACGCTGGTGCGCCACAACGCACCTGGCACCTGCCATTTCACACCCTGCCCATCGGCCACGCGGACAGCGTAAAGGCCGTCTTGCGCTTTCAGTTGGTTGACCAAGTCGGGCCGGGTCATGCCCACGCCGTGAATGCCCCAGCGCATGTCGCCAGCGGACAGCAATTGGTCAAACACCATCGCTTGGTGCGCGCGGTGAAAGGCGCCCAGGCCCAAGTGCACAACGCCCGGGGCATGGGCTGTGCGGTCATACGCGGGGCCGTGGATGGATGCGGGCAGTGTGGGCAGCGTGGCAGCAGAAAGGTTCATGACGATGACCGCAAATGATGGGTAAATTTCGATGCAGCGCGCTTCAGCCGTGCTGAAGTTTTTTCTCAGAGGCTTCAATCTCGGCCCAGGTGGCGTCGTCAATCAAGATGCCCGTTTTTTCTCTTTCGACACGGGCGGCCCGCTCGGGTTCACCGGCCATGTGCACGCCATCGGTGCCCGGTGCATCCGGGCTTTGGCGCAGCCAGTCGGCAAAGGCCAGAGTTTCTTGCTCGAATAGGTCTTGTGTGCCCAGGCGGACTGGGTCGATCAGCATCGTCAACATGCCGTTCAGCACGGCCCGCTGATGATCGGCTTCGCGGTGCCAGGTGCCGCTGCCCGTCAGCGCGCCGCCCAGCAATTCGCAGGCCACGGCCATGCCGAAGCCTTTGTGGTCGCCAAAGGTCATCAGCGCGCCAAACAGACCATTCGACTGGGGCACCACCACCACCCCCGGGTCGTTGGTGGGGTGGCCGTTTTCGTCAATCAGGTAGCCCGGGGGCACTTGCTCGCCCTTGTTGTGCGCGACGCGCATTTTGCCCTGCGCCACACGGCTGGTGGCAAAGTCCAACACAAAGGGCTCGCGCTTGCCCATGGGCACGCCGATGCAGCAGGGGTTGGTGCCAAATCGGCCATCGCCACCCCCGAAGGGTGCGACCACCGGGCGCGACAGCACGTTGACAAAATGCACCGACACCAGGCCTTCGGCCACGGCCATTTCTGCAAAATGACCGATGCGGCCCAGGTGGTGAGAACGGCTCAGGGCCACGGTGCAAACACCGTGTTGCTTGGCGCGCTCGATGCCCATGGTGATGGCCTGAACGCCCGTGATCTGTCCGTAACCGCGTTGACCATCCAGGTTCAGCAAGGGGCCGGTGTCGAGCAATACCTTGACGCCCGTGTTGGGCGATAGCCCACCTTCAAGCACCGCGTCCACATAACGCGGCACCATGCCCACGCCGTGCGAGTCGTGACCGCTCAGGTTGGCCATGACGAGGTTACCCGCCACCTGGGCGGCCTCGGCGGGTTCGCTGCCAGTCATGGCGATGATGCGGGTGATGTGCTGTCGAAGCTCGGCTGCCGGGATCAGTTGGCTCATGAAAAAACTTTCAGGAAGGGGTGAATCAGGTTGCTCACATCACGGCGCCGACTTGCCATGGCACAAACTCGTTTTGTCCATAGCCATGGCGTTCGCTCTTGGTGGGCTCACCCGAAGCGGCGGCCAGGATCATCTCGAAAATGCGCTGGCCCATCTCGGCGATGCTGACGCCACCATCCACGATCTCGCCGCAATTCAGGTCCATGTCTTCTTGCTGTTTTTTCCACAGGGCCGAGTTGGTTGAGAACTTCAGGCTGGGCGATGGCGCGCAGCCGTAGGCGCTGCCGCGGCCGGTGGTGAAACAAATCAGATTGGCGCCACCGGCGACCTGGCCTGTGGCGCTCACCGGGTCGTAGCCGGGGGTGTCCATGTAGACAAAGCCTTTGGCGTTGACGGGTTCGGCGTATTCGTACACGGCCTGCAGGTTGCTTGTGCCCCCTTTGGCCACCGCACCCAATGACTTTTCAAGGATGGTGGTCAGACCGCCAGCCTTGTTGCCGGGTGATGGGTTGTTATTCATCTCGCCGCCATTGGCAGCGGTGTAGTTTTCCCACCAGCGAATGCGCTCAATGAGTTTGTGCGCCACTTCGGGTTTGACCGCGCGGCGCGTCAGCAAATGCTCGGCTCCGTAAATTTCGGGCGTCTCGCTCAGGATGGCGGTGCCGCCATGCTGCACCAGCAGGTCGACTGCCGCCCCCAGCGCCGGGTTGGCACTGATGCCCGAATAGCCATCCGAGCCACCGCATTGCAAGCCCACCGTGATGTGCTCTGCGCTGCAGGGTGTGCGTTGCACGGCATTGGCTTGCGGCAGCATCTCTTGGATCAGCGCAATGCCTTTTTCGACCGTGAGGCGCGTGCCTCCTGTGTCCTGGATGTTGAAGACCTTGAGCGTTTCGCCCTGGCGCAGGCTGCTGTTCGCTAGCCAGGTGCTCAGCTGGTTGGCTTCGCAGCCCAGTCCCACCACCACCACGCCCCAGAAGTTGGCATGGGTGGCGTAGCCCGCCAGCGTGCGTTCGAGCAGTTTCAGGCCCAAACCTTCGGTGTCCATGCCGCAACCGGTGCCGTGGGTCAATGCCACCACGCCATCGATTTGGGGAAAGTTTGCCAGCGCGGCCGGGTTGTTGCGTTTGGAAAAATGATCGGCAATGGCCCGTGCCGCCGTGGCCGAGCAATTCACGGTCGACAGGACGCCGATGTAGTTGCGCGTGGCCACACGCCCGTCATCGCGCTGGATGCCCATGAAGGTGGCGTGCTTGCGCACCGCTTCAGGCTTGACATCTTGACCAATCGCATAGTCGCGTTCGAAGTTGCCTTTTTCGGCACCCATGTTCAGGTTGTGCGTGTGCACATGCTCGCCGGGCTGGATGGCCTGGTGGGCAAAGCCGATGATCTGGTTGTAGCGGCGCACAGGCTCTCCCGCGGCAATGGCTCGGGTGGCGACCTTGTGGCCCGGTGGGATCAGGCCACGCACGGCCACGCCGTCCACGCTGCTGCCACTCATGAGTTGGGCGCGGGCAATGACGACGTCATCGGCGGGGTGCAGGCGAATAAAACTGCTCATGAAATGTCCTCAATAAAATTGCTTGGGCAACCACAGCACCAGGCTGGGAAAGTAAGTGATCACGGCCAGGCTGCCCAGCAAAGGGAACAGCCAGGGCAAGATGGCCATGGTGGTGCGCTCGACACTGAGTTTGGCAACACGGGCCAACACAAACAACACCATGCCCATGGGCGGGTGCAGCAAACCGATCATCAGGTTGAGCACCATCACCAGACCAAAATGCACCAGGTCAATGCCCAGTTGCTGGCAGATGGGCACCAGGATCGGCACCAAGATGGTGATGGCCGCTGTAGGCTCCAGAAAGCAACCCACAAACAGCATCAGCAAGTTGGCCAGCAGCAAAAACACCCAGGGTTCCTGGGTGAAGCCGAGAACCCAGGCCGAGATCGCGGTGGTGACGCCGGTGGCGGTCAGCATCCAGCCAAAAATGCTGGCGGCGGCTACGATGAACAAAACGGTGGCCGTGGTCTCTACCGTGTCCAGGCAAATCTTCACAAACATCTTGAAGTTGAGCGTGCGGTACCAAAAGAAACCCAGTGCGATGGCCCAGACACAAGCGGCAATGGCGCCTTCGGTGGGGGTGAACACGCCAGTGGTCATGCCACCGATGAGAATCACCGGGGTCATGATGGGCAGCACAGCCTGAAAGTTAAAAAACTTGTCGGCGGCAAACAAAACGATCAAGGCTGCAAAGACGGTGATTTGCGGGGGCGTGCCCATGGCGGTGACCAGCCACCAGATGGCCAGGGGCCAGCCCACCACCACAGCTGTTTCTGCCAGAGCCTTGATGACTTTGGGCCACTCGAATTTGACATCGGCACCCCAGCCATTTTTGTGTGCGAAATAGGCCACGGTGAGCATCATGAGCAGGGCCATCAAGATGCCGGGCAAAATGCCCGCGAGGAACAGCGCACCCACCGACACATTGGCCATCATGCCGTAGATCACGAAGGGCAAGCTGGGCGGAATGATGGGGCCGAGTGTGGCCGAAGCGGCCGTGACTCCCACCGCAAATTCGGTGCTGTAGCCATGGTCTTTCATGGCCTTGATCTCGATGGTGCCCAGGCCTGCGGCATCGGCAATGGCGGTGCCACTCATGCCCGCAAACACGACCGAGCCAACCACGTTCACATGGCCCAGGCCGCCCTTCAGCCAGCCCACCAGGGCCAGTGCGTAGTTGTAAATGCGGTTGGTGATGCCGGCGTTGTTCATCAGGTTGCCAGCCAGAATAAAGAACGGAACGGCGAGCAAAGGGAAGCTGTCAATGCCCGAGACCATGCGGTGGATCACCACAAAGGGCGGTGAGCTTTGCGCAAAGAACAGATAAATCAGCGAGGCACCCGCCATGGCAATGGCCACCGGGATACCGCCACTCATGAGGATGAGAAAAAGAATTTTCAGCATGGAAACTTTCGAGAGGGGCGGTTTTTCAGCGGTCAGTCATTTCAGATTCGGGGCGTTCCAGCACGGTGTAGCCGCGCTGCCAATGCACACGCATCACCCAGATGGCGCGCAAACACATGGCGGCAAAGCCTGCCATCACCACGCCATACACCAGGTTCATGGGCAAATCGATGATGGTCATCTTGTAGCTGCCCAGCTTTTGCATCATCTGACCTGTGAGGAAAGTGGCGATCGCAAAAAATGCGATGCGCATCACATCGACCACAGTGGCCATGGTGCGCGACAGCCAGGGGGGCATGAAACGGAAGAAGAAATCAACCTGAATGTGGTTGTTCTTGGCCACGCCAATGGTGGCACCTGTGAAAACAGTGGCGATCAATAAATAGCGTGCGATTTCTTCGGTCCATGAGGCCGAGTTGTTCAGCACATAGCGCGTGAAAAATTGGTAAAAAACCGTCAGGCCCAGGGCCCAAAAGAAGGCCAGGGAAAACCAGGCCTCAATGGGCGTGCCCGACAAGTCGACCTCTTCATCGATCGCATGGAATTGGCCATCGTCGCCCATGACTTTCGGCATGGCGTCCAGGTCGGGTATGTTGCTCATCGGCTGTCCTAGGGTTCAAAAACAATGCAGGCTGGGGTCGGCAGAGCCGACCGATCGTGGTGTCGCTGACCGGCCCAAGACCGGTAGCGACACCCAGGCTGTGCGCAAAGCACAGCCACTGGCTCACTTGGCTGCTTGAATTTTGTCGAAGTCAGCTTGCGTGAAACCCATCGAGGTGAGGGGTTTGTTTTTCAGAACGGCATCCTGAAATGATTTGCGGTCAACCTGAACAATTTGCAGGCCTTTTTTCTTGAACTCGTCCACCAACTCGGCTTCGCGGGCCTTGATCTTGGCCGTGGCACGCACAGCCGCCGCCTGCGTCACTTCCGTGAACAATTTCTTTTCATCGGCGCTGAGTTTGTTCCACAGGTGAGGGGCCACCTGGGTGGTCAGGCCGTCCACGATGTGACCTGTCAGCATGATCGCTTTTTGAACTTCAAAGAACTTTTTGGCTTCGATGGTGGTCAAGGGGTTTTCTTGCGCCTCGACAGTGCCGTTTTGCAGGGCCAGATACACCTCGGCAAAAGCAATCGGGGTGGGGTTGGCACCGCAGGCTTCAGGCGTGGCGCGGTAGGCAGGTACATCGGGCACACGGATCTTGATGCCTTTCATGCCCGCACAGTTGGTGAAGGCCTTTTGTGCCGTGGTGTGGCGCGCGCCGTAGTAGGTGTAGGCCGTGACCTGGATGCCGGTTTTGCTGCGGAACTCATCCACCATTTCTTGAAAAACGGGGCTCTTGGAGTAGGCGATCAGGTGATCCCCGTCACGGAAAATGAAGGGGTAGTAAGCGATGCCAAAACGTGGATACGTGCGGGCTGCAAAAGAAGGGCCGCTGATGATCATGTCAACCGTGCCCAGAGTCAGGCCCTGGTTGATGTCGGTTTCCTTGCCCAGCGTGGACGCAGGAAAAACCTGAATGTCGAACTTGCCGTTGCTGCGTTTTTTGATTTCCTCGGCTGCCCAGACCGATTCGGTGTGGTACGGCTCTGAGGTTTCATAGACGTGCGCCCATTTGAGTTTTTGCTGCGCGTACACGGTCGCGCTGCCAAACATGGCCATGGCGCCGGCGGCGATAGCGCCTGCGGTGGCCAGGGTTTTCAGGGTGAATCTTTTGCTCATTTCGGTCTCCTTTGGGTTTAAAAAATTGCTGACGCGTTAAAACTGCATACCCCTAGCGGGCGGGAGCGCGGCGCCAGCTCGCGCTGTATCTCTTGTGGGCTTGTTTCAGGTGCTTTTGCATGGCTTTGCGTGCAGCCGAGCTGTCGCGTGCCTCGATGGCATCCAGCACAGCCTGGTGTTCGCCAATGGCCGTTTGCCAGGAGGCCGGGTTTTCAAAATAGTCGCCCAGTCGCTCAAACAAGGGCCCGTTGCGGGCTTGCCAGAAACGCTGGACGGTGTCGAGTAAAACGCTGTTGCCACAAGCCTGCGCAATCCCTTCGTGAAAGGCCTCATCGCCCCGGCGTGGGACTTCATCGCGCGCAGCTTCCAGCTTCATTTTTTGCAAGCCGTTGCGGATGGTTTGCAGTTGTTTTTTTTGGGCGTTCTGCGCGGCCAGTGCCGCGACTTCAGCCTCCACCAAAATTCGGGCACTCATGACTTCCAGGGGGCCCCAGTCCGCTGGGGTGTCGGTCATCGTGGATGTCAGTGCATTTTTGGAGCGCGTTGTGCTTTGCACATAAATGCCCGAGCCTGTGCGCACTTCAATCATGCCTTCGACCTCGAGTGCAATCAGCGCTTCTCTCACCGAAGGACGGCTCACGCCAAGTTGGATGGCCAGGTCGCGCTCGGCGGGCAAGCGCGAGCCCACCGTGAACTCGCCCGAGCTCATCAGTTGCCGAAGTTGTTCGGCAATCTGGCGATACAGGCGTTGGGGTTCAACGGTTTGGATGGGCATGGGGCAGATCAGGGATAACGTGAATTGGACAAGTGGTCAGACCAGTTGCACAATCATCACATGTTCATATTTGCCCGGTCAAGCCATTTCGACTCCGCACAAACCCGCATGACCGCTGTCGCAAAAACGACCGGCGATGCCGCCCTTCAGGCTCAAGCTTAGATCTCTGTCTTCTACATTTCGCCAAGTTTTCCATGTCCTCTGTCACCATTGACCGCGTGAGCCTACGGCAAGTCAATCTGCCGCCCAAGGTGCTGCGCACCGATGCCATTCAGTCCTTCGTGACCCAAGAAACCATCTTGCTCAGTTTGCACTGCAGCGATGGCATTGAGGCCACGGGTTATGCCTACACCATCGGCACCGGGGGCTCTTCGGTCATCGCCTTGCTCAAAGACCACCTGGCGCCACGCCTGATCGGTCGCGACCCGGTGCGTGTTGAGGCGATTTGGAAAGATCTGTTTTTTCACACCCACGCCACGGCGGTGGGCGCGATGACCAGCCTGGCCTTGGCCTGCGTGGACACGGCCTTGTGGGATTGGCGTGCGCAAAGTCAGCGCTTGCCTTTGTGGCAACTGCTGGGTGGCGCGCAAACGCGTGTGCCGCTTTACACCACAGAAGGCGGCTGGTTGCATTTGTCACCGCAGGCGCTGGTGGACCAAACCCTGGAAGCGCAAGGTCAGGGTTTCAAGGGTGCCAAGATCAAAATTGGCCGACCCCATGTGAGTGAAGATGTGGCGCGCCTGAGTGCTGTGCGCAACGCCGTTGGCCCTGGCTTTGAACTGATGACCGATGCCAATCAGGGCTTCAATCGGGCCGAGTCGGTGCGGCGCGCGCACGCCTTCGATGGCTTGGGCCTGGCCTGGATCGAAGAGCCCATGCCTGCGGAAGATGTGTCGGGCCACCGCCAGTTGCGTGAGCACACCGCCGTGCCAGTGGCGGTGGGCGAGTCGATGTACCACCCGATGCAGTTCCGTGAATACCTGGAGCAAGGCGCCTGTTCTATCGTGCAGCCCGATGTGGCGCGCATCGGCGGCATCACGCCCTGGCTCAAGACCGCACACCTGGCCGAAACCTTTGATGTGGCGGTCTGCCCGCATTTTCTGATGGAGTTGCATGTGAGCCTGTGCGCGGCTGTGCCCAACGCCACTTGGGTCGAATACATTCCGCAACTCGATGACATCACCACCTCGCGCCTGCACATAGCGGATGGTTTTGCACACCCACCCGATTCCCCCGGCCTGGGCATTGCCTGGGACTGGGCCGCCATTACCCAAAAACAAACCACTTATCTGGAGATCAAGACACCATGAGACTCAAAGGAAAAATTGCGCTGATCACAGCAGCCGGGCAGGGCATTGGTCAGGCAGCCGCGCTGGCCATGGCCGCAGAGGGCGCCACGGTTTACGCGACCGATATGAACGCCGAGCTGCTCAAGTCCTACCAAGGTGTGGCCAATGTGCACACCGCTGTGCTGGACGTGCTGGACAAGGCGGCTATTGCCCGCCAGGTCGCCAGCATGGAGCGCATAGATGTGATCTTCAATTGCGCAGGCTTTGTGCACAACGGCAACATCGAGCAAGCGACAGACGATGACTGGAATTTCGCGTTCAACCTGAATGCACGTTCGCAGTTCTGGATGATCCAGGCGGCCATCCCCAAAATGCTCGCGCAGTTTGAAAAAGACGGGCATGGCGGCAGCATCATCAACATGGCCAGTGTGTGCTCCAGCGTGCGCGGCTTGCCCAACCGTTTCATTTACGGCGCCAGCAAGGCGGCGGTCATCGGCCTGACCAAGAGCGTGGCGGCCGACTATGTGCGCCAGGGCATCCGTTGCAACTGCATTTGCCCCGGCACGGTGGACACACCTTCGCTGCAAGACCGCATCAACAGCTATGCCGATCCGGTGCAAGCCCGCAAGGATTTCATCAACCGTCAGCCCATGGGTCGACTGGCTCAGGCGCATGAGATCGCGCCCATCGTCACTTTTCTCGCGTCCGACGAGTCCATTTTTGCCACCGGCAACGCCTATATGGTGGACGGCGGCATGACCATTTAACTTTCAACAACACCATTTTTAAGAAAGCAAAATATGAACATGTTGGATATGAAAGGCCGCCATGCGGTCATCACCGGTGGCGCCACAGGTTTGGGTTTTGCCATTGCCCAGCGCATGCTGGCCTCCGGTGCCCGCGTGACCTTGTGGGACCGCGATGCGCCGGGCATGGCCGCTGCGGCAGAGCAACTGAAAAAAGAGCAGCCGGGCGCAGTGCTCAACACGGTTCAGGTCGATGTGGCCAGCCACGACTCGGTGGTCAAGGCCACGGCCCAAACTACCGCCTTGGCCGGGGTTGATGTGCTGGTCAACAGTGCAGGCATCACCGGCCCCAACACCAAGGTCTGGGACTATCCGGTTGAAGACTGGAAGCAGGTTTTTGATGTCAACGTGCACGGACTTTTTTATTGCTGCCGGGAGCTCAGCGCCCACATGAAGGCGCGCAACTATGGCCGCATCGTCAATATCGCATCGGTTGCGGGCAAAGACGGCAACCCCAATGCCAGCGCATACAGTGCGAGCAAGGCGGCCGTGATTGGCCTGACCAAATCGCTGGGCAAAGAATTGGCTGAAACCGGTGTGCGTGTGAACTGTGTCACGCCGGCGGCTGTAAAGACGGCGATTTTTGATCAAATGTCACCCGAGCACATCCAGTTCATGCTGTCGAAAATTCCGATGGCGCGTTTCGGCATGCCCGAAGAAGTCGCCGCCATGGTGACTTGGCTGAGCACCGAAGATTGTTCTTTTTCCACCGGCGCGGTCTTTGACCTCTCGGGTGGTCGTGCCACTTATTGATTCTTTTTAAACACTGAAAGGCAGTTATGAAACTCGTTCGTTATGGCCAACCTGGCAAGGAAAAACCCGGATTGATCGATGCCGCTGGCCGTTTGCGCGATTTGAGCAGCGTGGTCAAGGACATCTCACCCGATCTGCTCAATGACAATGCGCTGGCCAAGCTGGCCAAAGTCAAGACCGACAAGCTGCCTTTGGTGCGCGGCAAAAAGCGCTTTGGCACGCCCATCTCGTACACCAGCAAGTTCATCGCCATTGGCTTGAACTACGCCGACCACGCGGCCGAGTCTGGCATGCCGATTCCGTCGGAACCCATTGTGTTCACCAAGGCCATCTCCTGCATTCAGGGTCCCGACGATGACGTTATGTTGCCCAAGGGCTCCAAAAAGTCCGACTGGGAGGTCGAGCTGGGCATCGTGATCGGCACCCGCACACGCTACGTGACCCAAAAAGACGCCTTGAACCACGTGGCTGGCTATTGCGTGGTCAACGACGTGAGCGAGCGTGAATACCAACTTGAGCGCGGCGCCACTTGGGACAAGGGCAAAGGCTGCGACACCTTTGGCCCGGTGGGCCCATGGCTGGTCACGCGCGACGAGGTGCCCAATGCTCAGGCCTTGGGCATGTGGCTGGATGTGAATGGCGTGCGTTACCAAACCGGCAACACCAAAACCATGATTTTTGGCGTCGCCAAATTGGTCAGCTATGTGAGCCAGTTCATGACGCTGGAGCCAGGCGACATCATCACCACCGGTACGCCACCGGGCGTGGGCATGGGTGTCAAGGTCGATGGCAAGTCTGCACCGGTCTTTCTCAAGCGTGGCGATGTCATGCGCCTGGGCATCGATGGCCTGGGTGAACAAAGCCAGAAAGTCGTGGCTTTCAAGGCCTGATCAAGCCTGCGCAGGCGTCCGTCAGTGCTTTGACGCTGGCGGGCCTGCCTCCTGATTTACCCTTGACTCATGGGGTATTTTGATTTCGTGGGGCGTTTTGGTGCAAAATAGAACGATCGTTCTTTTTTAATTGCCATGTCCGATCGAAAACCCCCTTCCAAAGTTGAAAGCGTGACAGCACCTGAGGTGGCAGGCCGCCGCGTACTCATCAAAGGCCAGCAAACCAAGGCCGTGATCATCGAGGCCGCTTTGGGCCTAGCCTCGCAAATTGGTCTGGATGGCTTGTCCATTGGCGCTGTGGCCGAGGTCACGGGCATGAGCAAGTCGGGTGTGTTTGCCCACTTTGGCTCGCGCGAAGAGCTGCAAATTTCAGTCATCCGCGAGTACCACGACCGCTTTGAGGCGGAGGTTTTTTATGCGGCCATGCAAAAACCCCGCGGTGTGCCCCGCCTGCAAGCGATGTTTGACAACTGGATGGTGCAAACCTCCGCTGAAATCGATTCAGGCTGCATCTACATCAGTGGGGCTGTGGAGTTCGACGACCGCACTGGCCCTGTTCGGGATGCCTTGGCCTCATCGGTGGCCACTTGGCAAACCGCCTTGCGTCGTGCGGTGGAACTGGCCCAGGCCGCAGGGCAACTCAGCCGTGAGGCCGATGCCCATCAAATCGCTTTTGAAATCCACGGCTTGATCCTGGCGTTGCACTACGAAGCACGCTTTTTGCGCAACCCTGGCGCCTCCGAGCTGGCGCGCCGTGGCTTTTTGCACATATTGGCGCGCCATGCGCTGGCGCCGACGGCCCCAGCTTTGGTCAAGACGGGCGCCGCCCAACCTGCGAAGCCTCCCAAGCTCGTGGCGGTGCCCAAGCCCCCGCGCAAGCCCACCAGCGACTGATTTCTCCCCCATCCGCTTTTTGACCCTTTCAAGGAATTGCCATGCCTGTCTACAACCCGCCCCTGCGCGACATGCAGTTTGTGTTGCATGAATTGCTCAATGTGTCCGCCGAATTCAAGGCCCTGCCCAAGCACGCCGACACCGATGCCGAGACCATCAACGCGGTGCTGGAAGAGGGTGGCAAGTTTGCGGCCGAAGTGGTGTTCCCCATCAACATTTCAGGGGACACCCAGGGCTGCCAGCTCAACCGCGACACGCACGACGTCAAAGCCCCCGATGGCTTTCAGGCGGCTTATGCGCAATATGTGGCCGGCGGCTGGCCCTCGCTCAGCTGCGACCCTGAGTTTGGTGGGCAAGGGTTGCCCTTTGTGGTGAACCAGTGTTTTTACGAAATGCTCAACTCGTCCAACCAGGCCTGGACCATGTACCCTGGCTTGTCGCACGGCGCCTACGAGTGCCTGCATGCCCACGGCACGGCCGAGCAAAAAGCGCTGTACCTGCCCAAGCTGACCAGCGGCGAATGGACCGGCACCATGTGCCTGACCGAACCGCATTGCGGCACCGACTTGGGGCTCTTGCGCACCAAGGCCGAGCCTCAGGCCGACGGCACTTACAAGCTCAGTGGCCAGAAGATTTTCATCAGCGCCGGCGAGCACGACCTGGCCCCCAACATCGTGCACCTGGTGCTGGCCCGCTTGCCCGACGCGCCCCCCGGCAGCAAAGGCATCAGCCTGTTCATCGTGCCCAAATTCAAGGTGTTGCCAGAAGGTGCCATCGGCGAGCGCAACGGCATTTATTGCGGTGGTCTGGAGCACAAAATGGGCATCCATGGCAATGCCACCTGCCAGATGGTGCTCGACGATGCTGTGGGCACTCTGGTGGGCCAGCCCCACAAGGGCTTGGCGGCGATGTTCGTGATGATGAACGCCGCCCGCTTGGGCGTGGGCAACCAGTCGCTGGGCCTGACCGAAGTGGCCTACCAAAACGCCTTGGCTTACGCCAAAGACCGCGTGCAAATGCGCTCGCTCACCGGCGTGAAGGCGCCTGGCAAACCAGCCGACCCGATCATCGTGCACCCCGATGTGCGCCGCATGCTCATGACCGCCAAAGCTTATGCCGAAGGGGGCCGTGCGCTGGCTTGTTATTGCGCTTTGCTGCTCGACAAAGAACTCCACCACCCCGACGAGGCCGTGCGTGCCGAGGCGGCTGAAATCGTGGCTTTGCTCACGCCCATCGTCAAAGCATTCACCACCGACAACGCCTGGGAAGCCACATCGGCTTGCCAGCAGGTCTTTGGCGGGCACGGCTACATCAAGGAGTGGGGCATGGAGCAGTTTGTGCGCGATGCCCGCATCAACATGATTTACGAAGGCACCAACACCATTCAGTCGCTCGATTTGCTGGGCCGCAAGGTGCTGGGCAACCAAGGCGCCACGCTCAAAAAATTCGGTAAATTGGTCGAGCAATTGGTCAAGGCCGAAATGGCCAACGAAGCCATGGGCGAGTTCATCAAGCCACTGGCTGATTTGGGCCAAAAGCTCACCCAGCTCACCAGCGAAGTGGGCATGAAAGCCTTGAGCAACGCGGACGAAGTGGGCGCAGCTGCCGTAGACTATCTGCGCGTGGTGGGCCACTTGGTGCTGGGCTATTTTTGGGCGCGTTCGGCGCAAATTGCACTGGCCAAATTGGCCGAGGCCGAAGAGCAAGCGCAGCGCCCCAACCCGTTTTACCAGGCCAAGTTGCAAACCGCGCGCTTTTACTTCACGCGCCTGATGCCCGAGACCTCCAGCCTGATGCGCCGCATCCGTGCGGGCAGCGATGTGCTGATGGACACCGACGCCGCTCTGGCCTAATTTTTTCCACACCGCAACAGGAAGACCGCCATGATCAGATCCGCCTTGGCCTTGAGCCTCAGTTTGTTCGCGTTGGCTGCACAAGCACAGTTGAGTCCGGTGGGTTTGTGGCGCAGCATCGACGACGAAAGCAAGCAGCCCAAAGCCGAAATTCGCATCAGCCAGAACGCATCGGGGGGCTTGTTGGGGGTGGTCGAAAAGTCTTTGCTGACTGCGACCAGTACCGAGCCCAACTGCAATTTGTGCACCGATGACCGCAAGGACAAACCGAAAATCGGCATGGAAATCATTCGAGGGGGTCAACAAGGTGACGGCAAAGCGGTATGGGAAGGTGGGAAAATTCTCGATCCTGAGAACGGCAAAAACTACAGCGCGCGTTTGACACCGATTGACGGTGGCAAAAAGCTCGAAGTCCGGGGTTACATCGGCATGCCTTTGTTGGGCCGTACCCAAACCTGGATCAGGGTCCAATAAGCCGTTTTCAAAAGCAGGCCCTCCACCGCATAGCCATAAGGAACACCATGTCTGACATCCTGACCCACATCGATGCGGGGGTGATGACCATCACCTTCAACCGCCTGGACAAAAAGAACTCCATCACATCGGCCATGTATGCCGCCATGGCCGACGCGGTCGACCAGGCTGCAGCGGACGCCAGCGTGCGCGTGGTGCTGTTTCAGGGGCACGAAACCATCTTCAGTGCGGGCAACGACATTGGTGACTTCCTGAACCAGCCGCCGACCACGCAAGAGTCGCCGGTGTTCCGTTTTCTGCGCGGCATCGCCAGCTTTGAAAAACCCATGCTCGCCGCCGTGGCTGGGCCTGCGGTGGGCATTGGCACCACCATGCTGTTCCATTGCGACCTGGTCTATGCCGGGGACAACGCGGCGTTTTCCATGCCCTTCGTCAATTTGGGCCTGTGCCCCGAAGCCGCGTCCAGCCTGCTGGTTCCTCGCATGTTCGGCTACCACCGCGCGGCCGAAGCCCTGCTGATGGGCGAGCCTTTCTTTGCTGAAGCCGCACAAGAAGTCGGCCTGGTCAACCGGGTTGTGCCGCCCACCGAGGTCAATGGCTACGCCCAGGCCCAGGCACGCAAGCTGGCGGCCAAGCCCTTGTCATCCTTGGTCGAGACCAAGCGCCTGATGAAGGGTGGTGCCCAGCAAGAGGTGCTGCAAGTCATGGCCGAAGAGGGCAAAAGCTTTGGCCGCATGCTGCGCGAGCCCGCCGCCAAAGAGGCCTTTGGGGCCTTCATGGCCAAGCGCAAGCCAGATTTTTCTGCGCTGTAAACTGGCCCCCGGGTTGGTCGGGCATTCAGGCCTGACCACACACTTCCTTCTGAAATGACCGGCATGCCCCATCGTCCAACCGAACCCATCGTTCTTGAGCCTGAGTACATCGAGGGTTTTCGCCAGATCTACGAAGAAAAAATCGTCTTCAACAAGTCACTGGGGCTCAAGCTCGTCAAAGTGACCCCCGAGGGGGTGGAAGCCCGCATCGACATGCGCCCCGATCTGGTGGGCCACTTTGCTTACAACCGCATTCATGGCGGCGTCATCAGCGCTGTGCTGGATGCCATCGGGAGTGCGGCGGTCATGGCCGCGCTGGCCGCCAAACACATGGATGAATCGCCCACCAAGCGACTGGAACGCTTTGCCAAGCTGGGCACCATCGATTTGCGTGTGGACTATCTGCGGCCAGGCATCGGTGAGTACTTCACCATCACTGCGAATGCCCTGCGTGTGGGCTCCAGGGTAGGTTCTTCGCGCATGGAGTTTTGTGGCCCCGATGGCAGCTTGATGTCTACGGGTGCTGCGGCTTACATCGTGTCTTGAAGCGTGATGCAGCCGGGGCTCTTGCCCAAGCTGCAGGCGCGACCGGGATCAGGTGCTGGCGCAGCCTCTGATCCAGCCGTTCACTCTGCAGGCACGGCTCTTGGCTGGCCCTGGTCATCAACCGCCACGTACGTCAGGTGGGCCTCGGTCACCTTGATGTACTGGCCCTGCAGCTGAAAGCGTTCAGCGAACACCTCGACCTTGACCGTGACCGAGGTCCGACCGACCCGCACGATGCGGGAAAAGAACGACAGGATGTCGCCCACCTTGACCGGCTGCTTGAAGATGAACTCGTTCACGGCCACGGTGACCATGCGGCCCCTGACGCGCCGAGCGGGCAAGACAGCACCGGCCAAGTCGACCTGGGCCATGACCCAGCCGCCAAAAATGTCGCCACTGGCATTGCAGTCAGCGGGCATGGGGATGACCTTGAGCACCAGCTCCTGGTCAGTGGGCAATGCCACGGTGTGGGTGCTGTGGGTTTCAGACATGGGCACAATGAGTGGTTAACAAAAACTGGATTGTCCCTTATGCGCCACCACGGCGAAACTGCTGCCCCTGCCGCCTCCAACACGCCACGACCTGGCTTGCCTGGAGGTGCGGCGCCACCAGCGCCACCAGCGCCTGCAGGGGGTGACTGGAAAACCCTGTCGCGCCTTTTGCCTTATTTGTGGCAATACAAATGGCGCGTGGTCATTGCCCTGAGTTTGATGGTGGGTGCCAAGCTGGCCAACGTGAGCGTGCCCTTGCTGCTCAAGGAGTTGGTTGATGCCATGAACATCAAGCCCGGCGATGCGCAAGCCGTGTTGGTGGTGCCAGTGGCCTTGCTGGTGGGCTATGGCGCTTTGCGTCTGCTGACCTCGGCTTTCACCGAGTTGCGTGAATTGGTGTTTGCCAAAGCCACGCAGGGGGCATCGCGCAGCATTGCTTTGCAGACCTTCGAACACTTGCATGCCTTGAGCTTGCGCTTTCACCTAGCGCGCCAGACCGGGGGCATGACGCGTGACATCGAACGCGGCGTGCGCGGCATCGAGTCGCTGATTTCTTATTCGCTTTACAGCATCATCCCGACCCTGATCGAAGTGGGCTTGGTACTGGCCATTTTGGCGGTCAAGTTTGATGCCTGGTTTGCAGGCATCACGTTGTTGGCTTTGGCGCTTTACATCTTTTTCACGGTGCGCATCACCGAGTGGCGCACGCAGTTTCGCAAGCAGGCCAACGAATTCGATTCGGCTGCGCACACCCGAGCCATCGATTCGCTGCTGAACTACGAAACCGTCAAGTATTTCGGCAACGAGGCGTTCGAGGCCGGGCGCTACGACGAAAGTCTGGAACGCTTGCGTGTGGCCCGGCTCAAGTCACAGACCACTTTGTCGGTGCTCAACACAGGTCAGCAGCTCATCATTGCGGCAGCGTTGGTCGCCATGTTGTGGCGCGCCACCGAGGGGGTGGTGGCCGGACGCATGACCCTGGGTGATCTGGTGATGATCAATGCCTTCATGATCCAACTCTATATTCCGCTCAATTTTCTGGGCGTGCTGTACCGCGAGATCAAGCAAAGCCTGACCGACCTCGACAAGATGTTCGTGTTGATGGACCGCGAACGCGAAGTGGCCGATGCGCCGGGCGCGCAGGCGCTGGCCTTGCAAGGCGCACCCGACGTGGTGTTTGACCGGGTTTCTTTTGCCTATGAAAGCGACCGGCCGATCCTCAAGGACATCAGCTTCACCATCCCTGCCGGCAAGACGGTGGCTGTGGTTGGGCCCTCGGGTTCGGGCAAGTCGACGCTGGCGCGTTTGATGTTCCGTTTTTACGACGTGCAGCAAGGCTTCATTCGCATTGCGGGGCAAGACATCCGGCAGGTCACGCAATCGAGCGTGCGCAAGGCCCTGGGCATTGTGCCGCAGGACACGGTGCTGTTCAACGACAGCGTGGCCTACAACATCGCCTATGGCCTCCCTGGCGCAAGCCAAGCCGAGATCGAGGGCGCGGCCCGTGCTGCCCGCATCCACGACTTCATCGCCTCCACGCCCAAGGGGTACCAAACCTCGGTGGGTGAGAGGGGGCTGAAGCTTTCGGGGGGCGAGAAGCAGCGTGTGGCCATTGCCCGCACCTTGCTGAAAGACCCCCCGATCCTGGTGTTTGACGAAGCCACCTCGGCCCTTGACTCTGCCAACGAGCGTGCCATCCAGGCCGAGCTGGCCAGCGTGGCCCAAAACAAGACCACGCTGGTGATTGCGCACCGCTTGTCGACTGTGGTCGATGCGCACGAAATCCTGGTGATGGAAGCCGGCCAAATCATCGAGCGTGGCAACCATGCGCAGTTGCTGGCCAGTCAAGGGCGCTACGCCAGCATGTGGGCGCTGCAACAAAACACCGAATCATCGCCAGCAGTGGCATCCATCGCGGCCGCGACATAATTCGGCATGGAAACCAAGTGGCTTGAAGACTTTGTGAGCTTGGCTGAAACCCGCAGTTTCAGCCGCTCTGCGCAACTGCGTCATGTGACGCAGCCGGCTTTTTCACGGCGCATCCAGTCCCTGGAAGCCTGGGCGGGTGCTGACCTGGTGGACCGCAGCTCCTACCCCACCAAACTCACCCCGGCCGGTGAGACCTTGTTTGACCAGGCGCTGGAACTGCTGCAGTCCCTGCAAAACACCCGGGCCATGCTGCGCGGCCACAACTCGGCAGGGCAAGACTTCATCGAGTTCGCCATTCCGCACACTTTGGCCTTTACGTTTTTTCCGTCTTGGATGGCCGGCTTGCGCGAAAGCTTTGGCCCCATCAAAAGCCGTTTGATCGCACTCAATGTGCACGACGCGGCCATGCGCCTGGCTGAAGGGGGGTGCGACCTGTTGATCGTCTACCACCACCCCTCGCAACCCTTGCAACTGGATGCCGAGCGTTACGACATGGTGGTGCTCGGCGCGGAGTCCATTGCCCCCTACGTCAAGGCGCAGGCCGACGGCACCCCTGTGCTTGGCCTGCCTGGAGCACCCTCCCGTCCCTTGCCCTATCTGGGCTATGCGCCGGGGGCGTATCTGGGCGGCGTGACCGACTGGATCCTCAAGCAAGCGGGGACACCGATTCATCTGGACCGGGTCTATGAAACCGACATGGCCGAAGGCCTGAAAGTCATGGCCATGCAAGGCCATGGCCTGGCGTTCTTGCCAGAAAGTGCTGTGCGCAAGGAAGTCCAGAGCGGGGCTTTGGTGGAATCGCGTTTGCCGGACGGTCAGGCTTTGTCCTTGACGATGGAGGTCAGGGCATACCGGGCCAAGCCAGGACCTAAAACCAGCGGCCACCATCCAGCGCACGAGCTGTGGGCGCATTTAACGCAGGGAACGCCCCGCGCAGCTTGATCTGACGCCTGCAGGCATTGTGTTATGCTTTTTTTGCATGATGATCTGGGGTACACCCTGATGTAAGAGGGTGGTCTGGCTCACTATAGTTGCGGCTGGTTTGCTGCAACTGTATTTTGTGTTTGGGCTGTGAAAAACCAGCCTGTCTAAATGCCATGATGGTGCTTCCGCGAATTGAAGCGGCATGGTTTAACTTTCGCCTTTTGGCAATTTTTGGAGAACTGAATGAAAAAGCAATTGTTCGCTGTCGCGATCACCGCCCTGGCCTGCATGGCTGCTCAAGCCGACACCATCGCCAAGGTTAAGAATGCCGGCGCCATCACCATGGGTGTGCGCGACTCTTCGGGCGCCCTGTCCTACACCCTGGGGGATGGCAAGTACGCCGGTTTTCACTTTGAGGTCTGCCAGCGCATCATTGGCAATTTGGAAAAAGCCGTAGGCAAAAAAGTCGATGTCAAGTTTCAGTCGGTGACTTCGCAAAACCGCATTCCACTGGTGCAAAACGGCACGGTCGACATTGAGTGCGGCTCCACCACCAACAACGCAGCGCGTCAAAAAGACGTGGCCTTTGTGGTGACCACTTTTGTGGAAGAAGTGCGCATCGCTGCCAAAGTCTCTTCAGGCATCACTTCGATCGCCCAATTGGTCAACAAGACCGTGGCCACGACAACAGGCACCACTTCGGTTCAGTTGCTGCGCAAGCATGAGCGCGCCAACGGCGTGAACTTTAACGAACTGTTTGGCAAAGACCATGCTGACAGCTTTTTGTTGCTGGAGTCCGGCCGCGCTGATGCATTCGTCATGGATGGCCAGATCCTGGCTGGCAATATCGCGACCGCCAAAAACCCTGCAGACTTTCGCATTGTGGGTGAGGTGCTCAACGTTGAGCCGATCGCCATCATGATTCGCAAGGACGACCCGGCTTTCAAGAAATTGGCCGACGACACCGTGCGTGACATGGTCAAGAACGGTGACATGGCCAAGGCCTATGACAAGTGGTTTGTACAACCCATCCCGCCAAAAAATACACGCGTGGGTCTGGTTGCCAGCGAAGCCACCAAAACAGCTTGGGCTAACCTGAACGACAAGCCTGCAGAAGATTACGCCAAGAAATAATTTTGCCTTGATGCGTTTCAAACCCCGCCGGGGCTAACTTGGGCGGGGTTTCTTTTTGGGGAATGGGTTTCCCTTTTGCAGGAATAAAAAAATGACTTGGGACTGGCAGGTATTTTTGACCGATGACGGCAGTGGCCGAACCTATCTTGAGTGGATGCTGGAGGCTTGGCGCTGGACGCTGGCTGTGGCGGCTTGCTCCTGGTTGGTGGCCATGAGCGTTGGCGCCGTGGTGGGTACTGTCCGCACTTTGCCTGGACGGCCGGTCCTGGTGGCACTGGGCAATGCCTGGGTTGAGTTGTTCCGCAACATACCGCTGTTGGTGCAGATTTTCTTGTGGTACTTCGTTGTGCCCAAAATATTCCCGGCATTTCAGCAGGTGCCTGGTTTCATGTTGGTGGTGTTTGCTTTGGGTTTTTTCACCTCGGCGCGCATTGCCGAGCAAGTGCGGGCGGGTATTCAAGCCTTGCCCAAAGGGCAGAGTTACGCCGCCATGGCCGTGGGCTTTACCACAGCACAGTCGTACCGGTATGTGATTTTGCCCATGGCGTTTCGCATCATCTTGCCGCCACTGACCAGTGAGTCGATGAACCTGTTAAAAAACTCCTCGGTGGCCTTTGCCGTGTCGATTGCAGAACTCACCATGTTCGCCATGCAGGCGCAGGAAGAAACCTCACGAGGCATTGAAATCTACCTGGCCGTCACCGGGCTTTATGCCTTGTCAGCCTTCGCTGTGAATCGCGTGTTTGCCAAGATCGAAAAGAAAATGCGTGTGCCTGGCTTCATCGTCTCCGCCGGAACGGGGGGGCACTGACATGTTTGGACTCGACCTTTCCTTTTTTGATCTGGAGATGCTGCGCAAGTTCGTCTGGAGCGGCCTGATTTTCAGTGTGCAACTGACCATCACCGCCACCATCGGCGGCGTGATTTTTGGCACCTTGCTGGCACTGATGCGCTTGTCGGGCAACAAAATGCTGGCTGCACCCGCCACCTTCTATGTCAACGGCATGCGCTCGGTGCCCTTGGTCATGGTGATCCTTTGGTTTTATTTGCTGATGCCGTTTTTGATCGGCAGACCCATTGGCGCCGAATGGTCGGCCATCATCACCTTTGTGGCCTTTGAGGCCGCCTACTTCAGCGAGATCATGCGCGCGGGCATCCAGTCCATTCCCCGTGGGCAGGTGCTTGCCGGTCAAGCCATGGGCATGAGCTATGGGCAGAACATGCGCCTGGTCATCTTGCCCCAGGCCTTCAGAAACATGCTGCCGGTGTTGCTCACGCAGACCATCATCTTGTTTCAGGACACCTCGCTGGTGTATGCCATTGGCGCTTATGACTTGCTCAAGGGTTTCAGCAACGCCGGCAAAATTTATGGCCGACCTGAAGAGGCTTATATCCTGGCCGCCGGGGTGTACTTCATCATTTGTTTTGGGTTGTCCTGGGCAGTCAAGCGCTTGCAGGCCAAGATCGCCATCGTGCGTTGATGCACGCACTGAAATCGGGAAAAGAAAATGATTGAAATCAAAAATGTGTCCAAGTGGTATGGCCCGGTACAGGTGCTCAACGACTGCTCGGTCAGCATCAACAAGGGCGATGTCGTGGTGGTCTGCGGTCCTTCGGGCTCGGGCAAGTCCACCCTCATCAAAACCGTCAATGCGCTTGAGCCCGTACAACAAGGCAGCATCCATGTGGATGGCGTGTCCTTGATGGATGCGGGCACCGACTTGCCCAAACTGCGTTCGCGCGTGGGCATGGTGTTTCAGAGCTTTGAGCTGTTTCCGCACCTGTCGGTGACCGAGAACCTGACGATCGCCCAGATCAAGGTGCTGGGCCGATCTGAGGCCGAAGCCAAAGAGCGCGGCCTCAAGATGCTGGACCGCGTGGGCCTGCTGGCGCACAAGGACAAGTTTCCGGGCCAGTTGTCGGGTGGTCAGCAGCAGCGCGTGGCCATTGCCCGCGCCTTGTCGATGGACCCGATCGTCATGCTGTTTGACGAGCCCACTTCAGCACTTGACCCCGAAATGGTGGGCGAAGTGCTGGATGTGATGGTGCAACTGGCCAACGAAGGCATGACCATGATGGTGGTCACGCACGAAATGGGCTTTGCCCGCAAAGTGGCCAACCGCGTGATCTTCATCGACGTGGGTGGGCGCATCCTGGAAGACTGCTCCAAAGACGAGTTTTTCAACCACCCTGAAAACCGCCAGCCCCGCACCAAAGACTTCCTGAACAAGATCTTGCAGCACTGATTGAGGTAGGGTCTCTTTTGACAGGTCTTTTCCGCACCTTTTTCGCATAAGCCTGTTTCACCACATCCGCATGCACCAGAGGTGGGGCAGCGGGTTGGGGCGATTTGGCGAGCAAAGCGAGTATGAGCCACGGCCTGCTGTCCCATCTCTGGCGCCGGTAGCGGTCATGCACCCTTCCCACAGGTTTGAGACAATAGCGAACATGACCCAAGAAATCACCCTCACCCGCCCTGACGACTGGCACCTGCATGTGCGCGATGGCGCTGCACTCAGCGTTGTGGTGCCGCACACCGCGGCCCAGTTTGCCCGCGCCGTCATCATGCCCAACCTCAAGCCGCCGGTGACCACTGCCGAGCAGGCGCTGGCCTACAAGGCCCGCATTCTGGCCGCTGTGCCCAAGGGCCTGGCGTTTGAGCCGTTGATGACGCTGTACCTGACCGACAACCTGGCCCCAACCGAAATTGCCCGCGCCAAAGCGGCCGGTGTGGTGGCCTGCAAGCTGTACCCCGCGGGCGCCACCACCAACAGCGATGCGGGCGTGACCGATCTGCGCAAGATCTACCCTGTGCTCGAGGCCATGCAGCGCGAAGGCATGCTGCTGCTGGTGCATGGCGAAGTCACCTCGCCCGATATCGACCTGTTTGACCGTGAAGCGGTGTTCATCGAACAGCAACTCAAGCCCTTGCGCCGCGATTTCCCCGGGCTGAAGATCGTGATGGAACACATCACCACAGCCGAGGCCACGCAGTACGTGGCCGAGGGCGATGCCATGCTGGGCGCCACCATCACCGCGCACCACCTGCTGTACAACCGCAACGCCCTCTTTACCGGCGGTATTCGCCCGCATTACTACTGCCTGCCGGTGCTCAAGCGGGAGACGCACCGACTGGCGCTGGTCAAGGCGGCTACCTCGGGCAACCCGCGTTTCTTTTTGGGCACCGACAGCGCACCGCACCCGGCACACCTGAAAGAGCACGCCACCGGTTGCGCCGGTTGCTACACCGCGCACGCGGCCATCGAGATGTACACCGAAGCCTTTGACCAGGCCGGCGCACTCGACAAACTGGAAGGCTTCGCCAGTTTCTTCGGGCCCGACTTTTACGGCTTGCCACGCAACACCGGCCGCATCACGCTGCGCCGCGAGAGTTGGACACCCGCCGAAAGCTTTCCCTTGGGCGAGGCCGAACTCAAGCCTCTGCGCTCAGGAGAAAGCTTGCCGTGGCGTCTGGTGACAGGCTGAGTCTGGGCCAATCTCCGAACGCCGATTTGACAGGCGGGCGCTGCGCCCAAACCCTGTTGCGCGGCGTGTCCGACATCGACTGGTCTGCCCCTTGGTTGCAGGGCTGGCGAGGGGTGGGCGAAACCATTGCCCGTCAGATCGAGGCCGGCTGCCCGCAGGCGCAGGCGCTGAACGAAGCCGGCCTGGCGCCCGTGCGTTTTGTGCCGCAAGGCGACTTGCCTGAAAGCCAGGCTTATGAAGACTTCATTTTTGCCCGTGGCCAAGTGCCCACCCGCGAAGGTCTGCACGATTTCTTCAACGCCCTGTGCTGGATGCATTTTCCGCAGACCAAAAAACGTTTGAACCAGCTGCAGGCCACTGAGATTGCCCGGGCCGGGGTGAGGCAGGTCCGCGGCGCGGTGCGCGATGCCGCCACTGTGTTCGACGAAAACGCCTTGCTGATCCAGCCCTCGGATGCCTTGTGGGCGGCGCTGACAGAGCACCGTTGGCACGATGCGTTTGTGGCTCTGCGCGACGAGTGGCCCAGCACCCGCTTGTGGACTTTTGGCCATGCTGCGCTTGAAAAAGCGGTCCAGCCCTACAAATCCATCACCGTGCACATGTGGCGTGTGCCCCCAACGGTGCTGCCGGGCGACATCGACGCCTGGTTGGCGCAGGACCTGAGCGCCGAGAAGCTGTCACGCAAACCCTTCAGCCCCTTGCCCATGTTGGGCGTTCCCTGCTGGTGGCCTGCTAACCAAGACCCGGCTTTCTACGCTGACAGCAGCGTCTTCAGGCCACGCCGCGTCAAAGCGCTGGCTGAAAAACCGTACGCCGTTGAGGAAATCGTTCCCCCCGGTTGATTTTGCCCGGCAAGCCCCTAACATTCCCCTCAGCGAACCCGCGCATTTCGGGTTGAAAGTGAAACATCCCATGAAACGAATTTTCCTGTTTGTCATGACCAACTTGGCCGTTGTGGTCGTGCTGGGCATCGTCGCCAACTTGCTGGGCGTGAACCGATTCCTCACAGCCAATGGGCTGAACCTTGGCGCCTTGCTCGGGTTTGCGCTCATCATGGGCTTTGGAGGCGCCATCATTTCCTTGCTCATCAGCAAACCCATGGCCAAGTGGACATCGGGTGTGAAAGTTATCAGCCAGCCCGCCAATGCCGACGAAGCCTGGATCTTGGAAACCGTGCGCAAGTTTGCCGACAAGTCCGGCATTGGCATGCCTGAGGTCGGCATCTTTCCAGGTGACCCCAATGCCTTTGCCACCGGCGCTTTCCGCGACTCGGCCTTGGTGGCGGTGTCCACTGGCTTGCTGCAAAACATGACCCACGAAGAAATTGAAGCGGTCATTGGCCACGAAATTGCGCACATTGCCAACGGTGACATGGTCACCATGACCCTGATTCAGGGGGTGATGAACACCTTTGTGGTGTTCATTTCTCGCGTGGTGGGTTATGCGGTGGACAGCTTTTTGCGCAAGGGCGACAGCGAAAACACGGGCCCTGGCATCGGCTATTTCGTGACCACCATCGTGATGGACATCCTGCTGGGCTTTGTGGCCGCCATCATCGTGGCCTGGTTCAGCCGCCAACGCGAGTTTCGTGCCGACGCAGGTGCTGCAAAGCTCATGGGTCGCAAGCAACCCATGATCAATGCGCTGGCTCGACTGGGTGGCGTGCACACCGCCGAGTTGCCCAAGACCATGGCCGCCATGGGCATTGCGGGTGGCATAGGGAAGTTGTTCAGCACCCACCCCCCCATTGAAGAGCGCATCGCTGCTCTTCAAGCCAGCGCCCAATAAGCCTTTAGCAGGCCTGAAGAGCCGAGCCAAGGCCCCGCTGGACGGGGCCTTTTGATTTTTTCAGCTGGACCTCGATGGGCCATCTGTTTCATGCCAAACCCCAGCCCCTGGATGGCTGCGGGTCTGCCATCAAGGCAAGGCGTAACCCAAGCGACTGGTGATCAAAGCGGCCTCACTTACGATGCCCACGTGACTGATCTCGTCCTTTTCGGGCTTGCATGAAACCGCGCAAGCCCTTTTTCTTTTTACAGCGTCAGTGGGCGCTTGCGCACCGCCGCCATCTGCGCACATTTGCAGCTTGGCCTGCTGCCGTTCGAGGCATGGTCTGGATGGTTCTGGGGGGCATTCTTTTTTCTTTGCTGAACGCCGTTGCCCGCGAACTGACCTTGCACCTGGATGTTTACCAGTCGCAGTTCTTGCGCTATTTGTTTGGCCTGCTGGTGATCCTGCCCTGGGTGTTTCGGGAGGGTTGGCGCAGTTACATGCCCGTCAACATGGCTGGGCAGTTCTGGCGCGGTGGCGTGCACACCCTGGGCTTGATTTTGTGGTTCACCGCTTTGCCAAAAATTCCCTTGGCCGACATGACGGCCATCGGCTTCACCGGGCCGATCTTCATCATGATCGGAGCCGCCTGGTTTCTGGGTGAGCCCATGCGCAAAGACCGCTGGATCGCTGCCATGATTGGTTTCGCCGGTGTGCTGGTGGTGGTCTTGCCCAAGATGTCGGGCGATGGGGGCTGGTACAACCTGGTCATGCTGGCCTCGTCGCCTGTGTTTGCCGCTTCGTTCTTGATCACCAAAGCCCTGACCCGTTACGAAAAGCCTGGCGTCATCGTGCTGTGGCAAGCCCTCACGGTCTCTGTGCTCAGCCTGCCCATGGCCTTGCCCAACTGGCAAATGCCCACCACCATGCAGTGGATCGGTTTTGCCGCCACGGGGGTGCTGGGCACGCTGGCCCACTATTGCCTGACGCGGGCCTTTGCCATGGCCGATATCTCGGCCACCCAGTCGTTGCGCTTTCTGGACTTGGTCTGGGCTTCCCTGCTGGGCTGGCTGGTGTTTGCCGATGTGCCCAGCCAGTCGACCTGGTTGGGCGCATTTGTGATTTTGTGGGCCACCGTGTGGATTGCCCGCCGTGAAGGCCGGAGAAAGATCACCGTGCCGGATTGACAGGGTATATTGCCGCGTCAACACCGGGAGTTTTCGTGATCGATATCGAGTCATTGCGCTTTGCATGGACCCAGGGTGGGGCCGACACGCTGGTGCTCGGTCGTTTGCACTTGGACCCCGGTCAAACTGCTTTTTTGCATGGTCCCAGTGGCTGTGGCAAAAGCAGCTTGCTTGGGCTTTTGGCTGGCGTTTTGTCCCCCCGCGAGGGTCGTGTGTCTTTGCTGGGGCAAGATTGGGCGGCTTTGCGTGCGGGCCAGCGGGATGCCTTTCGGGCCGACCATGTGGGGGTGATTTTTCAGCAGTTCAATCTGCTGCCTTACCTGAGCGTGCTGGACAACGTCACACTGCCTTGCCGGTTTTCGGCCTTGCGGCTCCAGCGCTGCAAGCCCGCAGGGGGCGCACAGGCATCGGCGCAAAGCTGGTTGCAACGCATGGGCTTGCCCTCTGATTTGTGGCCGCGTCGGGCCGATGCCTTGTCGGTGGGCCAGCAGCAGCGCGTGGCCGCCGCCCGCGCCCTGATCGGCCAACCGGAATTGATCTTGGCGGATGAGCCCACCTCGGCGCTGGACGCCGCCTTGCGCCGCGACTTCATGGACCTTTTGTTGCAGGCCGCACGCGATGCCGGCAGCACCCTGGTGTGCGTCAGCCACGACGAACAACAAGCTGCGCGCTTTGATGTGCAATGGTCTTTGCCAGCCTTGCAAACGCAAGAGGGCTTCGCATGAACAGCTTGTTGAGCATCGCCCGCCGCAGTGCCTGGAACCGGCGCAGCACCCTGGTTTGGGTGGTGGTGTCGCTGGCGTTGGCCACCGCTTTGCTCTGGACGCTGGAGCGTTTGCGACACGACATTCGCACCAGTTTTTCGCAATCGGTCAGTGGCGTTGATTTGATCGTGGGTGCACGCAGCAGCCCGGTGCAGCTCATGCTGTTTTCGGTGTTTCACCTGGGTAGCGTTCCGCAAACCATGTCGATGGACAGCGTGCGCGCCCTGTCGCAACACCGATCGGTGTCGTGGGTGGTGCCCTTGAGCCTGGGCGATTCGCACCGTGGCTATCCGGTGCTGGGCACCACGCCGGCATATTTTCAGCACTTTGCCTACGGTGACAAACAGCCACTGCAGTTGCAGCAAGGCCAGGCGTTTGTGGGTACGCTGGATGGTTTGTACGAAGCGGTGATTGGCGCCGAGGTAGCGCGCCAATTGGGCTATGGCCTGGGGCAAAACATCACCTTGGCGCATGGCCTGCACGACCATGACCATGCGCATGAAAATGCAGCAGACAAAGATGAGCACGCCGACAAGCCTTTCAAGGTGGTGGGCATTCTGGCGCCCACTGGCACGCCGGTTGACCGCACCGTGCATGTGAGCCTGCAGGCCCTGGAAGCCCTGCACCTCGACTGGGTTGCGGGCACGCCTTTGCCGGGTGGGCAGATCCCCGCCGACATGGCGCGCAAGTTCAACCTGGAGCCCGAAGAAGTCACAGCCGCTTTGGTTGGTCTCAAGAGCCGTGCAGCGGTGTTCAATGTGCAGCGCTTTGTGAATGTTTACGAGGCCGAGGCCTTGATGGGGGTGATGCCTGGCGTCGCCTTGGGCGAGTTGTGGTCGGTGTTGGGCATGGGCGAAAACGCTTTGCTGGCCGTGTCTGCTCTGGTGGCTTTTGTGAGCGTGGTCTCGCTCATGGCGGTGGTGCTGGCGGGCTTGAATGAGCGCCGACGTGAACTGGCGGTGCTGCGTGCCGTGGGGGCAGGGCCGCGCGACGTGCTGGGCCTGCTGACTTTAGAGGGCTTGTGGGTCACTGGCGCAGGGGTGCTCGCAGGCCTGCTGCTGGCCCAAGGCGGCATGCTGCTGGCCACGCCCTGGCTGCAAAACGCTCTGGGCATTCGTTTGCAGATGGCAGCTCCTTTGCCATCGCAACTGGCTTTGGTGGGGGGTGTGTTGCTGGCGGGCATGCTGGCCAGCCTGGGGCCTGCCTGGCGGGCTTACCGCATGTCCTTGGCCGATGGCCTGTCGCCGCGTGTTTGAATCTAAAGTGAAGGAGTCGGCCATGAAAAAACCAAGGCGATTCGGGCTTGGCTTGTGCATTTTGAGCGGGCTGCTGGCAGGGCAGGTCATGGCGCAAAGCTTGCGAGACACCGTGCGCGAAACGGTACCGCAAGTGCAACCGGCCTTGTCGGCAGGGCCTGCACCCCAAGGCGCTGGGCTGCCCGGCCCCACCCGCAGCATTGGCTGGGAGCAGTTGATCCCTGCCGGCTGGGACCCCTACAAAGACCTCAAGGCGCTGAACCTGGATGGCTTGAAAGACAACGACCCCAAGGCCGAAGAGGCGCTCAAAAAAATGCGCCAGATGTGGGACAACGCCCCCATCAATCCGATGATTCTGGGCCAGAGCGTGCGCCTGCCGGGTTTCATGGTGCCGCTGGAAGATTTGCCTGAAGGCACCAAAGAGTTTTTGCTGGTGCCCTACTTTGGCGCTTGCGTGCATTCACCGCCGCCCCCGGCCAACCAAATCGTGCACGTGGTGCTGGACAAACCCACCAAACGCTTTCGCCTGATGGACACCCTGTGGGTCACGGGTGCCTTGAGTGCGACCAAGACCGACTCGCACATGGGCGTGGCCAGCTACCGGCTGGATGCCAAGCTGGTGGCGCCTTTTTCTGAGAAAAAATAAGCGCTCAACCCGAAGAAGGTTTAACCCGAAAAAGGTTCAACCTGAAAAAGGTTCAAGCCGCAGAAGGTTCAACCCGAAAGAGTTCAATCCGGGTTGGATACGCCTGATGCGACATGGCCCGAAGGCACATGGCGCGCGGCCGACTCGATGTGTCCGGTCTGGTCGTCAAAGAAAAAGTCGGGCTCGAATTCACGCAGAAACTCACCCTTGGGCAGGCCGCCCAAAAACATGGCTTCGTCCACCTCGATGTTCCAGTCCATCAGCGTGCGAATGGCGCGCTCGTGGGCGGGCGCGCTGCGGGCCGTGACCAGAGCGGTGCGAATCCGCATGGCGGGCGTGCCTTCTTGCTGCAAGCGTTGCAGGGCGGCCAGCAAAGGCTTGAAGGGGCCTGCCAGCAAAGGTTGCCCGGCTTTGTCGCGCTCATGCGCTTGAAAAGCCGTCAGGCCCTCGGCCTGAAAAACACGCTCGGCTTCGTCGGAAAACAGCACGGCATCGCCATCAAAGGCGATGCGCACTTCGTGCGGGTGCGCCTCGGAGGCCAGTGCCGAATGCGGGTAGACCTGGGCGGCCGGCACCCCTGCGCCCAGTGCCGCCCGCACATCGGACAAATGGGTGGACAAAAACAGGTTGGCATTCAAGGGCTTGAGGTAACGCCACGGCGGCTGGCCCCGCGTGAAGCTGCCGCGCTGGATGGCCAGGCCGTAGTGCTGCGCCGAACGGAACACCCGCATGCCCGACACCGGGTCGTTGCGCGAGAGGATGACCACCTCCACCCGTTGCGCGTCGGCATCGTTGAAGGCCAACAACTTGCGCACCAAAGAAAATGCCACGCCGGGTTTGGCGGGCACTTCCAGCCGGTCGAGTTGCAGCTTCATGTAAGCCCGGTCATCGCCTTGCTCAAACAGGCGGTTCTCTTCTTCAAAGTCGAACAAGGCCCGCGAAGAGATCGCGACGACCAACTGACCTTCGAGTGTCACAGCCATTTTTTACCCGCTCCATGTTGAAGAAATTGAAGAGCACCCTCAGGATGCCCGATGGTGCGAAACGCCTTTCGGGAGGCAAGGGGCCCCATGCAGTGAGCCTCGGTGCAGGTCACTTGACCCATTGGTTGAGTTCCATGATCGGCATCAGCACGGCCAGCACGATCAGCATGACCATGCCGCCCATGCCGACGATCAGCAGGGGTTCAAGCACGGTGGCCAGGGCCATGGCGCGGCGCTGCACCTCGGAAGACAGTTGTGTGGCGGCCCGTTGCAGCATGACGGGCAGTTGTCCCGTTTGTTCGCCCAAGCGGGCAAACATGGACAACAGGCCCGGAAAGCGCGCGTTTTGTGCCAATGCCGTGCCGAGCGGGGCGCCTTCGCGCACGCGCACCAAGGCTTCCAGCGCATCGGCCCGCAGCGCCTGGTTGGACAAGGTGTCGGCGGCGGCCTGTAATGCTTTGAGAATGGGCACGCCTGCCGCCGTGAGCATGGCCAGCGTGGAGGCAAAACGGGCGCTGTTGTAGCCACGGGCCAGTCGCCCAATCAGGGGCAGGCGCAGCCAGGCGGCATCGAACTGCAGACGAAAAGCGGTTTGTTTCAAGGCCATCCGGAAACTTAAAGTACCGCCCACTGCAGCCAGCAGCAACAACCAACCCCACGTTCGCACAAAGTCGCTGATGGCCAGCATGGCCACCGTCAGCAAAGGCAACTGGCGCTTGGTCCCTGCAAACACGCCCGCGACCTGCGGCACCACCGAGGTCACCAGAAAAATCACAATTGCCAGCGCCACCAGGCTGACGATGGCCGGGTAAAGCGAGGCCGACAGCAGTTTGGATCGCAGCAGCTGCTGGTCTTCCAAGTCATTGGCCAATTGGTTCAGCACATCTCCCAAGTGGCCGCTTTCTTCGCCAGCAGAGATCACGGCGCGGTCGATGGCTGGAAACTCCCCCGGGTGGAGCCCCAAGGCACGACCCAGGCTGCTGCCCGAGTTGACTTCGGCCCGAATCGCCGCCATCAGCTGGCGCTGCTTGTCGTGTTCGGATTCTTCGGCCAAGGCGGACAGTGCCCGCTCGATCGGCAGGCCGCTGCTCACAAGACCTGCCAATTGCCGGGTCCAGACCGCGCGCTGGCTGGTGCTGAAAGCGCGGTTGTTGCCGATGGGCCGCTGCCACCAGGGCAGCAGCTTGTCGGTTGAGCCTGAGGCAATGGCTTGCACCACCAGGGGCACCAAGGATTGCGAACGCAGTTGCGTCCTGGCTGATTTCAGGCTGTCGGCTTCCACCATGCCTTTGCGCGTGGTGCCATCGGCTTGCAGGGCTTCAAAACGGTAGGCAGGCATATTGACGGGTCAGTGGCTGAAATAGATGACACCCAGTTGACCGCTAAAGCCTTGGGGGTCTGTGACAGGAGTTGAGGGTGAGATCAGGCGGCTGGTGCTGAGCTGGCTGTAAAAAGCCCACTTGGGCGACCAGCGTTGCCGGTAAGTGATTTGTGCGCCCCAGATGCCCAGGCCTGCATCTTGGCGCAGCGCCGAGCCTTCAGTGCGGGCCGCATCGGTTTGCCAATGGGGCGCTGTGGCCCAGGTGGTGTAAGCGCTCAGCAGCAAGGCGCTGTCATTGTCCAGTGGTTTGCGGTAGGTCAACGTGGGCGACAAGGTGGTGCCATCACCACGTTTGAGCAGGTCTTGCGTCATGTTCAGGCCCAAAATCCAGCGCCTGTTCAGGCTGTAATCCACAGAGGCTTTGATGCGCAGTGTCTTGCGCCCTGCTTTGAAAGCATCGAACGTGGCGTCTTGGTCCAGGTTGACCACGCTGGCAGACAAGCCAGTTTGCCATTGGCTGTCTTTCAGCCAGTCATACGTCAGGCTGTTGTCTTGAAGCGCTTGGCCAAATTGAGGCCAGGTCTGGCTGTCAACAGTGCCAATTCGCCAGCGCCCGTAGCGCAGGCCCAGGGTCGGGCGCAACTCCAGCCCGTTCCAGCGGCGCAGGTCACCGATGTCCAGTTTGGCCCCCAGGCTGTAGGTCCAGGGCGAAGGGGTGTTGACTGCCCCGGTGTTTTCAGCCACGCTGCTTTCAGCCCTGGTGTTTTCGGCAGAAGGCGCCTCTTGCGCGCAGGCCAGTCCAGCGCCCAAAGTGCTGCTGCCCAGCACCCACCAGATGGCCAAAACATGGGGGCGCCTTGGCGATGCAGTCTGGCCTGCTTTGCGAGTCGGTTTGAAGGCGCTGTGAACGACGGCTGCTGCATTCATGGCATGCCTTGTGCTCAGTCGCGCGTGACGCGCAACAGCTCTTCGGCACTGGTGATGCCCGCATCGACCAGACGTTGCCCGTCGTGGCGCATCAGCACCATGCCTTGCTGCAAAGCGGTCGCACGCAGTTCGGATTCGGCGGCGCGGTTGTGGATTTGCGCACGGATTTCGTCACTGGCCACCAGCAGTTCAAAAATGCCGGTGCGCCCAGCGTAGCCGGTCTGGCCGCAGGCCTCGCAGCCTGCACCGTGGCACGTGGTGCAGCGTTTGCGCACCAGGCGCTGTGCCAACACGCCGAGCAAAGACGAGCTCAGTAAAAAAGGCTCGACCCCCATGTCGGTCAGGCGGGTCACTGCGCTGGCGGCATCGTTGGTGTGCAGTGTGGCCAGCACCAGGTGGCCCGTGAGCGAGGCCTGAATCGCGATTTGTGCGGTTTCGAAATCGCGGATTTCTCCGATCATGATGACATCGGGGTCTTGCCGCAGGATGGCCCGCAAAGCTTTGGCAAAACTCAGGTCGATCTTGGCGTTCACCTGGGTTTGACCCACGCCTGAGAGTTCGTATTCGATCGGGTCTTCGACCGTCATGATGTTGTTGCGTGTGGCGTCCAGGCGCTGCAAGGCGGCGTACAGGCTGGTGGTTTTGCCTGAGCCCGTGGGGCCCGTCACCAGCAAGATGCCATGCGGCTGGCCGATCAACTGGTCTACCTGGTGCAGCACTTGGCCTTGCATGCCCACAGCCTCAAGGGTCAGACGGGCTTCGCTCTTGTCGAGCAGGCGCAGCACAGCGCGTTCGCCGTGGGCGCTGGGCAGGGTGGACACCCGCACATCGACCGCGCGGCTGCCCAGACGCAAACTGATGCGTCCGTCTTGCGGGAGCCGTTTTTCGGCAATGTCGAGTTCAGCCATGATTTTCAGGCGCGAGATCAGTGCAGAGTGCAGCGCCCGGTTGGGTTGTACCACCTCGCGCAGCGTGCCATCTATGCGAAAACGCACACTCGAATGGCGCTCGTAGGGCTCGATGTGGATGTCGCTGGCCCCGTCACGGGCGGCCTGCGTCAGCAAGGCATTGAGCATGCGAATGATGGGGGCGTCATCGCTGGCTTCCAGCAAGTCTTCCACGGCGGGCAGTTCCTGCATCATGCGCGACAGATCGGCTTCGGACTCAACCTCATTCACCACAGCAGCGGCCGTTGACGAGCTGTTGGCCAGCCCACCCGAGTAGGCCTGGTTGATGCGTTGCGCCAGTTCGGTGGAGGTGCTGTGCAGCATGTGCAAGCCCTGCGTGGCGAATTTTCGCGTCACTTCAGACAAGGCCGAGCGGTCGCTGTCTTCGCACAAGCTCAGGCACAGCCTTTGGCCATCGTCTTCCAGCAGCAAGCGGTGCGTGCGGGCAAAGGCATAGGGCAGGGGATAAAGCATGGGGCAGGCCAGAGGGTCAGGGTTTGGCGGGCTGGGGTGCGGCGGCGGGCGCCGGCGCAGAGGCCGCATTGCCCGAGCCGATGGGCGGCAACACCGCCGAGCCATTCACTGGCAAGGGGCCCGTTGCGGCGGGCTGGAAGCCTTGCTGGTTCATGCGCATTTGCTCATAGCGGCCCAAGGACAGGGCTTCGGTGGCCGCCCCATCACGCACCACTACGGGTCGCAAGAACACCATCAGATTGGTTTTTTTGCGGCTGCGCGCTTCCGACTTGAAGAGGTTGCCAAAAAAGGGCAGGTCGCCCAAGCCAGGTACTTTCTCTTGGCTGTTGGTGGTGTCGTCTTGCAGCAAGCCACCCAGCACGACGATGGAACCATCATCGACCAGCACGTTGGTTTCGATGGAGCGTTTGTTGGTGATCAGGCCTGCACTGGAAGAACTTTTGCTGTCGATGCTGCTGACTTCCTGAAAAATTTGCAGCTTCACGGTGCCGCTTTCGCTGATCTGGGGTTTGACCCGCAGCGTCAGCCCCACGTCTTTGCGCTCGATGGTCTGGAAGGGGTTGACGGCGCCACTGCTGCTGTTGTTGGCGGTGTATTGGCCCGTGACAAAAGGCACGTTTTGGCCGATCACGATCTTGGCTTCTTCGTTGTCCAGGGTCAACAAGTTGGGCGTGGACAACACATTGGCATCACCGTTGGCTTGCAGAAAGCGAGCCAGTGCGCCCAAGGCGAGTGCGCCATTGCGTTGCTGTCCAATCGCCACATTCAGACCGGTGGATGGGGTGTACTTGCCACTTTCTACATTGGCGGCCAATGCCAGCAAGTTGGTGCCCCCCACACCGAAATTGGTTCCCAGCACACCCACGGTGCTGCCGTTGGTGCCCGTGCCACTCAGCCACTGCACGCCGAACTCGGCGACTTTGTCGGCACTCACTTCGGCGATCAGGCTTTCCACAAAAACCTGAGCACGGCGCTGGTCGAGCATGTCGATCACGGCGCGCAACTGGCGGTATTGCGGCTCGGGGGCCGTGATGATGAGCGCGTTGGTGGCCGGATCGGCCTGGATCTGACCACCCGTTGAGGGCTGTGAGCTGGCGCCCCCTGCGCCGGATGCCGTCTGGCCAGCCCCGGTGCTCGTCGGGCTGATCGACCCACTCGCCGGGTTGCTGCCTTGCGCCGTCATGGCGGCGCGCAGCGTGGTGGCCAGCTTGGTGGCGTCGGCATTTCTCAAATACACCACATGGATGTTGCCACTGGCCGCGCCAGCGCCTGTGGCATTGGGCTGGTCGAGTTGTTCGGCCAATGAGCGCGTCAATGCCAGGCGCGCTGGGTTGGCGGCACGCACGATCAGCGAGTTGGTGCGGGTCTCGGCCAACACCGTGGTCTTGAACAAATTGTCGGTCTGGCCTGCCACTGCCGGTGCGCCGGCAGCGGCACCTGAGTCGATCAGTCGCTGCAGCATGGGCGCCAGGTCAGCGGCAATGCCATGTTTGAGCCGAATGACCTCTACGCCAGTGGCATTGGCCACATCCAGCGCGGCAATGATGCGCCCCAGGCGCTGCAAGTTGTCGCCGTAGTCGGTGATCACCAGCGCATTGGTGCCAGGGTTCACGTTGATGGTGTTGTTGGGGCTGATGAGCGGGCGCAACACCGGCACCAGGTTATTGGCGTTTTCGTGGTTCAGCCGAAAAATTTGTGTGACGATTTGACCGCTGCTGGCGGGCGCAGGCCCTGCCGATACCGCGCTGCTTTGCAGCTTGGCTTCGGCCTCGGGCAACACGGTGTAAAGCCCGGCCGATTCGACCAAGGCAAAACCCTGGGTGCGCAGTTGTGCGGCAAACAGGCGCAGTGCCTGGGCCGGTGGCACGGGCAAGTTGCTCGACAACGACATGGTGCCCTTGACCCGGGGGTCCACCACCACGTTGTAGCCCGACAAAGTGGCCAGTGTGCGGGCCACGGCATCGATTTCGGCATTGACAAAATTGAGCGTGACGGGCTCTTTTTGCCGAGCGTTCAATGCGGGGGGCTTGAGCACCGGGTCATCTTTGGCAGCTGGTGCCTGGGCTTGCGCCACTGAGCCAGCCAGACACACGCAGGTCAGGACGAACAGTCGCCAGCGAGCTGGCTTGGACAAAGGCTCGGGCAGATGGCTGGGGCGTGTGGTGGTGAGCATGGTGTAAAGCGAATGAGGCAGTAGAGGCAATAGAGGCAGATGTTTGGGTTTAGCCCAGAGAGATCAGACTGCGGGTGCCTTGGCGGCGACCCAGGATGTTCAGCAAATTGTTCAGCGCTGGTTCGTGGCCTTCTTGCGCACTGGCCTCGCCCGTGAAACGCAGCCGGGCACCCACCCATTGGCCTTGCCCGCTGATGAGCAACGGCCCTTGCAGGGTGCTCAGTTGCAGGCTGGGGGTGGGCGTTCCCTCGGGTGTGCCACGAATTTGCAGTTGGTAGCTGCCCATTGGCTTGATGGGGCTCAGGCGCGAAGACAGGTTTTGCACATGCAATTGCGCCAGGCCTTTCATTTGCATTCGACCTTGCGCCCAATGCAACGCCAGTGATTGGGTCTTCAGCTGCAACTGGCCATCGGGTTGCAAGCTGTTCCAGGGCGCCCCCAAACCGGTCAGCAAGCCGGCAGGCCACTGAGAGTTGAGGTCGCTGGATTGCAGCTGCCAGGTTGACCAACCGGCTTGCACCTGCAAACGGGCGGCTTGGGCCATGCAGCAGTCGGCCAGCCAGGTCATGTTCAGGCCAGTCCAGCCGGGTGTCAGCTCCCAATGCAGTCGGCCGGGCAGGGCTTGTGGGTCGCGGCTGCCGGTGCCGCCAGTCAGCGCGAGTTGGGCAGAGCCTGCCCACACCGTGCCACGAGGATCGAGCCACTGCACCTGGCCCTGGCTGGCCTGTGCCACGCCCCAGGCCAGCCAACGGGCAGGTGCCCAGACCAGCAGGGCCACGCCAATGCCCAGCAAGGCGCCCCATGCGGCATGGCCCCAGGCCGGGCGAGCAGCCCCCTGGGCTGAACGTGCTCTGGCAACGTTGTGCTGGCGGCTTGGGGCCATTACCTTATGGGGTGTCAAGGTTTTCATGGCAATCGCAGCACCAGGCTGCCGCGCAAAACGACGTCGTTGAGTGGGGCGTTTTGAAGGGCGCTGATGTCGGTCTTGTCGACGGGCTTGGGGGTTTTATTCGCTTGGGCCGCAACCTGTGCCGCAGCCTGTGGCGCGCCGTGCTGCAACTGGGCCTGAACAGGCAGGGCCAAAGCCCTTTCACGAGCCATGCTGAGCCAGCGCGCCAAAGCCTCGGGCGTGGTGGCGTCAAGGCTCAGGGTGGCCCGTTCGCCTTGCACGCTGATTTTGGCGCGGGGACCCAACGTAGACAGGCTTTTTTCGAGCCACTGAACCGACTCGGTGCGGCTGATTGGGTTGGGCTTTTGCAAGCCTTTGGCTTGTGCCTGCAGTTGTCGCATGGCCTGGGTTTGTGCGTCCAGGTGGGCTTGTTGTGCGGGCGCTTCTTGCCAAGTGCGCAGTGCCGGCGCCAATGCCAGGTTCCAGGTGGTGGCCAGTAGCAAAACCACAGCCGCCATGCTCAATAGCCTTTTTTCGCGCAGGCTGCGTTGTTGCCAGGCCAGCTGCCAAGCCGCGCGCAGGGGGTGCAAGGGAGACGGTGTGCTCATGGCTTGGCCTGTGCAGTGGGGGCAATGGACACCAACCAGGCGTCACCTTCGGCGCGCCAGCGGTAGCCCAGCGACTGCAGGGTTTGTTGCAGCTTTTGCTGCTCTGCGTTGCTTGGCTTGAAGCCTTGCAGGCGCAATTGACCGGGCTGGTAAGTCCATTCGCGCGGTGCAGCCAGGCCTGCGGGCATGGCTTGCCCCAGGCTGCCCAGCATCGACTCCAGGTCACTGGGGGTGAGTTGGCCCGATGCCTGGCGCAGCCGCTCGACTTCTCGCGCCATTTGCAAAGGGGCATCGACCACCACTTGGGTTTGTGGAAAGGCTTCACGCAGCATGACTGCCCAGCTTTCTTGCTGGGTTTGCCAGTCGGCGCGTGTCTTCCAGGCCCAGGCATTGAGCCCGACCAACTGGCTGGCCAGCAACAGCCAAAGGCCCCAACGTGCGGGGCGCCACGCAGGGCTGTGCCAAAAGGTGCTGACAGCGCGCTGGCCGTTTTTGATGTGGCGCGAACGGGCATTGGCGCGCAAGTCAAATTGTGCCAAATCCCAGTCAGCGGCCATGGCCGCGACCCAATGCTGGCCAGGGGCGATCAGCCGTGCTGTTTCACCCATCAATTCGGAGGTCAGAGCCACCACGCCCGGCTCGGCCTGGATGTCGGTGCTTTGGCGGTCTTCGGCCGTCAGCCCCAGTGCTTTGTCGGGGCTTTGCGAACGCAGTGCCTGCATGGGTTGTCCCCAAACACCTCGCTCGGGATGGCTCACCCACAGCCAGCCGGCGTCGGCTTCGCCCAAGCCGGTCACTTGCAGTTGGGCGGCAAACGCCAGGGCAGAAGAAGGGTTGAATTCGGGCACGATGCGGTGCACGCTCAGCCCAACTTGCTCCAGGGCCTGAAGGTGCGCGTCGAGCCATTGGCGGTGGCACACGGCCACCCAGGGCCGGGCTGTGGTTTTCCAGTCGGGTTGCAGGGCCATGTGCAATTGCGCAGGGTCGTCCAGCAAGCGGTCTTCCAGCAAGCCTTGCAAGGCCGATTGCAGTTTTGTAGATTGCGCCTGCAGCCCAGGCGGCAAGTCGACACGGTGCCATGAGAGGGCCATGGCAGGCAGCAAGGCCAGCACTTCGGTTTGCCGGTTGGTCGCGGGCAGCAGACTCGCACAGGCCCATTGCATGGACAAGTTTTCGGCGCTGGACTCGGTCTGCACCACTGCGTGGGGATACGACAGGGTGGGGCTGGGCAGGCCAAGTGGCAGTTGAATGATCAGGGTGCGCATGAGCAGTTCATTGTAGAGGGGCTTGCAGGCGCTGTTGAGGGCTAGCAACCCGCCACACCATGCGCACCTGGCTGCCGTCACGGCGCACCAAAGCCCGCTCTTGTTGCACCACGTTGTCAATGCGCATGCGCCCATGAAATTCAAAATAACGGCTCTGAACACTGTGCTGCTTGTCGTCCAGCTGGCGGCCTGCAGCACCCAGTGCCTCACGGGCTGCATTGAGGCTGGGCCAATGGCCACGCTGGCGCAGGTCAATGGCCTGGCGAGCCGACGCCAGGTCCAACCCGGGCAAGCTGGCTGACAGCACTTCGGCCGAGGCGGTGTTCAGGTTGACGGGCGTAGCCTCGGGCAGCACGGTGATGTGGTCCTGCAAATTTGCCAAGGTGCGGGCACTCAGACCCAGCCAACGCAATTGGGCGGTTTGTTGTGGCATCAAAGGGGGGCTGCCTGCGGCAGAAGGGCTGTTTGCAGCACCTTCTGCCGAGGCTTGCGCAGTGGCTTGCAGTTGAGTGGCCAGGCTTTGTAACTCGCTCAAGGGCAGGTTGAGCCGTTCAAACAAGGCCGCAAACCGGGCCAGCGCCTTGGGCGAGACCTTTTTGTCTTCCAGCAGGTTCATGACATTCATGCGCGATTGCGCATCGGTGATCTGGCCCGACAAAAAGACTTCGGCATCGCCCTCTTGCCACTGCTGGTCTTGTGACAAGAAGGTCGACAGTTTGGACTCTTGCACCTCCAGGGCCCAGGGCTCGCCCAAATGGTCAACCGCCGCGCCTTGGGACGAAACGGCGTCTTCACGCAAGATCAGGCGGGCCCAGTCCATCGCGCCGGTCATCATCCAGCGGGTCTGGCTGCGGCCGCGTTCGGCGGTTTCGATTTCGACTTGCCGCCATTGTTGCCAAAGCGCCGCACTGGCCAGCGTGGTGACCAGGGCCACGGTGAGCATGGCTGTGAGCAAGGCCGCGCCGTGCTGACGTCGCCGCGTTGGCGGGCTACAGGTCTTGTTCATGAAGGCGCACCCGACAAGGTGGGGCGCACCCAGTCCATGCTCAAAGTGCCAGCGCCTGCTGGCCCGGGCGGCAAGCTCAACACCAGGCGGACGCCATCGGGGGTGCTGCCGCTTTGCGTGCTGCTGTTGGCGTTGTTGCTTGGCGGGGTGTTGCCTGTCCCCGGTGTCACGACATCGCTCGACAAGGGGTTGGTCCAGGCGCCACCGCGGTGCACAAACAATTGCCAGGTTGCCAAAGGGTGAATTTGCACTTGCCCGGCACGGGTGGCATCGTCTGGCGTCTGGCTCCATCGCTGCGCCAAGGCCCAGGCGATTTGCCAATCCTGGCGTTGCGTCAAGGGGGCCGATTGCCAGCGTTGCCAGTCGCCGCCACCAGGGCGACCCGCGTCGATGCGCCAGGTCCAGGCGACCACCCGCACACTGGGCGCGCCCATGCTGACAACGGTGCCACTGTCGCCGGTGGGCGGGGTCTCTGCGCTTCGGCGTGTCAGGCGCAGCACCTTGCCGTCCCAGTCCCAGCTGGGGGTGCTCGGCAACTCGGCCAGTTGGTCCAGATCGGTTTGCCATTGGGCCAGGCCCGCTTGCAAGGTGAGAATTTCATCTGAGCGCGATTGCAAACTGCTTTGCGTGCGCAGCATGCCGTCCAGACCGCGCCATGACATCAGGGCCATCAAGGCCATCACGCTGATCGCCACCAGCACCTCGATCAAGGTGAAGCCGTGCGTTTTAAAGGCAGGGCGTGCTGGCATCAGTTGCGCCCCATCACGGTGGACAACTGCAGCACGTAGTCGCCCTGGCTGAGCACCCGCGCATCGACCCGCCTGAAATTCGGGTTGGGCGTGGGCCGAACCGACACATCGACCTGCAGCAGCCGCCCGGCCTGCGTGCATTCGACCGTGGTGTTGCCCGTGTCGGGCAATTGACGGCGCAGCCGCAAGGCGATCAGTTCGTTTTCGGCACAAATTTGTCCCAGCATGCTCACCGTCTGGCGTTCGGCATTGCGGCTGAGTGATCCAGTGGCTTGCAGCCCTGCCATCAGCGCAAGTGCCGTGATGCCGAGCGCGACAAGGACTTCGATCAATGTGAAGCCGCCTGCTTTGCGAGCGGTGCTGGTCGCGTGACAGGCTGGGTGGGGCCGCATCAGTTGCTTCCGGTTGCTTCCCGCGTGGCTTGCACCTTGAAAGGCCGCAAACCATCGGTGACCACCCAGATTTGCCGGTCTGGCCGTGTGCTGCTCGACAAAGCCAATGCTTGGGGGCCAATCAAGGGTTCGGGCCCTAACAGAAGGGTGCTTCCTGCTGCTGCGCGGGTGGTCTCCTGCAGCCAGTTTTGCGGCAAGCCGGGTGGCGGCAAACCCTCAAACACAAAGCCTTGGGAATTTTCGCGAGACAGCGTTCGCCAGAGCACCGGCAGGCCACTGGCACGGGCTTGGGCGCGGCCAGTTTCGAGCAGCGCCGCCAGCCGATGGGCATCGCGATCTAGGGCACTTTCTGCACTGTCACGCAACGACAAGCTCACGCCAGCAGTGGCCACCGCGATCAGGGCGACCACCACCAAAAGCTCCAGCAAAGTGAAGCCGCTCACCTGCGCGCTGAGCTGTTTATTGCCAGCTGCCGATGTCCGCATTGTTGCCCTCGCCGCCGGCTTGGCCGTCAGCACCAAAGGACAGCACATCGACCTCGCCCTTGATGCCGGGGTTCATGTACTGGTAAGCGCGGCCCCAGGGGTCATTGGGCAGTTTGTCCAGGTAAGGCTTCCAGTTGCCAGGCACGGGCTCGGTGGTGGGCTTGAGCATCAGGGCGTTCAGGCCTTGCTCGCCGGAGGGAAAGCGCTGGTTGTCCAATTTGTACAGCTTGAGTGCTTGCATCAAATTGCCCACATCGGTGCGGGCTGCGGTGGTGCGGGCGTCGTCTGCACGGCCCAGCACATTGGGCACGATGAGTGCGGCCAACACCCCGATGATGGCCAGCACCACCATGAGTTCGATCAGGGTAAAGCCACGTTGGCGACGGGTTGGGGCTTGAGCGTTGATTTGCATAGGGTCGATCATAATCTGCCCATGAACAGCAACGCTACATTGAAAACAAGCCACTGGCCCAGTGGGCTGGCCGCCTGTGCCTGGGCCCTGGCGGCTGCCAGCGCGGTGTATTGGGGCTTGCAATGGGCCACGCCCCAGACGGCTCAGTCAGCCACCAACCTTTCGACGGCCCCTGAAAGTCGGCCAGGAGCTGCCCCGGCCATGGCGCGCGCTCTGGGCCAAATCGCTGCCCAAGAGGGGCCAAAGGCCCAAACCAACAGCCAGTTCAAGCTACTGGGCGTCATTGCCTCAAGCTCTGGCCAGGGCAGCGCCCTGATCGCCACCGATGATGGCCAGCCACCCAAAGCCTATCGCGTCGGCCAAGCCGTGCAAGACGGTTTGACCCTCGTGTCTTTGACCCCCAGACAGGCCAGGCTGCAGTCATCCAGCGCCGAGGTGTTGCTGGAATTGCCCGACCCAGATAAGCCTTAAGCAGTTGATGATTTTGTTGGCGTCCTCAGATCTGGACGCCCTCTTGCATTAAAAATGCTTTCATCACGGAAACAAAGCTTTTTGACCATCGACTGAACAGAAAAGCACCCAAAATCACGTATTGGATACTTGTTGCGCGCTGAGTTGTCTGAACTTAAGCGCATCAACTCCGCAAAAACAAACGATAAACCGGGTTTTCTGTCTCTTCTGCGTGCGGATACCCCAGCGCTTGCAAGAACTTGTCAAAGGCTTTGTCGTCCTTGGGCGGCACTTGCAAACCCACCAAAATGCGGCCGTAGTCAGCGCCCTGGTTGCGGTAGTGGAACAGGCTGATGTTCCAGCCTGGGCGCATCAGGCTCAAGAACTTCAGCAGTGCGCCCGGACGCTCCGGGAATTCAAAGCGCATCAGGCGTTCGTCTTGTGACAGCGACGAGTGCCCGCCCACCATGTGGCGGATGTGCTCTTTGGCCAGTTCGTCATGCGTCAGATCGAGCGCCGAAAACTTGTGTTTGTTGAAGTTGGCGGTGATCTTGCTGCTCTCACCTTTGCCGTGGGTGCTCAGGCCCAAAAATACGTGGGCTTGGTCCGAGTCGCTCATGCGGTAGTTGAATTCGGTCACGTTGCGCGGGCCGCCAGGCAGGCTGCCAATCAGCTCCAGAAAGCGCTTGAAGCTGCCGCGTTCTTCGGGAATGGTCACCGCAAACAGCGCTTCTTTTTCTTCGCCCACCTCGGCCCGCTCGGCCACAAAGCGCAGGCGGTCAAAGTTCATGTTGGCACCGCACAGAATGGCGGCATAGGTCTGGCCCTTTGTCTTGTGCGTAGCCACGTACTGCTTGATGGCGGCCACCCCCAGTGCGCCCGCGGGCTCGACGATCGAGCGGGTGTCCACAAAGACGTCCTTGATGGCTGCGCACACCGCGTCGGTGTCCACCGTCATGAACTCATCCACCAGATTGCTTGCGACACGAAAGGTTTCTTCGCCCACCAGCTTCACGGCCGTGCCATCCGAGAACAGGCCCACATCGGGCAAGCTCACGCGTTTTTTGGCCGCGACCGACTGGATCATGGCCTGCGAGTCGTTCATCTGCACGCCGATCACCTTGACACCCGGGCGCACCGCCTTGATGTAGTTGGCCACGCCGCTGATCAAGCCGCCACCGCCAATGGCCACAAACACCGCATCCAGCGGGCCTTGGTGCTGGCGCAGTATCTCCATGGCAATGGTGCCCTGGCCGGCGATCACTTCGGGGTCGTCAAAGGGGTGGACAAAAGTGAGGCCCTGTTTTTTTTGCAGGCTCAAGGCATGGTCGTAGGCGTCGGAGTAGCTGTCGCCAAACAGCGCCACCTCACCGCCCAGACCTTTGACGGCGTCAATCTTGACCTGAGGCGTGGTGGTGGGCATCACGATCACGGCGCGTGTGCCCAGCTTGCTGGCGCTCAGCGCAACGCCCTGGGCATGGTTGCCTGCCGAGGCGCAGATGACCCCTTTTTTCAGCTGCTCGGGCGTCAGGTGCGCCATCTTGTTGTAAGCCCCGCGCAGCTTGAAACTGTGCACCGGTTGCTGGTCTTCGCGCTTGAGCAGCACCTGGTTGCCCAGGCGCCGCGACAAAATTTTGGCCGTTTCCAGGGCCGACTCTACGGCCACGTCATAGACCTTGGCGTTCAGGATCTTGATCAGGTAATCAGCAGGTTGGAGGTGTTTGGTGGTCATGTCCAGAGCGATCACGGGCAAGCCGCAACGCCTAAAAAGTGTTGCCTTGATGATAACGGCCAAAAAAAATGCCCCGAGCCTTGCGGCTTGGGGCAAATCCACCTTTTCAGAGGGTGGAGGAGACAACAGGTGCGTGCAAAAAAGCACGCTTGTTCGTAATTCTACGGGTGTTTTGTTGCATTGCAGCAAGGCAGTTGTATCAAATTGCAAAAATTTGCCAGAAAGGTCACGACACAGGCCGCTTGGGGGCATTGAAGGGCGTAGGGTGAGTCAGCAAGCGCAAGTCGGTACTCGCGTGTCTTGGGTAACATCTGCGCATCCCAGCGCACTCAAACTATTGGGCGACATCACCTACGAGGACCACAAATGGAATGCACAGTCACTTGGACCGGCGCTGCCGGCACCCGCTCAGGCATGGGTTTTTTGGCCGAAACCGGCTCGGGTCATGTCATCGCCATGGACGGCGCGCCCGATGCCGTCAAGCCTGAAAACGGCGGTCAGAACCTGGCACCTCGCCCCATGGAAACCTTGCTGGCGGGCACTGGCGGCTGCACTGCCTACGATGTGGTGCTGATCCTCAAGCGGGGCCGTCACGATGTGCGCGGCTGCAGCGTCAAGCTGACCAGTGAACGGGCCGAAGTCGACCCCAAAGTCTTCACCAAGATCAACATGCACTTCACCGTCACCGCTAAAGGCGTGCCTGCCAGCGCCGTCGAGCGCGCCATCACCATGAGCCACGAAAAATATTGCTCGGCCAGCATCATGCTGGGCAAGACGGCCGAGATCACCACCAGTTTTGAGGTGGTGGAAGCGGGCTGAAAGCCATAAGAAATGGCATTGCTTCCCATAGATTCAGTAAACATGCTTATTCAATAAGCAAGCCTTCAAACCCGGTGGGCCACTCGCGTCATCAGTTTGGCGGCCACTTGCATCAGTGATTTGATGGGGGCGGGCAGTTCTACCGCCCCAGCCTTGAGGGCCATTTGGGCGTGGGCCATTTCATCGGCCTTCATTTGGGCCACGATGGCCCGCGACGCGGTGTCTGCGGCGGGCAGACGGTCCATGTGGCTTTGCAGGTGGGCCTCGACCTGACGCTCGGTTTCCACCACAAAGCCCAGACTCACTTTGTCGCCACCAAGCTTGCCAGCCGCATAACCAATGACAAAGGAACCGGCATACCAGAGCGGGTTCAATAAGGATGGGCGGTCTTTCAGCTCGCGCAGGCGCTGCTGGGTCCAAGCCAGGTGGTCGGTTTCTTCGCGGCTGGCCTCAGCCAACTGCGCACGCAGTGCAGGGTCTTTGCAGGCCAGGGCCTGGCCGGTGTAAAGCGCCTGGGCGCACACCTCGCCCACATGGTTCACACGCATCAACGCACCCGATTCCCTTCGCTCGGCCTCGCTCATTTCCAGGCTTGCACTTTCGGCCACGGGCGTGGGGCGGCTGGCGCGTGGTTCCGCGCACAGGGTACGCAAAGCGCTGTCAGCGGCGAGGATCAAGGCATTGAGGGTCATGTAAAAACTCTGGGGTGTGGCAATGCACTATAAATGCAACCGAAAAGCCTGGGCACACCGCCCAAGCTGCCTTTTTGGGTAGTTCATATTTCACGCAATACATTTGACAGTGCCTTGAAGTTGTTGAATTTATTGAAGAAAATATGCGTTATCTGGTTTGAAAAAGTCCCGATTCGCCGTGTTTGTTGCAGCGATGCAACGAAAAAGGCCTTTATTCTTTGAATTTCTTGGAAAAGGCCTTCGGCTCTGGTGCAATAGCTCAACCTTCCGAATTTGGAGGTTGGCTAAGCGTTCAGACAGGTGGTCTTCACCTGGTGAATACGAAGCTCTTTTTTAATCTTTGGAGAAATTTGCAATGAAAAAAACTCTGATTGCTCTGGCTACATTGGCAGCCGCAACTGGCGCGATGGCTCAATCTACTGTCACTTTGTTCGGTGGCGCTGACTTGAACGTGCGTTCCGTGACTTCCGGAACCAACAAGTTCTCTGGCATGGCTCAAGACGGTATCTACTCCAGCCGTTTCGGCGTGATGGGTACCGAAGATCTGGGTGGCGGCTTGAAGGCTGGCTTCCATTTCGAAGGCGGCATGAACCCTGACGTCGGCACTTCTGCCAAATTTGACTTCCAACGCAAGTCGACCATTGGTCTGGCTGGCGGTTTCGGTGAAGTTCGTTTGGGTCGTGACTACACCCCGTTGTTTACGGTGGCTGGCATTGCTGATCCGTTCGGCACCAACGGTGTGGGTTCTTCCTACAACCTGGCCAACGCAGTTGTGAGCAGCACGGCTACTGGCGCTACTGCTGGCGGTACTTTCCGCACTGCACAAGCTGCCTCCAAGTCGGGTGCTGATGCAGCTTCCACTGTTTTGGCTGGCACTGCCTGGGCCGATGTTAACGCCGTTCGTGCTAACAACAGCGTTGCTTACTACAGCCCTTCTTTCAGTGGTTTCACTGTCAGCGGCATGTACAGCTTTGGTACTGAGAACACCAACACAGATAAAGATGTTGGCACCATGACCAGCATCAAGTTGGCTTACGCTAACGGTCCTGTCTCAGTTGCTTTCGCTAACCAAGTGACCAAAGGTGGTTTGACTGGTGCTGCAGCAGTTGCAGCAGCCTACGCTTTGCCTGCATCTACTGGCGTTTGCGCCACAGGCTCTGCCGCTGGTACTGGTGCTTTTGACGGCCTTTGCTTGGTTACCGCCACTGCCGCTGTTCAGCCTACAGAAGACCAGAAGTGGACCACCAACTTCTTGGCTGGTTCTTATGACTTGGGCGTCGCCAAGCTGTCTGCTGGTTACAAGACTGACAAGACAACTGAAGTCACTGGTACTTTGAAGTCCACCATCCTGGGCGTGACAGCTCCTATGGGCGCAGCGACTCTGAAAGCTTCTTACGTTGCACGCAAGCTGGGCAGCGCCAAAGTTGGCAACCAGATCGCCTTGGGCGCTCTGTATGACTTGAGCAAGCGCACAACTGTGTACGCTGCTTACTCTGTTCTGACCAACGAAGCTGGTTACGGCATGAACGTTGGTTCCGCTGCTGCCAGCGATTTCACTGGTGTGAAGTCCAAAGGCTTCGAAGCTGGTGTCAAGCACTCCTTCTAATTCCCCGCTGGCGCAAGCCAGTTGAGATTTAAAAGACTAAAAAACCCACCGTGGTAACACGGTGGGTTTTTTTACGTCTGCGCCCAGCATGGGCGCTCGCCTGGGGGGGGGCAAATCCTGCTGCGCGCTGGTCACTGCAAGCCACTCGGCAAGCGGCTTGTCGTAAGATGCGCCGAGGATGATAAAAGCTCATATTTATTGTTGAGGGTTTGCATGAACGGCTTGCGTGTGCTGGGTCGATGGGTGTTGGGGTGCTTGGTGGCTGGCTTGTTGGTTTTGGGGCTGACGGCTTGTGCTTTGCAACCACCGGCCGTGCCAACGGCAGCGGTGCTCAGCAAGCCTGCGGGGGGCGCTTTGCATTTCAGCCCGCAACACACGGCACAGTGGGACCCTGTGTTGCTGCCGGGCAAATTACGCACCGCCTTCAAGCTGGAAACACGCCAACAGCGTGTGGCCGTTCAGGCAGATGCCGGGGCATCGGCCAGCATGTTGCGCCAGCGACTGAGCGTGCCGCCCGATCAACTGGGGCGCCTGCGCTTTGAGTGGCAAGTGGACAGCTTGATCTCGCAAGCCGACATGGCCGAGCGCGACAGCGAAGACTCTCCGGTTCGGTTGATCCTCGCCTTTGAGGGAGACCGCAGCCAGTTTTCTGCCAAAAACGCCATGCTCAGCGACCTCACCGAAGCGCTCACCGGTGAGCCCTTGCCTTATGCCACGCTGATGTACGTCTGGTGCAACCGCCGTCCGGTCGATTCGGTCATCATGAACCCGCGCACAGACCGTGTGCGCAAACTGGTGGTGGAATCTGGCCCGGTGCACATTCAGCAGTGGCGTCGATACCAGCGCGATATCCGGGCCGATTTTGAGAAGGCGTTTGGCGAGCCACCCGGCGCATTGGTGGGCTTGGCCATCATGACCGACACCGACAACACCCAGGGCAAGGTTCGGGCCTGGTACGGCAACATTGACCTCGATTGAATGCACCCGTCTTGTGCGCGACAGGCCGTTTGGGGGAATTCCCTCTCCCCTAAGCTGGCCTGAATGATGCATAGTGATGAGCTTTAAACTTCAACCCACATACCGAGGTGACTTTGATGAAATACGCTACAAATTTGTCCGTCCGCACCACCACACTGGTGCTCGCTTTGGGTTTGGCGGGCCTGATGGGTGCTGCCACGGTGCAGGCCAAGCCTTTCAAATGGTCCAGCGCCAGCGACATCCCCACGCTTGACATCCATTCGCAAAACAACGCCTTGGGCAATGGTGTGCACGCCGCCATTTTTGACTCGCTGCTCTACTACAACAGCAAAACTTTCAAGGTGGAAGGCAAGCTGGCCACCTCGTGGAAGGAAATGTCCGGCACCCAATACCGGTTTAATTTGCGCAAAGGCGTCAAGTTCAGCGATGGTTCTGCGTTGACTGCCGACGACGTGGTGTTTTCTCTGGACCGTGCCCGCAGCAAAACCTCCAATTTCAACGTCTACACCCAGGGCTTCAGCCGCATCGTCAAGGTCGATGCCAACACGGTCGACATCATCCTCAGCGGCCCCAACCCGGTGCTGCTGAACCAGTTGACAGAGCTGCGCATCATGAGCAAGGCCTGGGCCGAAAAGAACAAGTCGGTCGAGCCCAAAGACGCCAAGGTCAAAGAAGAAAACTTTGCCCACCGCAATGCCATGGGCAGCGGCCCTTTCATGGTCAAGGAATGGCAGCCCGACCAAAAGCTGGTGCTGGTGAAAAACCCCAACTGGTGGGGCTGGTCTGAGGTGCCCAGCAACGTGACCGAAATCATTTATACCCCCATCAAGAACGAAGCCACCCGTGCTGCAGCCTTGCTCTCGGGCGAGCTGGACTTCGTGCTCGACCCCAGCCCGCAAGACCTGGGGCGCATGCGCAACAACGCCAATCTAAAAGTGGTCGACGGCATCGAGAACCGGACCATCTTTCTCGGCATGGACCAGCAGCGCGACGAATTGCCCGGCTCTAGCGTGAAGGGTAAAAACCCCCTAAAAGATGTGAAAGTGCGCAAAGCGCTTTACCAGGCCATCGACATCGACACCATCCAGCGCGTCACCATGCGTGGCTTGTCTCAAACCACGGGCGCCCTGGTGGCGCCCCAGGTGAATGGCTGGACCAAAGGGGTCGACACCCGTTTCCCATATTCCCAGGATGCCGCCAAAAAGCTGTTGGCCGAAGCCGGTTATGGCAATGGCTTTGAGGTGGACTTTGCCTGCCCCAATAACCGTTACATCAACGACGAAGAAATCTGCCAGGCCATCACGGCCATGTGGGCCAAAGTGGGCGTCAAGGCCAGACTGCGCACCATGCCGCTGGTGACTTATTTCCCCATGATCCAGCGCTACGAAGCCAGCATTTACATGCTGGGTTGGGGCGTGCCCACCTTTGACGGCCTTTACAGCCTGCAGTCTCTGGTGCGCACGGTGGGCACAGGCGGTGACGGCAATTACAACGTGGGCCGTTACAGCAACCCGCGCATGGACTACATCGTGGACCGTGTCAAAACCGAGACCGATTTGCCTGTGCGCAACCGTTTGTTGACCGAAGGCCTGCAGTTGCAAAACGACACGGTGGCGCACATTCCCCTGCACAACCAGGTCATCCCCTGGGCCATGAAGAAAAACGTCGAGGTGATTCATCGGCCTGACAACCGCCTTGACTGGTCGCTGATCAAGGTCAACTGATGCTCGCTTTCATCCTGCAGCGCCTGATTCAGGCCGTGGTCGTCATGGTCACGGTGGCTTTCATCGCCTTTTTGCTGTTTCAGTATGTGGGTGACCCGGTGGTGTTCTTGCTCGGGCAAGACGCCACCAAAGAGCAGATCGAGTTGCTCCGGTCCGACTTGGGGCTGGACCAGCCGTTTTTTGTGCAGTTCGGCCACTTTTTGTCCAACGCTGTGCAAGGCGAGTTTGGCTTGAGCTTGCGCCAGGGTGCCAAGGTGTCGCGCCTGATCGCAGAGCGCTTGCCCGCCACACTCGAGCTGGCTTTGGTGGCGGCGACGCTGGCCCTGGCCATTGGCATCCCCATGGGGGTTTATGCGGCGTTGCGCCGTGGCACCTGGGCCAGCCAGCTGATCATGACGGTCTCGCTGCTGGGCGTGTCCTTGCCGACTTTCCTGATCGGCATCTTGCTGATTTTGGTGTTCGCCGTGATGCTGGGCTGGTTTCCCAGCTTCGGCCGGGGCGATGTGGTGCAGATGGGCTGGTGGTCCAGTGGCTTGATGACGGCCAAGGGTTGGCACCACATTGTGTTGCCCGCGGTAACGCTGGCAATTTTTCAGCTGACGCTGATCATGCGGCTGGTGCGCGCCGAGATGCTCGAGGTGCTGCGCACCGATTACATCAAGTTCGCACGCGCCCGGGGCCTGTCCAACCGGACCATCCACTTTGGCCACGCGCTCAAAAACACCTTGGTGCCCGTGCTGACCATCACCGGCTTGCAGCTCGGCGGCCTGATCGCTTTTGCCATCATCACCGAGACCGTGTTCCAGTGGCCCGGTATGGGTCTGCTGTTCATCCAGGCAGTGACCTTTGCCGACATCCCGGTCATGGCTGCTTACCTCTGCCTGATTGCCTTGATTTTTGTGGTCATCAACTTGGTGGTCGACTTGCTTTATTTTGTGGTCGACCCGCGACTGCGCGTAGGCAAGCCAGGGGGGCACTGAAAATGGGCGCTTCTTTGCAATCCGTGTTGGGGCGCGGCGCTGCGTTTGCGCGCATCGCCCAGTACCATCCCGAACTCACGGCCTTTCGGCGCGACCTGCATGCGCACCCCGAATTGGGCTTTGAAGAGGTCTATACCTCGGGCCGAGTGGCCGAGGGCCTGAAGCTGTGCGGTGTGGACAGTATTCACACCGGCATCGGCAAAACCGGCGTGGTGGCTTTGGTGCACGGCGCAGGCCGTTCGGCCAGCAACCCGGGCCGCATGATCGGCCTGCGTGCCGACATGGATGCACTGCCAATGACCGAGTTCAATGAATGCACCTGGAAGTCGTCCAAACCTGGGCTGATGCACGGCTGTGGCCACGACGGCCACACCGCCATGCTGATGGGTGCAGCGCGTTATCTGGCCGAAACCCGCCGCTTTGACGGCACGGCCGTGCTGATTTTTCAGCCGGGTGAAGAAGGCTACGCCGGCGCCCGCGCCATGATGCAAGACGGCTTGTTTGAGCGCTTTCCCTGCGAAAAAGTTTTTGCCCAGCACAACTCACCTGAAACGCCTTTGGGCGTGATCGGCATCACCCCCGGCCCCATGCAGGCGGCGGTCGACCGGATCGAAATCCTCATTCGCGGCAAGGGCGGTCACGGTGCGCGCCCGCACCAGGCCATCGACCCAGTGCTGGTGGCAGGCCACATCATCACCGCTGTACAAAGCGTGGTGGCCCGCAACCTGTCGGCGTTTGACCAGGCGGTGGTCAGCATTTGCTCGATGCAAGGCGGCCACCCGGGTGCCATGAGCGTGATCCCCGGCGAGGTGACCCTGGTCGGCACCGTGCGCACTTACAGCGAAAGCGTGCAAGACCAGATCGAAGACCGCCTGCGCAACCTGTGCACCGGCATCGCCCAGGGCTTTGGTGCCTCGGCAGAACTGCATTACGAACGCACCTACCCCGCCACCGTGAACACCGTGCCCGAGGCGCAATTTGCCTGCGACGTGGCGGCGGCCCTGGTGGGCGAGGACAAGGTCTGGCGCAACATGCTGCCCAGCATGGGCGGCGAAGATTTTTCCTTCATGCTGCAGGCCAAACCCGGCGCCTATATTCGAATCGGGCAAGGCCTGCCCCACGGCCCTGGCCCGCACCCATTGCACAATAGCCGGTACGACTTCAACGACGACATCTTGCCTTTGGGCGCCGCCTTGCACGCCAGTCTGGTCGAGCAGGCTTTGCCCCTGGGCGCTGTCGCTAAACCCTAACACCCACCACTTTCAACCTCAGGAGTCTTTCATGCGAACTTCCAAACTGTCCCGTTCCCTGGTGGCTGCAGCCATCGTCTCAGCCTTGTCGCTGGGCGTGGCGCAAGCCGCCACTGTGCGCATTGCCAACCAGGGGGATGCCTTGTCGATGGACCCGCATTCGCTCAACGAGTCGCTGCAA
>NZ_JBIKHV010000112.1:0-6405 GCF_044361985.1 Limnohabitans sp. | reverse complement strand
CCACGGCCGCAGCTTCGGTGGGCGTAAAGACCCCTCCGTAAATGCCGCCCAAAACAATCACCGGCATGAGGAGAGCCCAGCTGGCTTGCCATGTTGCCTTGCCAAAACTCAGGCGACCGTCACCATCGTTTTTGCCCCAGCCTTTGAATTTGGCATAAAGCCAGACAAAGAGCATGAGGGCGCCACCAATCAGCAGGCCAGGCCCCACGCCGGCAACAAACAGTTCGCCAATCGAGACCTCGGCGCTGACGCCAAACAAAATCATGGGAATGGAGGGGGGAATGATTACTCCTAATTCTGCAGAGGTCGCTTGCAAGGCTGTGGCCCATTGTCTTGGGTAGCCATGTTTGATGAGGGCCGGAATCAAGATGGCACCGATGGCAAAGGTGGTGGCCACCGAAGAGCCTGATACCGCTGCAAAGATCATGCAGGTCAAGACGCAAGTCATGGGCAAGCCACCTTGCACGCCGCCGACGATGCTCTTGGCAAACTCCACCAATCGGCGCGAGATGCCACCGGTCTCCATCAGGTTGCCCGCCAGAATGAAAAACGGGATGGCAGCAAGCGGAAATTTATTGATCGAGTTGAACATTTCCTTGACGGAAATGAGCATGTGCGCTTCGGCCACTTGGATGCCGACAATGGCTGACAAACCTATGGAGACAGCCACTGATATGGTGAGTGCAAAGCACAGCAGCATCGTGAAAAGCATGGCGAAGCTCATTGTGCAGTCTCCATTTCCATGCGGATGGGATCGAGCCAAAAACCGATGATGCCGATGATGCTGAACACAGCGCCCACCGGCATGGCCAGGTAAGCCCAGAACATGGACACGTCATCGAGGCCGATCATGGACTGAACGCTGCCTCGGTTGGCATAGTCCCAGCCCCACCACAAAATGATGCCGCAAAGCGCGAGCGCCGCAATGGCTACCACGCTGTCCAGAACGCGGCGCATGCGCTCACCGCTCATGCGGTACAGCATGTCCACGCTCACCATGGCGCCTTGCCGGAAAGCCGTGGGAATGCCCAGAAATACCATCCAGATCAGGCTGAAACGGATGAGCACTTCGGTCCATTCAGCGGGGGACTCGAGGATGAATCGGGTCACGATCTGGTGGATGCCAAAGCCGGAGGCCAAGGCCATCATGAGGCAGGCGACCATCATCGAAAATGACGTGGTCCAGTGCTCGAAGCGCAAAAAAAGTTGTTTCATCGGCCCGTGGCTTTGCTTTAAAGAAAAAACGCCCGCCAGCATACGCTGGTCGGGCATCACAAATAAGGCTCAGATCACTTGTAGTTGCGAATGCGGTCCAAGTTAGCTTTGCCAAATTTCTTTTCAAACTCTGCGTTCACAGGGCCCATCGTGGCGATGAATTTGGCCTTGTCTACATTTTCAACAACGGTCATGCCACGTTTGCGCAATTCAGCAACACCGCCTGCATCGTCCTTGTCAACACGGGCTCGGTTGGCTTTGGCACCTTCTTTGGCTGCATCCAAAAAAATCTGTTGGTCGGCTTTGCTGAGTTTGTCAAAAACAGCTTTGTTCATGATGAAAACAGAGGGCGAGTAAACATGCCCGGTGAGTGTGATGTGTTTTTGCACCTGATCGAAATTGGCGGCCAGAATCACCGAAAGTGGATTTTCTTGGCCATCGATGGTGCCGGTCTGCAAAGCGGTGAAAACCTCCGGAAACGCCATGGGCGTGGTCACAATGCCCAGGCCTTTGTAGGCTGCAACGTGCACCGGGTTTTCCATGGTGCGCATTTTCAGACCTTTCAGGTCATCTGGGGCATTGACTGAACGCTTGTTGTTGGTCATGTGGCGAACGCCATTTTCAGTCCAAGCCAGCGCCTTGAAGCCTTTGGGTTCAAATTTGGCCAACAACTCTTGTCCGATAGGACCATCGAGCACAGCTCGTGCATGGGCTTTATCGCGGAACAAAAACGGCACATCCAGGATGGCTGTTTCGGGCACAAAGTTGGGCACGGGGCCAGTTGAACCATGGCCCAACTCTTGGGTGCCCAGTTGCACTGCTTCCATGACCTCACGCTCACCACCCAATGAACCTGAGAAGAAATTTTTGATGATGATGCGCCCGTTGGTGCGCTTTTCAACCTCTCTGGCCAAAGTGACGACCGCCTCACCAGCGTGAGAATTTTCTGCGACAGAGATCGCGTTGCGCATGGTGATTTGCGCAGTCGCTGCGGTCATTAAACCCATGGCCATACCCAGGCCTATCATCAGTTTGCTCAATTTCATTGAATGCTCCTCGTGGATGGTTTCCTGAAAACAAGCTGGGAATCAACTTGTCATACAAATGGATTATGGGGTTCATGACGCATTCGCCAATACGGGTTTTCGAGGGGGCGCGAAGCTTGCTCAATTGCCCGTTGCTTGTTGAATCTGGGGTCAATTTGGCGTTAAATGGCCCTTCACAGTCGGCCCCTGGCTGAAATAACCGGGGCGCCGATCAGGCGATGGGAAGCTGAAAGCCTTTTTCACACACTGCATGGAGCATCATGAGCAACACCGTCCCCGTTCAATTTCGTGTGGGCATCACCCCCGATGTTTTGATGAGCAATGGCCAACCCATTTTTGGACAAGAAGTCTTTGAAATCTTGAACCAGCCAGGTCTGCAATGGGAGTACATGGACGACACTCCCGTGATTCGACCCGAACAGGTTGAGCGCTACGACGCCATTTGCGCCATGCTGACCAGATTCACCCCTGACAGTCTGCACACCGCCAATCCTCGTTTGAAATTGATTGCTCGGTTTGGCGTTGGTTACGACACGATTGATGTCCCCAGTTGCGAAAAGGCGGGCATCCTGCTGACGATTGCACCGGACGGCGTTCGACGCCCGGTAGCGGTTTCGGCCATCACCTTTATGCTGATGCTGGCGCACAAGGTGGGTATCAAGGACAGGTTGACCCGAGCGGGCAGGTGGGCAGAGAAATCCGACCACATCGGTACGGGCCTGACGGGCAGGGTTCTGGGCTCCATCGGGGTGGGCAATATCGGTGCCGAGATGTTTCGCCTGGCCAAGCCATTCGACATGCATTTCATTGCCCATGACCCCTATGCCGACAAAGACTTGATGGCGTCCCTCGGGGTGGAACTTGTGGATATGGAAAGTTTGTTTGCGCGATCAGATTTTCTGACGGTCAACTGTCCCTTAAATGACACGACCAGGGGCCTAGTGGATGCGCGCTTGCTGGGCTTGATGAAAAAGACGGCCTACCTGATCAATACGGCGCGTGGACCCATCGTCGATGAATCGGCTCTTTACGCTGCATTGGCAGGGCATCAGATTGCTGGGGCAGGACTGGATGTGTTCGAGGTTGAGCCCACACCCGCCGATAACCCACTTTTGCAACTCGACAACGTGATTGTCACGCCACACGGCATCTGCTTTACCGATGAGTGCATGCAAGCCCTGGCTGCCAGTGCCTTTCGAGCTGTCATCGATGTGATGAACGGGCGCAGGCCACCGTATGTAGTTAACACTTAAGTCTTTTCACAGATTCAAATCAAGGTCAAGCCATGAGCCACTCTTCCCATTTGAAACCCGTTTTAATGTCCGGTGAAGTCGTGGCCGGCGCCATGATTTTTGAGTTTTTCACCCCTGGAATTTCCCGAATTCTGGCCAACGCTGGGGCTCGGTTTGCCATTTACGACATGGAGCACACCGGACTGGGTTTTGAAACCTTGAAGTGGTTGTTCGCCACGACGAGAGGCCTGGAGATGGAGCCCATGGTTCGCGTGCCCACAGGCGAGTACACCTGGATAGCTCGGGCGCTCGACTTGGGTGCCAGAGGCGTGATGGTGCCGATGGTTGAAAGTCAGGAGCAGGCTGAGGCATTGGCGCGCGCATGCCGTTATCCGCCTGAAGGCCGGCGTGGGGCCGCATTCGGCTTTGCCCAATGTGATTACCTCGGGGGGGACGTCGCTGAAAAAATGCGCGACTACCATGCACGAACCTTGCTAATTGCCCAAATCGAAACAGAACGAGGTTTACAAAATGTGGAGGCGATCGCCGCAGTAGATGGCGTGGATGTGTTGTGGGTGGGCCACTTTGACTTGTCCAACTTCATGGGCATACCGGGACAATTCGATCACCCGGACTTTTTGGCGGCCATGAAGCATGTGGCTCAAGTGGCCAAAAAACACGGCAAGATCGCCGGCTTCATGGCGACTGACAAGGCTTGGGTAGAGCGTGCCAAGGCCATGGGTTACACCATGATGGCTGCAGGAACCGACACCGCTTTGCTGCAGGGAGCCCTGGGCCAACTCATTGTGGACATCGACTTGGCACCCAAAGACTGAGCGGTGCTTTACATCCCCGTGTAGTTCGGCCCGCCTCCACCTTCTGGCGTGACCCAGACAATGTTTTGCGTCGGGTCCTTGATGTCGCAAGTCTTGCAATGCACGCAGTTTTGCGCGTTAATCTGCAGGCGATCACTGTTGTCCTCGTTCTTCACGTACTCGTAAACACCGGCCGGGCAGTAACGGCTTTCAGGGCCGCCAAACTTGGCCAGGTTGATGCCCACGGGCACCGAAGCGTCTTTCAAAGTCAGGTGCGCTGGCTGGTTTTCTTCGTGGTTGGTGTTGCTGATGAACACGCTGCTCAGGCGGTCAAACGTCAATTTGCCATCGGGCTTGGGGTAGACAATTTGCTCGCACTCGGCTGCTGGCTTGAGGTAGACGTGGTCCGGCTTGTCACGGCGCAGCGTCCAGGGGATATGACCGCGCAGCACAAACTGCTCAAAGCCGTTCATCAAGGTGGCCACTGTCAGGCCTTTTTTGAACCAGGCCTTGAAGTTGCGCGACTTGTTCAGCTCGGTGTGCAGCCAGCTGGCCTCGAAAGCCTCGGGGTAGGCGCTCAGCTCGTCGTGCTCGCGGCCCGCCACGATGGCGTCATACGCTGCTTCGGCCGCCAGCATGCCGGTCTTTATGGCGGCGTGGCTGCCCTTGATGCGGCTGACGTTCAGGTAACCGGCATCACAACCCACCAAGGCGCCACCCGGGAACACGGTTTTCGGCAGGCTCATCAGGCCGCCTGCGGTGATGGCGCGGGCACCGTAGCCGATGCGTTTGGCGTTCACCTCGCCCTGGTCATTGGTGAAGTACCACTTGATGTTGGCGTGGGTCTTCCAGCGCTGAAACTCTTCAAACGGGCTGAGCCAGGGGTTGGCGTAGTCCAGGCCGACCACGTAGCCAATGGCCACTTTGTTGTCTTCCATGTGGTACATGAAAGCGCCGCCGTAGGTGTCGTTGTTCATGGGCCAGCCAGCGGTGTGCATGACAAACCCGGGCGTGTGGCGTGACGGGTCGATCTCCCAGACTTCCTTGATGCCGATGCCATAGGTTTGAGGATCACGGCCTTCGTCGAGCTTGTATTTGGCAATCAGTTGTTTGCCCAAGTGACCGCGTGCGCCTTCGGCGAACACCGTGTACTTGCCGTGCAATTCCATGCCGAGCTGGAAGTTCTCGGTCGGCTCTCCGTCCTTGCCAATGCCCAGATTGCCGGTGGCAACACCTTTCACAGAGCCGTCGTCGTTGTACAGCACCTCTGCGGCGGTGAAGCCCGGGAAAATCTCGACCCCCAGGTTCTCAGCCTGCTGAGCCAACCAACGCGTGAAATTGCTCAGGCTGATGATGTAGTTGCCGTGGTTTTGCGCGCACTCGGGCAAGAAAATGCCGGGGGTGCGGGTGGCACCGGTCTCTGACAGGAAGCTCCAGGCATCGTCTGTCACGGGCTGGTTGAGCGGTGCGCCCATGGCTTTCCAGTCGGGAAAGAGTTCGGTCAGGGCCTTGGGGTCCATGATGGCACCCGACAAAATGTGGGCACCTGGCTCGCCGCCTTTTTCCAGCACGACCACCGACACATCGGTGCCTTTTTCGGCGGCCAGTTGCTTCAAGCGGATCGCGGTCGACAGGCCGGCGGGGCCGCCACCCACCACGACCACGTCGTAGGGCATGGATTCGCGGGGGCCGTAGGTGCTGAGAATTTCTTCGGGGCTCATGAACGTCTCTTTTGGGAAGTTGTGAATGCTGGAGGCCTCGTGCACGCAGCGTGTCGGGCGGGTGACTCATTTTATGCGTCTTGAGGGCCATTCCCCCGCACAATGGGGATAGCTGTTTTCAGCAGCAAACACGAACCCCCTGGAAGGAATTGTCATGGCGTACGAAATCGATCTGTCTGGCCGCGTGGCCTTTGTCACTGGCGCATCAAGTGGCCTGGGCGCCCAATTTGCCAAAACCCTGGCCGCAGCCGGTGCGGGCGTGGTGCTGGCCAGCCGCCGGGTCGAGAAACTCAAAGACCTGCGCGCCGAGATCGAGGCTGCGGGTGGCGATGCGCATGTGGTCGAGCTGGATGTGACCGACCGGCACAGCATTGCG
>NZ_JBIKHV010000043.1:0-21532 GCF_044361985.1 Limnohabitans sp. | reverse complement strand
AAAAGGGAAAATCATGAAAAATTCTAAATATTCGTCCAGCTCGAAGAACACAGAGCCTTTCGATTCACTTGAACCAGTCGGTCTAGTGTCCGTTGCTGCCTATAGCGCTAGAGGTGGCAGTGGTAGCGGCGGCTCTGGCGGTGGAGGCGGTAGCGGCGTGGGTGGCGGTGGCAGCGGTGGCGGTGGCAGCGGTGGCGGTGGATCTGGCGGTGGATCTGGCGAAGGCGGTGGCAGCGGATCCGGTGGTGGGAAACCTGATGGCGCAGGCAGCAAAAAAGGGGATCTCTACGGCGACCAATACGTGCTGCTGCGGGATGTGGACCCCACCAATGGCGACGGAAATGGCGAACCATTGCTGGATGCCAATGGCCAGCCCATTCTTGTAGGAACAAATGGCGTTCCCATTTATTTTGTAGCCAACACCGATGGTGACTATGAGATACCACCCGACCAACTGCAATTTGCACAAACCGTCGAACTGGAACGTGCCAACGTGGCACGTGCGCCTGACAAAGTGATGCTGAAATCTTTGAATGTGGCGCTAGAGAAAATAGAGGCTGCAGCAGTTGTCTCTGTCGACCCGGCTGGTCGCATCGTCTGCGATGACGTGACCATCGATTCACCGCTCGAGAATCTGGCGCTTTATCAATACCTGATGACCGCTGGTGGCGATTCCTCCTGGCCCGCAGTGACTGACCATTGGCCGGATGAATTGAAAGCGCTTTTAGGGGGGAATAGCAGCGCGCCTGACTGGGACCCTTCAAGTCTTCTTGGTGCCGCCTTCTCCAAAGAATCGCCCATTAGCCTGGACGCCGTTCTTTACCAAAACAGCGTGCTCGGGGTCAATACGGTATTGCAGGTCGAAGGTGATTTGCAAGTGACCTACTTTGACTTCACCAATGGCAACCAGGAAAGCTACAACTACGACCGTGAAGCACGTTTTGAAGGCACTTGGTTGCAGTGGTACGAAGATACCAATGGCGATCCGAACAACCTGGAATTGGTCCAAAAGAGCCTGCTGGAAGCAGTCTTCGAAAACACTTCATGGACCGATAGCTATCTGGCCCTGAGCGTTGATGGCAAAACCTTTGAAAGCAGGAGTGCCACCACATCGGGTGTGAACGACTTTGCGCAAGCTGCGGATGACGCACGCGCAGTGATTAATTTCATGCACGAAACAGGTGCTGTCCAAATCGCTGAACCTGTTATGCCACTTGCTGAACCGGCCATGGCACTGAGCGCAGACGAGTTGAGCATGGTCAGCGCCCTGTCTGAAGACAGCGAAGGTCATGAGGAAGGTGATGACGGAGACCATGGAGATGGCAGCTCAGTGATCACAGGCACCCAGTTTGACGACCTCATTGAAGCCGGCGGGGGGCCCCAAACCATTACCACAGGCAATGGCCAGGACGAAGTCTGGGCTGGCGGCGGACCCGATACGGTGGACACCGGCAATGGCAAAGACCTGTTGATGGGTGAAGGTGGGCCTGATGTATTGATGGGCGGCAATGGAAAAGACATTTTGGTCGGTGGCGCAGGGCCAGACACCCTCTCCGGTGGCCATGGCGCCGATGTGTTCGTCTACACGGCGAACAGTGACGCACCTGCACGCGGAGGCTCAGATGGCGGGGGGGGGCATGAGGATGAAGGCGGCCATGATGACGCGACGGTCATGAGCGATGGTCACGAGGACGATGGCGGGGACTCTGGCCATGAAGGGGGCCGCATGGAGACCATCACCGACTTCGAAGTCGCTGTTGACCGCATTGATTTCAGCGCCTTCGGCTCGGTTTTGGAATTTGCAGAAGGACCACAAGCCAATGCCATTTGGGCAGAGCAACAGATGGCGGACACTTTGGTTTTTGTGGATACCAACGGCAACGTATCAGGCGGCAACCCCGCTGAAATTTCCATCCTGCTGCTGGGCGTGAACGCCACCAGCCTTGATCTGGAAAATTTTGCAGTGTGATGGTGCAGTGAGTGCATCAGGCGGGTCAAGTATTGACTCGCCTGTTTGCACCTGAAGTGAATAAAAGAAGAAAACAACCCATCCAGGAAAACGGTGCTGCTCAGCAATCTACTCTGTTGAGTGTGCAGGGTCTGCAAAAATGAGTCGGGCTGAGTCACCCGAAGCAAGAAGCACAGATGGGCATTTACCTGAACACACAGCAACGGGGTGACGCATTGCGTGGATAGCTGATAATTTCAGTACACACCGTACCTTGTCTGTACAACGGGCATCAGGGCCCAACTGCACAACCAAACAGAATCGAGTGTCAATCCAAAAATCTGTTCTTTATTTTCAGAATGAAGTGGCATTGCGCACCGAAAATATGCCAAGAATCCATGCACGACACTATGTACACAGCACTCGGTGTGCCTCAAACCAGTCGCCCACAGGCGTGGGCTCCGGCGTGATTATGGCCTGCATTGATAGCAGAGCCATCAGTTAGAAAAACAGGATGGAGACAGGTAAGTCGGATCAACATGAATCACCGACGTGGCGGAGTTTGCCACCGGGGTGTCGTCTGTGAAAGCCGTCTGACTGGTCTCAAGTTGTACCACCATCACAGTAGACTCACTCACCAAGGGCGTGATGAATCCGAGCTGTGACGTGTTGGCGCCCGCAAGAAAAACAGTTGGTCCCTGAACAATGCGCCATCTGTAAAAAACAGACTTCGCAGTAGCGTCTGTACTTACGGCATTCAAAGCCACAGAAAATCCTGGCTTGCAAACACTGGAAACGGGCTGAATGACAAAGTTATTTGGCACTGCCAACGATGGCTCAAACCCAAAAAGAGTCGGGTTAGGCTGCACACGCAAGGTGCGTTTGTAGGTGACCTGCCGATTCAACTCATTCATGCCAGAGAGCGTCAAGTCATACAAAGCATCGGTGCTGACGTTATCTTTTAAACCCACAACGAGTTTGCATTGCCAGTCGCTTCCCCCGGACCCGGCAGGTGATGTAGACGTCGCAAGGGTCGGCGTCAAGGAATCATTCTTGATGGCCACTTCGCAGTCCTCATTCAGCAACGTCAAATCCGGGTTGGTGGCCACCAAGGGCATGACGGACCAAGTCATGTTAGTCAAGCGATATTTAACGCTCTCCAGCGAGCCGACGATTACAGCGGCCTCGCCCGCTTTGAGCACCACTTCAGCCCCGCTATTCGCCGAAATACTGCCATCGCCCTGTCCACCACAGGCCAGCAGCAGGGTCGCCGCAGACACCGCTACAGACAGCTTCGATACCGCACCTAAAGCGCGCGGCCACTTGTTGAATGCAAAGACTGGACTCATCAATTTCTCTCTTTCATGGGTAAGGTGTAGAAAACTCAACACGTCCATGGTGAAAGATTCTCACAAGCCTGTCTGTATCGAATCTCACAATTGAGCGAACCCACGTGGACATGCCCTTGGTGAAGGTCGGCATGGTGATTTATGGCGCTGGCCGCACGGGACCAGCAAGCGCGCAGTTCACTGAACACACTGGACGCCCTGATGAAACGCCCTCGCGACCACGATGGTTCACATCGCTATGTGGTGCATGGCCTACAGGGCCAAACCTACAGCCCTGTGTTTGACGACAATGATCTTGGCCAGCTCGTTGCTTCACTCAAGACTTGACCAGTGAGAAGAAATTCTCAGTGATGCTGATCACCACAGGTCCTAACAAGACCGTCATCAGCGCAGGAAATACACAAAAAATCAAAGGGATCAGCAATTTGACGGGGAGTTTGGCCGCCGCCTCTTCAGCGATCAATCGCCGCTTGGTTCTGAGCGCATCCGAATGGACTTCCAGCGATTCGGCAATGCTGCTGCCAAATCGGTCGGCCTGAATCAGCATCGACACCAGTCCTTCAATATCAGGCAAGCCCATGCGTTGGGACAAGTGCCGCAATGCTTCAGCTCGGGAAGACCCCGCCCGCAACTCCAGCCCCGTCAAGGCAAACTCATCTGAGAGCTGGGGATAAGACAATCGCATCTCGCGCCCCACCCTTTCCAGTGCGGCATCCAGGCCCAAACCGGCCTGCACACACAAGCGCATCAAATCGAGCGCATCCGGCACCGCATGAAACAAAATCTTATGCTGTTTACTCACTAAAACATGCAATACGACGTTGGGTATGTAGTAACCGACGGCAGCCGCTGCCATCATGCTGGTCCAAAAAAATAGATCGTCTTTATGAACAGAAAAAACCCACATCAGCAGCCACAAAACGCCAGGCAACAAAAATGTCAGCAATGTTTTAAAACCCAAATACACAGAGCTCGCCATGCTGGAACGTAGACCGGCATTCAGAAATTTGATCTGTAAATCCGATGGCTCCATGGCGTCCTCCGAATTTGGAGAGCCCGCCCAAGGCCCCAACCACAACAGCAAGTCGGTCATTTTTCGTTGCAAACGCGTGAGCCATGCATTGGCTTGAGGTTGGGCATGATGGATCAAATTCATGCGCCGCTTATCCAGATCACTGGGAACCCATTGGGCCAGTGCCATATAGATCAAAGAAGCAACAAGCAAGAAAAGAGAGATCAAAAAAATGATGTTTAAAGTGGACATGTGACTCTTTCAGACCTTGATGTGAACAAGACGGGACATCCACAAAACACCCACAAGCATCAAGCCAAGGGAAACACCCAACATCACCAGACCCATCTGTGCTTTCCAAAGTGCAGAAATGAACTTTGGATTGATGAGGTACAAAAGGAATGCCAGCAAAAAAGGCAAGAGCGACAAAATCCAGGCCGAAATTCGGCCCTCAGCAGACAGGACACGCACCACGCCCGCAATTTTTTGGCGCTCTCGGATCAGTGTGGCCGTTTTTTTCAAAACCTCTGCCAAGTTTCCGCCTGTTTCGCTCTGAATCAATACGGCCACTACAAAATATCGAATTTCCTTGCTGTCCACACGTGCCGCCAAATTCGACATGGCGGTCTGCATGCTCATGCCCAAATTGATTTCATCGAACACCTTGCGCAACTCAATGGAAATGGGCGGCCTGGACTCTGCAGCCGTAATTTGAAGCGCACTGGTGAAGGCATGCCCTGATTGCTGCGCCCGCACCATCAGATCCAGTGCGTCCGGCAATTGTTTTTCAATGCCCTCGATTCTCTTGGTCCGTTGATGCTTTAAAAAATAAATTGAACTCGCCAGTAAAAGCGCCATCAACAGCAGTGTCAGGCTTGCTGGAAAACCCAGGATGTAACCCAGCAAACCACCCGTCACGACCAGCAAAAGCATGACCAAAATAACCTGAGAAACATCCAAAGACAGATCGGTTTGTCGGAGGAATTTGTCGAAAGTCTGGCTGCCAGGAAGCCATCTCAAGAGCTTGTCTAGAAACTTGAAGCGGCTGAACAACCTTGTTTGAACGAATGGCGTGGGCAAATGCCGTTGCTCAATTTTGAGCATCTGATGGATGCGCTGATCGAGCAATCTTTGACGTGGATGCCAATACTCACCCCAGGCTTCGTACAAGCCAATCAGCATCAAAAAACTGGCCAGACCACATGCCCCCAAAACGAACCAATAAAGAATATCCATCATGCACTCCGGAAACGTATGGGATCAAAAAGATCATCACGCAAGGCAATGCCACGGGTCTTGAGACGTTGTACAAATTTGGGACGAATCCCTGTGGCTACAAATCGCCCTTGCACCTGACCGTCGGGTGCAATGCCTGTTTGGTCAAACTTGAAGATCTCTTGCATGGTGATCACATCACCTTCAATGCCCGTGATTTCCTGAAGACTGGTCAACTTGCGTCGGCCATCAGACAACCTTGAGACCTGAATGATCACCGACAAGGCCGCACTGATTTGCTGGCGCATGGAGCGCACATCGACGTTCAAGCCGGCCATACCCAGCATGTGTTCCAGACGTGTCGTGGCATCTCGTGGTGTGTTGGCATGGATGGTGGTCATCGAGCCATCGTGGCCTGTGTTCATGGCCTGCAGCATGTCCAGCACCTCGGCACCTCGAACCTCGCCCAAAATGATCCGGTCAGGCCGCATGCGCAAACTGTTGCGCAGCAAAGCGCGCTGGCTGATTTCGCCCTTGCCCTCAATGTTTTGCGGACGCGTTTCCATGCGCACCACATGGGGCTGCTGCAGTTGCAACTCAGCCGCATCTTCGATGGTGACGATGCGTTCATCATGGGGAATGCTGGCCGATATCACGTTGAGCAAGGTGGTCTTACCGCTGCCCGTTCCGCCCGATACCAGCAAATTTATTTTGGCCTTGACCAAGCCATTGATGAGTTCAGCCATCTCGGCGTTGAGCGTCTGAAATCCGAGCAAGTCCACCATGGTGTAGGGCACCACTGAAAAACGGCGGATGGACAACAAGGGCCCATCAATCGCCAGCGGTGGAATCACCGCATTGACACGCGATCCGTCGGGCAGCCGGGCATCCACCATAGGATTCATCTCGTCCACGCGGCGACCTATGCGCGAAACAATGCGGTCAATCACCCGCATCAAATGGGGCTCACTGTCAAATTCGATGTTGGTGGCCTCAATTTTGCCCTTGCGTTCTACATAAACCTTGTAAGGGCCATTCACCAAAATATCAGAAACGCCAGGGTCTGCAAGCAAGGGCTCAATGGGCCCTAAACCCAGCATTTCGTCTTGAATGCCCTGAACAATCTGGCGACGATCGGACTCATTGATCACCATGCTGCTTTCATCCAGCAAGCGCTCGGTCAAATTCTTCAGTTCCAAGCGCAGGGCTTCGGGAGAAATGGTCTCCATGCGGCGCAGATCGACTTGTGCCAATATTTCTCGGTGTATCTGCGACTTGATTTTCTCGAGCCTCACCGCAGTCACCCGCGTGGCGGCCAATCCGGGCCCCAACAATATGGGCGTGGGTGTTTGAGATTCAAACTGCTGGCGAATATCAATTTTCAAAGCGGTCTCCTCTTTGTCCTGGGCCAAAGTCATGCGGCTTTACCGATCAAGCGATCAATCCAGCCTCGGGGTTTGGGCAATGGCGCGTGCAATAACACCGACGTCATTTCCCGCAAGGCTTTCAGGACACCATTTTGAGGATGCAAAAGTTCAAGGGGCTTTCCCAAATTGAAGGCCTCTGTCACCGCATGAACCTGATTGGGGATGGTGCGGTGAACTTTCAGCCCAACAGCTTGTTCAATGGTGGGGACGTCCAGCAGCTCATCGGGCTGGTATTTATTCACCACCAGACGAAGTTTTTCGTCGCCATAGCCAAGCGATCGGAAGAGTTTGACGATGCGTTTGGCATTGCGCGCCACTGGCAAGCTGCCTTCAATGACCAAATAGACGACATCGGCCATGTCAAGCGCTTTGAGCGTGACCGCATCAATGGTGCTGTCAAGATCCAGCACAACGATTTCGTGCATCCGGTTGGCCAAGGTCAGCACCTGCTCCAGTTGGTTGGCCGTGATGGCCAAGGCAACGCCTGGTTCATCCGGTGCGGCCAGCAAGTTCAAGCGCGGACTGATGCTCTGCATGCAACTGGACAACAACTGCGCATCCAGGCGATCGATCTGTTGCGTTAAATCGCTGATGTTGTTTTTGTTCTCGTCATGGCTCAAGTAATAAGAAGCATCGCCATATTGCAAATCAAGGTCGATGAACGCACAGCGGCGGTTGAATTGGTCCGCCATCAAATAAGCCATATTGGTGGCCAAAAATGTGGCACCGCAGCCCCCTTTGCAAGAAATAAACGCCAGTATTTGTCCGTGTCCAACATAGGCATCGCCCTGCCCTTGTGTTTTTTGATAATGCGTCATCACACGGCGCAATGCCGCTATGAGCTCATCCTGGCTGGGCGGTGACGCCACCACCTCTCGCACGCCAGATCGCATGGCAAGAACGAGATCTTCTTTGCTATCCGCCTCACTGATCAAAATCACACTGACTTGGGGATTCGACCAGGTCATTGACTCAAGAACCTTGAGATCTTCCGTCAATTGCGACTGACTACTGCACACCAGCAAAATGCCTGGCTCGAGGTTTTTAACCAAAGGCAACAGGGATTTTCTGGGCTCTCTCACCAAAGACGACTTCACGGTCAGGCTCAGCGATTGCACTGTGGTGCGTAAAAGTTCGACCATGGCGGCATCGGATGCCAATAAATAGGTGTTCATGTCAGTCCTTTCATCGGCCAGTGCCGCCGGGCGAACCACCCACACCAATGTTGAACACATTGACAGGCGGTGGTGGCATTTCATAAGTGCTTTGATAGCGGTCAACGGTTGACTTCATGATCACGCCGTCTGCGCCCGCTTTGGCAGTCTGTTGCTTGCCTGCATCCTGGTTCAAGGTTTGTGCACTCACGGCTTTTCGGACTGCGCTGCCAAAATTGGGTGCCGTCACATAGGCGTCATTTGCGCAACCCGTGATGCTCAGGCTCAAGAAAATCACCCATCCGCTTGGGCGGGACAATTTGAAATCATTTTTGGTCATGGCTGGTTTCCTGAAATCATGGTTTGGGGGTCACTTCGGGCGCAGTCTCTGCTTGCGCTGCTGCAGACCCTTCATCCGTTGGGCTGGGCTTTTCCAACAGGCCTTCTATCAAAAACTCAGAGCGCGTGGGCGGCTTGAAATTGTCCGTGGGCAATGCCAAAGCCATGTCGGCTGTTTTGGACAACCTGGGGGTCACCACAAACAACAGTTCTGATTTTTCGGTTTGAAATGAATTGCTTCTGAACAATGCACCCAACACAGGCAGCTCACCCAACAAGGGCAATGCCCTGATCGCTTCGGTCACGTTGCTTTTGATCAATCCGCCAATGGCAAAACTTTCGCCATCGCGCAACTGGACCGTGGTTGACGCACGCCTGGTGGTGATGGAGGGCAACACACTCACCTGCCCGTTCAGCGCCTTCACAGTTGCCCCCAATTGCGAGAGCTCTGAGACTTCAGGCGTGACTTTTAAATTGATCAAGCCCTCTTCAAGAACAGTCGGCGTGAATGTCAGGCCAACGCCAAATTCTTTTTCTTCCAGCACGATGTTGCCAGTGTTACCTGAGGGCACTGGAATGAAAATTTTCCCTCCAGCCAGGAATGACCCTTGCTGCCCACTCATGGCCGTGATGGTGGGTTCGGCCAGTATTTTGACCAAGCCCTTTTTCATTTCTGCCGTCAAGGTGATGGTGGTCAGGCCATTGGCACTGGCAGCAGTGACGGCCGTTGCGCCGCCGGACAAAAACTGTGAGAGCAAAGACACAGAAGTACTGCCCGCCGTGCGGGTGAGGTTGATGTCGACACCGAGCTCATCGAGCAGGGTGCGGGAAACTTCTGCCACCTTGACTTCGAGCATGACCTGTTGCGAGCCCTCCACGCGAAGCATGTTGATGACCTTCTTGCCGCCTGTGTAGGCCTCGGCCAAACTCACAATGCGCTGCAGCTTGGTGGCATCGGGCACACGCCCACGCAAGACCACGGTGTCTGCCATCACATCCACCATCAAAGGCTCTGGGGTGGGCACCCATTTTGCGAGTCGGTTTTGCAACGCCCCAGTGTCCAGGCCCACCGCGACATCGCGCAATGTGGTTTTGCCATTGGCGGACCAGACGATCAAATTGGTGATGCCGGTTTTCTTGCCAAGCACATACACCTCTTTGGCATTGATCAAGGTGACATCGGCCACATCGGGGTTGCCAATCGATATGCGCAGTGCAGGTTCAGCCAGCCTTAAAAGTGTGGACTTTCCTGTGTTCAGATCGACACCGGGCAGCAACTCCACAGGGCCTTGCACAACAACCTCTTTTGCAACATTGGCCTTGGCCGTGGCCGTGGCCGTTGCCGTGGCGAGGGCCTGGGGTGATTTTTTTGGCACGGGCGAATTGGTCTCGGCGGCATGCACAGTCAGAGGCAGCGAAAAAGTCAACGCGATGGCCAAGCCATGTGCCAACACAGTAGGGTTTGTTATTTTCATGGTGGTGGGGTCTCTCTTGAAATCTCGGTTCATTCGGCCGACTCTTGGGACTTGCTCATCCCGCGAATCACTTCCAGTTTTTCGGTCACTTTCGGTGGCGTGACCGGGTTGGCCCGCTTGACTGGACGGGCGGCCGCGGTCTGGACAGGTTCAGTCTTGCCGGCACGGGAGCTGGCATCGGCTGCCTGCTTGCCCAACTGGCTGGTGCGCTCCAGCAAATCGGCTTTGCGAGAACCTATCGTCTCGACACTGGCGGCATCGATCTGGCTGCGCAACACCAAAGACAGTGCGCCCACGCTTCGAGCCAGGTCAATGATTTCTGCCTCTTGGGGCGTGACCTCCAGGGTCACGGCGCTCACCACCCGCGGCTTGTTCTCATTGCTGGCGACATCTTGTGCAACGGCCAGGACCTGAATCCTCTCCAACACGATTTTGGAGACCGGGTTGTTGTCTTTGTCAGGTATGTTGGCCATCACATCTACGTAATTGCCTGGCAAAGCGAAGCCGGCAACACCGACAATTTCATTGACTTTCACAGTCACTGCGCGCTTGCCGTCTTTCAACACAGAGGACAAGCCCCCTTGCTGACCCAACGCGGCCAACTTGGTCTCAAGAATGGGCTCGCCCTTCAATACCGGCATATTGATGACACGGTCATAGGCTTTATCGGTTGAGTTCAAGGGTGATTTGATGGGGGCAGAGACGGGCCAACTCACGGTCTCGAGCATGGAAGGCTGCAATCGGGTTCCGATTTGCAGATCACGCGTTGCCACCACCACTTTGATGGTGCTTTTTTCGTCTTTTTTTTGCAACCACACAGCCGCAACTGAGACCGATACCAGGGCCACAGCGGCAGCCACCGCCATCATCAAGACAGGGCGTTTGTTCATCATTTTTTTCCTATTTCTATACGTGTATCGTCGCGCTCAGCGGGTCACCACAAAATGCGCTGCCGTGCCCAATCCGATGGCCAAGGCGTAGGGAACCCGTTCATGCGAGACCTGGCTGATCAGGGGTTGCCCAATTTGCGGCCATTGCCCTGTTCTGATGTTTTGCATCAAACCGGTATGGATGTTCCTCATGACCGATTGCAGCCTGGAGGTGCAGATCGCCCAGGCCACGGCCACCAGGCCACCTGTGATCAAGATGGCCACGCAGACTTGGGCCATCTCGGGCCAACCGACGAGCATGCCGACGGCTGCGACCAACTTGACGTCACCCGCGCCCACCATCTTGAACAGGTACATGGAAAAGAACACCAGAAAACCAGCCATGCCGCCCAACAAAGCCGAGTCAAGCCCTATGCCGCGTGGCGTCAGCGACAAAGCCAATGCCGTGAGGGCCCCCCAAAGCACCAAGGTGTTGGGGATCCTGCGCCTGAGCAGGTCATGCCAGACGGCCAGCACCAGCAAAGTTGCAAGGGCCAACAGGCTGACAAGCTCCATGGACTGGGCAAACATGACTGGGTTCTGGGTTCTATAGCTTTATGTATTAGGCGGGTACAACAAGCTTACCTTCAATGTATTCAAAAACATCAACCAATTTCTCACCCACCGTCCCCGCCGCTACAGCAATCCCCACGGATATCAATGCCGCCAGCAGGCCGTATTCAATGGCGGTGGCACCCGATTCGTCGTTGATAAAGTTTTGCAGATATTTCTTCATGATTCATAACTCCAGATCAATGTTGATGAACTTCAAGCCGCATTCACGAGACAGCGATTCCGATTTCGAAATTTCAGACCTCATCCCTGCAGACTTTGCAACGGCAGTAGATTTTTCAATTCACCGCCATGGATTGACTTTAAAAATGAGGCGGGCTTACGTCTGTTAGAAAACTCACAAGCTTTGAAAGATTGAGCAGTTTCTTTGCATGAAAGAAGGCTTGCTTGCTGCTCAAACAGCGGTTGAATGTCTTGTGACGATGCGGCCAAAAAACAGTCCCAACTCGGCGCCTAAAGCGGCGGTGCCGACGGTGATGCCCAACGCCACCCATGCGACCCATGCAACCAGCGGGCCGTACTCTAGGGCTGTGGTGCCAGACTCATTACGCGTGAAATTTTTCAATAGATCGATGACGTGCTTCATGGTGGATATTCCTTTTTGAAAAGGTAGATTCAAGTTCGAAGCACAGGGGTCTGCGTGCAGACCCTACAGCGCTCAGACTGCCCGCCCTCACAGCACAGCGGCTTACACCCAGGGTGTTTGACCTGATTTAAAGAGCCGATCGGCCCATATCTTTTCGATGCATCACACGGGTGTGCTTTCGTACCGGATCCATCCCCCGCTATTTTTTGGTTTGTGTGTGATTTCAAACTGTTGGGTGTGGGGCCTTGAAATATGGTGTGTCATCAGTCATGCCATTCCAGTCACGCCATTCATTTGTTGGCCTGTCATTCGTCATTGTTCAAAGCGAAAGATTCGAACCATGGATCACGTCAATTACCCCCTTGAGGCCTGTGCAGGCGCCCCCATGGGTTGGCTTAGAAAAAGAGCCACCAGACACCGCCAAATGGGCTTAGCGACGGTCGAATTCGGGCTGCTTTTGCCCCTGCTGGTATTGATCTTGTCTGGCATTCTTGAATTTGGTTTCGCCCTTTACGACAAGGCGATGATCACCAATGCCAGTCGCGAAGGCGCTCGAGCGGGCATCGTGTTGAAGATTCCAGCGGTCACCCCTGATCAAATTTGCGATCGGGTGCAAGCCTATGCAGGCAAATCGCTGGTGAGCTTGGGTAACAGCCCATCAACACAAGTCGTCATTAACGCCTGCACTACTGATAACTTAAAAATAGATTTCCCTGCCCAAACCGACCCCGACCACCTGGCTGTTCGCGTGTCTTACACCTTCAGGGGCTTGGGTTTGGGCAATTTACTCAGTGCCATGGGCTCACCCCTGGTCTTGACTTCAACCACTGTCATGGTGAGAGAATGATGAAAAAAAAACCCCTATCCCCACCGTTTTTTTCGCTGCTTCGCAAACCAGCATCGTTGACGCCGAGACCTTCGAGGCGGCAGCAACAAGGTGTGATGGCGATCCTTGTGGCCTTGATGCTCCCGGTTTTTCTGGGGGTGACGGCGCTTGTGATTGACGTGTCATATTTGCACATAGTCCGCAATGAAATGCAAAACGCCGCCGATGCGGCAGCCCTGGCTGGGGCCAAACACCTGCGCAGCAGCACCTCCAGCACGCCACAATGGGCCACTGCAGAGGAACAGTCCAGATCGGCTATCTGGCTGAACGCGGCCGATGGACACAAACTCTCTGTGGGCACTGTGCAATCGGGGTACTGGAATCCCACACTGGCCAATGCCGCTTTGCAGCTGCTGCCCATGACCCCGACCGCCAACGATGTGCCGGCAGTTCAGGTCACGTTGACCAAGGGGCAAGGACAAAATGATGGCGAGGTTCCAACATTTTTCGCCCGCTTGTGGAACAATTTTTCGACGCCGGTTTCGGTGACTTCGGTGGCTGGAATCACCAGCCCTGGCACCATCGAGCCCGGCGGTTTGTTTCCGTTGGTGACCAGCCAGTGTATTTACAGCACCTACTGGAACAGCCAAGCAAAGCCACCCGCCCCCACCATCAACCCAGCGACAGGTGCGCCCTATGAACTGGTGCTGCAAGCCTTCGACGAAAAACCTTTAGCAGACCCTTGTAAAACCTTCCAGTGGTCTTCTTTGCTGACCGATAAAAATGATGTGAACACCTTCAGGAAACTGGTGGAAGACCGAAACCCTGTTGCCGTGAGCATTGGCGACAAAGTCTGGATTGAGCCGGGCTCTAAAGCAACCCTGTATGACACGGTCAGTGACTGTAGTGCAGCCAAAGACAAATCTTGTGAATACGTGACTTTGCCCATGGTGCACAGCATTGCAGCACATGCCGACATCCCCGTGTCAGGCTTTTCTTGCGCCCGCGTTCTCAGTGCATCCAAACAAGCCAAGACCATCACGATCCAGTTGAGCGCGCAATGCCCACAGCCCCCGTCGGGCGGCATCGGTCCGGATTTTGGTGTAATTTCTCCGCCCAGTCTGTTTCGATAAGAACGCTGTCTGCGGCTTTGTTAATTCATTGAAACATCAGCTTACTGATGCGTCCATTCAGGAAGCGGCGCAGATTTGCGCAGCACATCCTGCTGCAACCAGATTGCACTCTTGCGGGCGCGGTAGGCCACGGTTTCCAGTGGCAGCTGCTGGTAGTCGTCGTTGAAGACCTCAAAGCTGTAATCGCCCCGGTAACCGATGCGGTCGAGCCGCAGCACCAAATCGGCCAGTTGCTCACTGTGAACACCCTCCCCCGGAAACACGCGGAAGGTGCGTGCCGTGGTCATGCGCTCTTCAAATGTGGGGGTTTCTTGCCACATAAAGTCCGACAGTTGCACCAGAAAAATTTTGGCGGGGTCCAGCTCTTCGATGGCATCCAGCGAGGTCTTGGCAGCAAAGATGTGGAATGAATCCAGACCTATGCCCAGGTTGGGACAGTCGGCGCGGCACACCACGTCCCAGCTGGAAGGAAACTCGTTGACGGTGCGCCCCCACGACAAGGCTTCGTAGGCCACCTTGATGCCCAAGGGCACCGCCAGCATGGCGAGTTTTTTCAGGTCGGCGGCGATCAGGTCAAGGTCTTGGGTGGCATGGCGCGAGGTGGACGAGCAGGCCAGCAAAACTTGGCTGCCCGTGGCGGCGCACATCTCCAGCATGGCCTTGGCAATGTCGAGCTTGTAGCTATGCAGGTGGCCTGACAGGCCTTCAAAGTCACGCAGCACCTGAAAGCCAGTGGGCCGCATGCCGCTGGCACGCACGGCCTCGACCGCTGCCTTCACGCCACCTGGGTGTGTAACCAGGTCGCGGGCCATCAACATCACCTGGGAAAAGCCAGCTTCCTTCATGGCCGCCAGCTTGGCTTCCAGGGTGCCTGCCATGGTGATGGTGTCCATGCCATAGCCGTCCAGCAAATTCATGGCAATTTCCTTTTACAGGTGAACGAGTTCGAACGCCACGGCACCCAGAGCAGCGCGGGTCAGTGCACCCCGGTCTTCCGGATGCAGCTGGGCCGATTCGACAAACTCGACACCGCGCGCCTTGAGCGCTGCCACAGCCAGCCCCACATCGGGCACGCCAAAGCCAATGCGTTGCAAGCATTCGGCGCTGTCTTCGCTGTCCATCCAGAGCTCGGGCTCGACCAGTTGCCACAGAAAAGTGCCACAAGGGCTTTTCATCAGCTTGCCCTTGGGCAAGATGCCAAAGCGCTCTTCGTCCGGAATGGGGGTGAAGTCGAACATGTGCTCGTAATAAGTCAGCCAGTCGGCGCTGCGGGATGCGCCGATGTACTGAACCACGCCAAAGTAGCTCATGCCTGCCAGAGCAGGCGGGTTCGGATCCACCGTGGGGATGGGTTTGAAGTCAATGTCGTAGATCGAGAACTCCTGCCAACGGTCTACAAAATAAAAACGACTGCCACCCGGGCCGTGCACGGCAGGAATGTGCAGTTCCATGGCTTGGGCATGGCTGCCCACGCTCCAGGCCCCCAGTTCCAGGCAACGGGTGTGGGCCTTCAGGGCGTCCTGCACGCGAAAAGCCACGCCCGAAATGACGGGCTGGCCATCCACCGTGGCGCTGACTCGCGCGTCGTCAGGGCTGGCGTTGACCACCAGGTTCATGCTGCCCTGGCGATAAAGAGTCACTTCACGCGAACGGTGGCGGGCCACCGGACGAAAGCCCATGTTCTCCAGCACCTGGCCCAGTGCCTGTGGGCGGCTGGTGGCGTACTCGATGAATTCAATGCCCGCAAGGCCCAGTCGGTTGGGCATTTCAGGAACAGCTTCGCGGTCAATTTGGTTCAGGGGCATCTCAACACTCCAATCAGGCATTCAGCCTCAACACCCAGGGTTCAAAGGCTCAGTCACTCAGTTTGGCCAAGCGGCGCAGCACCTCTGCGGTGGTGGTTGGCAAGCCAAAATAGTCGAGGTAGGCGGGAATTTGCTCGTACAGCATGTCGGTGCCGACCTGCGTGCGGCAGCCACGCGCTTGCGCAGCGGCCAAAAAGGCGGTGGTCTCGGCCTTCATCACCACCTCACCCACAAAGGTGTTGGGGGACAGGCGAGACACATCCATCGGCAGCGGGTCGCCCTCGTTCATGCCCATGGGCGTGGCGTTCACCACCAGATCATGCTGGGCCGGATCACTGGAGCCGGTGCGAACTTCGATCTGGGGGTGGTTGTCTTTCAGGCGCTTGGCCAGGGCCGCACAGCCTGCGGTGTCCACATCGAACAGGCTGATGGCGGCAATGCCTGCCCCGGCCAGCGAAGCCGCAATGGCACAACCCACCCCGCCTGTGCCCACCACCAGCGCACGCTTGCCCGTCAGGTCAAAGCCCTTGCGCTGCACGCCCCGCACAAAACCGGCGCCATCGAACATGTCACCCACCAGCCGGCCGTCGGTCAAGCGCTTGACTGCATTGCAGGCACCCGCCACGCGCACAGCCGCCGTGACATCATCAAGCAAGCCGACTGTGGTGACCTTGTGGGGCATGGTGATCAACGCACCCTTGACGTTCTCGAGGGTAAAGACCGCCTTCAGGAAGGCCGCGTAGTTCTCGGGCTTGCAGCCCATGGGCACTACCACCGCATTGATGCCTGCATCCTCGAAGTACGGGTTGTAAATCATCGGCGACTTGAAGCTGTGCGTGGGGTAGCCGATGTGGGCAATGATGTCGGTGTTACCGTTGATCATGGATAGAGGTTTAGTTGTCGGTCATTCAGGCAGACGCGCACTGGCCCCTGGGGGCCAGCGGTCTGTCACATCAAACGGCTTGTGCAGCCGAGACGCCTGCGCGCAATGCCAGTAAATAACTGTCGGCACCAAAGCCGCAGATCTGCCCTTTGACGATCTCGGCAAAAACCGACTTGTGGCGGAACTCTTCCCGGGCATGGATGTTGGACATGTGCAGCTCAACAATCGGGCAAGTCAACACGGCCAGCGCGTCACGGATGGCATAGCTGTAGTGCGTCCAGGCTCCGGCATTGATCAGCACGGCATCGACCTTGTCAAAAAATGCCTGATGGATGCGCTCACACATGTCACCTTCGTGATTGGTCTGGTAGCACTCGACTTCGGCGCCCAGTTCTTTGCCCAGCGCTTGCAAGTTGGCATTGATCTCATCCAAGGTGATGGTGCCGTATTGCTTGGGGTCGCGTTTGCCGAACATGTTGTGGTTCACGCCGTGCAGCATCAAGACTTTCATGACTCATCCTTTTTTTTCAAACAAAAGGGCTTCGCCGCATATGCAGCGAAGCGCCTTGGCGGATTATTTACCCGATTTTTTGGCGGGTGCAGCGGCAGCCAAACGCACCTTTTCGATTTCGGCTTGCAGTTCCTTGACCAAGTCCTGGCCCACGGTGACGCCATACTTGGCGGTCACAGGGCGCATCTTGTCGCGCAGTTTGGCCATTTCGGCTTCAGGCAACTGGGACACTTGCATGCCATTTTTCTTCAGGTTGTCCAAAATGCTGGCTTCCAGGGCGCGGGCTTTTTCTCGCTGAAACTTGGCCGACTCGGTTGCCGCATCGGCCACAATTTTCTTTTCGGCAGCCGACAGCTTTTCCCAGAATTTCTTGCTGATGATCACCGATTGCGGGTTGTACTGGTGCCCTGTCAGGGCCAGGTGTTTTTGCACTTCGTACAACTTGGCACCGTTGATGGTGGCCACTGGGTTTTCCTGACCGTCAACGGCTTTTTGTTCCAGCGCTGCATACAACTCGGGGAACGGCAGGGGTGTGGGGTTGGCACCCAAGGCTTTGACCCAATCCACGTTGATGGGGTTGGGGATCACGCGCAGCTTCAGGCCTTCGAGGTCTTCCACCTTGTTGATGGCGCGCTTGCTGTTGGTGATGTTGCGAAAGCCCAGCTCGTAAAAACCGAGGCCAATGATGCCCTTGTCTTCCAGCTTGGCATGCAATTTCTTGCCGAACGCACCGTCCACAGCGGCGTCGGCTTCCTTGCCCGTACCGAACATGAAAGGGAAATCGAAGATGGCGAATTCCTTGACCTGCGAGGCGAAGATGCCCGAGTTCATGGACGCCATCTCCAGAGTGCCGCCCTGGATGGCCGAGACGTTGGCCTGGTCGCTGCCCAAGGCACCGCCCGGGAACACATTGACCTTGATCTTGCCGCCGGAGTTTTTCTCGACGATTTCCTTGAACTTTTCCATGCCCAGCACGATGGGGTGTCCCGCCGTGTTCTGGTTGGCGAACTTGATGGTTTTGTCTTGCGCCGTTGCCACGCCCATTGCCGCCAAAGCGACGGTGGCAATCAGGGATTTGATGAACACACGTTTCATGAGTTGTCTCCAGAAAATAAAAGTAAAGGACGTACGCTTTGCATCAAGGGGCTGGTCGTCAGGCGTACCCGATCAGACGACAAAGCCAGGAATCAATAGAACCAACGGGCTGGCACCATGACCAGCGCAGGAAAAGCCACCATAGCAAACATGATGCTGAACTGGGCGATCAGGAAAGGCATCACGCCCCGGGTCACCTCGTCCATGCTGATTTTTCCCACACCCGCCACCGCGTTGAGCACCGTGCCCACGGGCGGCGTGATCAGGCCAATGGCGCAGTTGATGATGAACAGTACGCCGAAATAAACCGGGTCGATGCCTGCCGCCTTGACCACCGGCATGAGCACCGGGGTCAACAGCAAAATGGTGGGGGTCATGTCGAGCGCGGTACCCACCACAATGATGATCACCATGATGGTGAACATGAGCAAACGGGGGCTGTCCAGCAAGGGCTGCAAAAACTCGATCAACTGAGCGGGCAAGTTGGCCACGGTGATCAACCAGGCCGAGACCATGGCGGCGGCCACCAAAAACATCACGATCGCGCTGGTTTTGGCAGAACTGACAAACAAGGGGTACAGATCTTTCAGACCCAGTTCGCGGTAAACGAAAGTCGAGATGATCAAGGCGTACACCGCCGCCACCACCGCCGCTTCGGTGGGAGTGAACACCCCAAACTTCAGGCCAAACACCACGATGAGCGGCATCACCAGGGCCCATGTGGCCTCGCGCATGGCCACCATGATTTCGCCCATCGATTTGCGCGGCGGCACCTGCACCATTTCACGCCGCGCCAACCACCACCAAGTGAGCCAGAGCGACGCACCCAACATGATGCCCGGCACGATGCCGGCCATGAAGAGTTTGGAGATGGACACATTGCCCGCCACACCAAAGATCACAAAGCCAATGCTGGGCGGAATGACCGGGGCGATGATGCTCGCCGAGGCAATCAAACCGGCCGAGCGGGCCCGGTCATGGCCTGCCGCCACCATCATGGGCAAGAGCAAAGCCGACAGCGCCGCCGCATCAGCCACCGCCGAGCCCGAGAGCGCCGCCATGATGACAGCCGCCATGATGGTCACATAACCCAGGCCGCCTTTGATGTGGCCCACACAAGCCATCGCAAAGTTCACGATGCGGCGCGATAAACCGCCTGCGTTCATGATCTCGCCGGCCAGCATGAAAAACGGCACGGCCAGCAACGGGAAACTGTTGGCGCCTTCGAGCAGGTTTTGCGCGAGGATCTGGGCATCGAACATGTTCAGGTGCCACATCAGCGCCACGCCGCAAATCAAGAGCGAAAACGCAATCGGGATGCCAATGGCCATGGCACCGAGCAGAGAAAAAACAAAAATAGCGATCGTCATGTCAATTCCTTGTGCGCTCAGGCTTTGCCACTGCCGCCATGGGGCGACTCTTCGGATTCCTGAACCATGACCAGGTCTTCATCGCGCACTTGACCGGTGAGCAAACGAAACAAATCGGTCAGCAAAATCAAGCCGGCCAACACCGCAAACACCACCCCGGGCGCATACACCCAGGCCATGGTCACTTCCATCACCGCGCTGGTGCTGCCCAGGTTGATCACGGTCTGCTGGTAAGACCCTTTGAACAACAACCAACAGATGAACAGCATGGCGAGGTAAGACAAACCAAGGCAAAGCTTTTTGCCCGCAGGGCCCAACTTGCCCATCAACATGTCGGTGCCCAGGTGGCCATGCTCCTTCAAGGCGATGACCGCGCCCATGAAGGTCATCCAGACGAACAACCAGCGCGAGAGCTCTTCAGACAAGGTGATGCCCGAGTTGAAGCCATAGCGCATGACCACATTGCCAAACACCAGCAACACCATCACAGCCAGACACAGCGCGATGACGACGTTGAGCGCCTTGCAAAAACCGTCGATGAATTTGTGAACCACCAAAGAACTCCAGAATAGGACTGCAGTTAATGTACGAACTGGTTAGTTTTAAAGTATCGGTAGTTTCCCTAGGTATGAAATTCAAGGAAACGCTAGCTGTTATGCCGGAATTGAATGGCTGACGAATCTCAAGATCAGTTCGACCACGTGTTCCCGCTTGAGGGTGTTGGCCTTGTCCTGGCTGGCGCGGTCCTGAAAGATCACCCCGAAGGTGTGGCGGTTCGAGACATTGAAAAAGGTGAAGGCTGAAATGGCGGAATGGATGTCCACCGGGTCCAGTCCGGACCTGAAAACGCCCTGCGCCACACCGCGGTCGTACACATCGCGCACTGACCGGATCGCATTTTGGTTCAGTTGCTGGATGTTGCTGCTTTGACGCAGGTAATCACCACGCTGGATGTTTTCGTTCATCACCAAACGGATGAAATCTTCGTTGTCGCGGTGGTGGTCATAGGTGAATTCCACCAATTTTTGCAGCGCGGCCACAGGCCGCAAATCGTCCAGATGCAAATCTGCTTCGATGGCCCGCATGCGTCGGTAAGCTTCTTCGAGCACCGCAAGATAAAGCCCATCCTTGCTGCCGAAGTAGTAATAGATCATGCGCTTGCTGGTGCGGGTGGCCGCTGCAATGGCGTCGATGCGCGCCCCGGTCAGCCCTTTGTCTGCGAACTCATGGGTGGCCACCGCCAAAATTTCGGCCATCGTGCGGGCCGGGTCGTTGGTGCGACCTGACTCTTTCACGTGATCCGCCAAAGAAGGCTTGCTTTTGTTTAAATGTACCGGTTGGTTCATTTGCCAAGTATAGGCGGCAATACCCGCTCAACCCCCACCCTCAGGCTTGATCTGAGCCCGGGCGATCACTTGCTTCCAGCGGGCCTGCTCTGTTTTGATGAACGCATCGAACTCGGCACCCGAATTGCCCACTGCGACGGCCGATTCTTGAGCCAATTTTTCTTTCACCAAGGCACTGCGCGCGGCCTTGATGGCCTCAACTTCAAGCTTGGCCGTGTTGGCTTTGGGCCACTTGGCAGGTGCCATCAGGCCATACCACTGGGTCATCTCAAAACCCTTGAAGCCCTGCTCTGCCACGGTGGGGACATCGGGCAACTGGGACAAGCGCTGCGAAGTGCCTGTCGCAATGCAGCGCAACCTGCCCGCCTTGATGAAGGCCATCAGGGCAGGCGCTCCCACCGAAGCTGCCTGCAGGCGACCCGCCATCAGGTCGGTCAGCATGGGGCCCGTCCCCCGGTACGGCACATGCACCACAAATGTCTCGCTGGCCATCTTGAGGTACTCAAAGGCCAAATGCCCGGCACTGCCATTGCCTGCTGAGCCGTAATTGAGTTGG
>NZ_JBIKHV010000111.1:0-6473 GCF_044361985.1 Limnohabitans sp. | reverse complement strand
TGCAGTCGTATTCGTTCAGGTAGCGTCTGGAGCGCACCCCTTCGGGGTCCGGCGTTTTGAGGTCTTGCATTTCCCAGACGCGGCGGACCCTGTCTTCCCGCTCGATGGCACTGCGGTCCACGTAGAGTGTCACTTCCGGGGTTTCGCCGATGCGGGTCCAGGCCTGTGCGGTCAGTGGGCTCAGACAACCTGCCAAGCCTGCACAGCACAGGCTCCACCGAACCACAGCACGCATTGAAAATGCTCGCATCGTCATGTTTGTTCTCAAAAATAAGTTCCCGCCAGGGTGATGGCTTGACCGCCAGTACCCAGTTTGAAGCGAGAGATGCCGGGCAGATCGTGGGTGTTGACGCCCCCCAGATCGAGCACCTCGATGCCTTGTTCCTGCAAGTAAGCCATGGCCTGCCAGAGCAATGCGTTGTGGGCATTGATCTGTCGGCCCTCGTCATCAGCCCAGCCCATATGGTAACTGGCAACGCGGCCATGAATCAGAAAGAGCATGCCGCCCACGGAGTTCTTGCCCAGTTCGGCATAGGCCACCACAAAAGCCTGACGAGGGTCAACCGCAGCGGCGATGTAGGCTTGAACAAAATCGGTGGGCAGACCATGGAATTTTTTCGCTTCGCGCTGGGCGAGCTCCTGGCCCAGCAGCCAATCACAGCGCTTGCGACTCGGTTGCACATGGATGCGCAGCTTCTCATTGGCCAACACTTTGTTCAAGCGGTTGCGCCACTTGCCCTCGAGCTGGGCTTTCAATGTGGGCAGCGGGTGGGTCAAATCGAGCAGCACGGTGGAGTAACCGGTCATCACCCGTGAGAGTCCTCGGGTTTCAACCGGATCGAGTTGCTCGCCTGTGCGGTCGGGGGAAAACAAGGGCACTTTCAAGCGGGGCAGTGGGACGGATTGGCGCAAGCGCTTGTAAATATCCGCACGCTCAGCGGGGCTGAGATCGGGATGAAAGATCGGGCCCCGCATGCACGAGGCCAAAGAGATGTAGCCAAGCACCCGTTTGCACATGAATTGGGCAACGGCCACCAGTTGGCCTTCTTGCCAGACCATGGCACGAGAGACGGTCACACCCAATGAAGTCAAGGCTTCGCCGTAAGTCCATGCCTGCTGCAAAGCACCGTGCTGGGTCGAATGAAATTCTTCCCAATCGGCTTGTGGCAGTTGCTCCCATTTCACATCCATATTGTCATAATAGGCAAATTTTTCAAATTCGACTCAAGATATCTCATTTGAGTCCGACTAATACCGGTGCTAGGGGAAAAATGAGCTCGCCATCACCCAAAGAACATGCCATCTTGGGGCATGACATCCCCAAAGCCCGCTTGACGATTTCGGGTTGGGCTTGGGGGTCGCTGTACTTGGGTCTGCCTGTCATTTTGCTGGGCAATTTGATAGACTTGTTTTTTCAATGGGCGCTGGGTTGGTGCATCGGTATTTGGTGCATTGTCTAGATTTAAAGGGCCACCATGTTTTTCTTTGTCGGTTTAGCGGTTGTTTTTGGTGCTGTTTTCGGCGGTTACATCCTTGCTGGCGGAAAAATGGGCCCCATCCTAAAAGCCGCACCGTTCGAACTTCTCATCATCGGTGGTGCAGCCATTGGCGCTTCTTTGGTGGCCAACAGCTTTCCCGTGTTCAAAGCCGCCATGGGTGGTATTGGGCAGTGCATCAAGGGCCCCAAGTGGCATCAGGCGGATTACCTGGCCCTGATGCTTTTGATCGGGAAACTGCAAAATGTGATGAAAAAAGACGGCGTCGTGGCATTGGAGGCGCATGTCGAGAATCCCGACTCCAGCCCGATTTTTGGAGAGTTTCCAAAATTGGCCAAAGACAAGTCGATCGTTCAGATGATTTGCGATCCCCTTCGATTGATGGTGATCTCGCAGGGCAAGCTGGACGCTGATGCCCTGGATGATTTGATGAAAAAGGCCATCAAGGTTCACCACCATGAAGCCTTGATGGCTCCCGGTGCGCTGGCCAATATTGCGGGTGGTTTGCCCGCGCTGGGTATCGTGGCCTGTGTGTTGGGTGTGGTCAAAACCATGGGTGCGATTGACCAGCCTCCACCTGTCCTGGGTGCGCTGATTGGTGCTGCGCTGGTGGGGACGTTGCTGGGCGTGTTTTTGGCCTACGGCATGTTTGAGCCCTTTGCTGGGCGGCTGACCCAAATCATCAACGAAGACTCGCAGGTGTACGACGTGATTCGAGAAATGCTGGTGGCCAACCTCAAAGGTCATCCACAACCCTTGGTGATCGAGTCAGCCCGTGCCTGCATATCTCACCACTCCCAACCGAGCTTCTCCGAAGTCTTTGACGGGATGCGAGGTTCCTGATGGCCGAGGAAGGCAATGCAGTACCCGCGGCCAGCGATCAAGAGGCCGTTGCTGCCGAGCCCGTGCGGCCGATCATTCGCAAAATCATTGTCGAGGACGGTCATGCAGGTGCTCACGGTGGTGCCTGGAAAATCGCCCTAGCCGACATGATGACGGCGATGATGGCTTTCTTTTTGTTGATGTGGCTTTTGGGTGCCACCAACGAAGACAAGCGAAAAAGCGTGGCCGACTATTTCAGGCCGTCCTCCCACAGCCAGATCGTGTTTGGCGAATTGGCTGGCTCCAATGGCTTGTTCGGTGGCAAGTCCATCGTCGACCCAGAAGGTTTCCCTTTCACCGCCAAGCAAACGGCGATGCTGGAGCGTTTGACGCCGCAAGCCCAAGGTGGCCCAGACGAAAGCTTCGGCTCGTCCCAAGAAGAAAACAACAAAGACGGCCCTTCTGACCAAGACCCTGGCAATGAAAGCGGTACCGGAACGCCCAGCCAGAAACAGGATAAGGAAAATTTCGATAAGGTCGAAAAAGAGATCAAACAGAAGTTGTCTGAAAATCCACAGTTAGAAAAAATCAAGGATCAAGTCAACATCACGCGCGAAAAGGATGGCTTGCGCATTGAGGTCATGGACAAGGCTGATTTCGCTATGTATGCCTCTGGTGGCGCCGTGATGAGCAGCAGAGCCGCCGCCCTGATGGCCGAGGTCACCCGATCGCTCAAACCCCTGCCGAACAAATTGTCCATCCGTGGGCACACCGACAGCCTGGGTTTCGCACCCGACAGCATGCGCAACAATTGGAGCTTGTCGACAGAACGGGCTGATGCCACACGACAGTTCATGCAGTCGCAAGGCATCAATGGCAATCGGTTTTCTCGCATCGAAGGCGTCGCCGATACCAACCCCAAAGTCACTGGCAATCCTGCAGCCCCCCAAAACCGGCGCGTCAGCATCACGGTGCTCAACCAGTGATCCGGTGAGATGCGGCTTTACTGCACGTTAAGATGACGACTGCCCGCCTTGGTTCACGCCAACACCCTCTAGAGGTCTCTCCATGTTGAAAAATACTGCAATCGGTATCGCCATTGGTCTTTTGGTCATGGGCGGCATCTGGGGGCTTGTACACCTCATGAATGACGCCCCACCCGAGCCCGAGGTGGTGGTCGAGAGCGTACCCGGTGCCAACAAGGGTGTGATGGATCTGATTTGTGAACTGGATCTGGATCTGGACGGTCAACTGGTTTTGGGCATCAAGGAAAACGAGCCCACCAGGATCACCATGGCGCAGATTGATTTCGATAAAAAATCAGGCTGGTATCAAGGAACAATAGCCATATCTGAAAGCCGGTCGGGCACCCTGCAGCTGGCGGGCACGCAACTGAAGGTTAACCGTTCAGCCATGTTTCAGCGCTTTGGCGTCATGATCGCCGGTGAAGAGTTTGTGTTGGACCGCAAAACGGGCAGTTTTGTTCAATCCCTTAACTTGAGTGACGGGCGCAAAGTCAACCTCATCAAAGGCACTTGTGCCAAAGTGATCAAACCGCCCTTCTGAATCAAAGGGTTTGGTGACACCATCCCATTTCAAGCCAATGCGCGTAACCCGGTTTGAAGTGCCAAGCGGTGTATTGCACGGGTGTGCCCTGTGGCAGGACCTGCTCTGTCAGGTGGTCGAGCCAAGGGCTCACAGCCCCCGTGCTGCGCAGCCAATCTTGTCCTTGACTGGATTCCATCGCCCACCCTGCTAGGGCCAACTTGGGCTTTGGCCAGGGGAGTTCATGCCGACGGGGCCCTGACATGCGGTCGTGCAAACTGCCCCAGGCCACGCCCTTCATCTGATGCTGTATTTGGGCCAATCGGTGTGCGGTCTCTTGCAATGGCAAGCCCGTGAAACGCAATTGCCCCAGCACATTGTCAAACCAGAAAAAAGCGCCAGGCATGCTGCTCACCAGTTCGGGCAAATGGGCCAACCCGTCGCCCGTGTGCAGGTGCAATGCTTTGACTTGGTGCTTCAGGTGCCGGCCATGTCGAGCATAAAAAAGCGGCTTGGCCCAAGGGTCGATGTCCCAAGCATGAACTTCTTCAAATTGCGCCAACCAAGCCGTGGGCAACATCCAACCGGCACTCGCGCCGATCAAAACCAGTTGTTGGCGGGGCATCGCTTGCGACATCAGCCAATCGGCGATCTGCGAAGAGGCTGGGGCCCAGCGCTCCTGAGACCGCCACGCCCGCAAGTGCCAATGCCATCCGCCCGTTATGTTCATGCGGGCATTTTATGGATGGTTCAAACGCTCATTTTGCGCAAACATGAATATCTTGGCCTCAGCGTTCATCTCTGTCTTGAAGGTGAAACAGGCTTTGAGGGATAGGAAATCCAACCGCATGCGCTCAATTATGACCCATGCACGAGCAGTGCCAGGAGCAGCCTGTCGCCCAGCGGCGTGGCGCTGAACGATGCCGTGGGTCTGATCAGTTGTTGAAATACTTGCGCATTTCACTCAGCGTTTTGGATTCTTTCGGTGGTGAATTTTTCGACCGTGAATCTTCCGGCTTGGAGAATGACAAACCTGGGAAAAGATCTTCTTTGCTCAGGTTGTACTTGTCCATCAGCACCATGATTTGTGCCGTGCCTGTTTCGATTTCTTCGTGACGTATTCGGGCTTGCTCCAACTCGGCAGCTATTTTTTCGGCCGCTTCCAATGATTGGGCAATTTTCAAATCCAGCTCGGATTTTTGTTTTTGCAATTGTTGAAAAGAAGTCATGGGGTAGTCCTGATGAAAAAAGCACAAGATGGGCTGGAATCTAACCGGGTGTCTTGTGGGTTCTCACATCAATATTCATTGAAGCGCACAGATCCTCATAAAGGACCGAGCTGTTGTTGTATCGACGCCGTGAAAGCTCACAACTGCTCTCACTTCAGGCGTCAAATGCACCGCATTTTCGAAGGGTTGCGGTTTTATCAAGCGCAAGCTCCTATGATTTGGCAAAACCATGAAGCGACTGTTTTATTTATTATTTTTATTGTTTTGCCAAGTGTCTGTGCATGCGGCCGAAGCACGCTTTCGGCTCGACACCGCTTTCCACCATGAAGAGGCGCCAACGCGGACCCTAGAAGCGGCGCAATTGCTGGACTTCAAACCTTATCAAGGTGAGCTTCGACTGGGTTTTGTGAAGGGCGAAACCTGGATCCGGCTGCAAATACAAGCGAATGCATTGGCGGACGATGCGGCACAGACCACACCCGTGGAGCGTTTGGTCCTCAGGGTGGGGCCCTATTCCTTGGATCAGCTGACGTTTTATGTTGAGGACAATGGGCAATGGGTGGCACAGCAAGGCGGAGACCGTTTTGTCAAGTCATGGGAAAACTGCCCAGATGACCTGTACTGTTTTTCGTTCGACGCGCCAAAAGGCAGCCCAGTCACCGCGTTTTTAAAAGTACAGACCGAAACGGTCAGGGTGGTCCAGACAGCCCTGGTGTCATCTGACGAGGTGATACCCGAGGCCATGGCCCGCATCACGCGCATGACGGTGTCTTTGACCTTGGGGGTCGCCGTGCTGGTGCTGTCGCTCGTCTTCCTGCTTCTGGAACGCTCGGTCTTGCTGCATGTGTTTTGCTGGCTTCAGGCGACGGCGGTGTTCATGATCGCCGCCAACAGCGGTCTGTTGGCCCAGTGGTTGCCGATGCTGGCGGCCGAAACCGTCAATCACATGAGCAACTTGGGGCAAGTCATCCGTGTGCCTTTCGTCATCCTGCTGGGCTGGGCGGCCCTGCGGGCATGCCGTCCAGCGCCCTTCTATCCTAAAGCGGTCGTGGTCCTGTTGATGGTCTGTGGCATGAACCTTTTGTGGTTGGTGACAGGCCATGCCGATTCGGCATTGAAGATCAATTTTGTGGTGATGTGGCTCAATTCATTGGTGCAGTTGTGGGGCGTTTTTTCGTCTCAACACTTCCCGCCCAAATTGCGAACGATTTTGTTGACAGGCTGGTCTCTGTTTTTGGTTATCACCACGATGGGGGTCTTGGCCACGTACGGATTTTCGGACGTTCTGGAGCAAATCACTGTTTTTCAATCCACTGGAGACTGGCGGCTCAATGGGGTGCCCATCGGCATGGCCGTTTTTTGGGTTGTGGCGACTGAAAAA
>NZ_JBIKHV010000042.1:0-21951 GCF_044361985.1 Limnohabitans sp. | reverse complement strand
GCGGCCATCCGTGAAAGCTTCGAAGAACTGGGCATTTTGTTCGCCCGCCACGCCGATGGGCGATGGGCCAACAACGCCGACATCGCCACCCTCAACCGCCAAGCTCCACCCGACACATCCTTCTTCGCCCAATGCCAACAGCAAGGTTTGACGCTGGCCGCCGACCAGGTCTTTGTACTGGCCCACTGGATCACAGACCGCGACCTGCCGCGCCGCTTTGACGTGCCCTTTCTGGTCGCCAGAATGCCCGATGGTCAAACCCCGGTGGCCGATGAGTCCGAGCAGTTCGAACCCGTCTGGGTGCGTCCGGCCGATGCTTTGGCACGCCATGCAAAAGGCGACTTCTTCATTGTTTTTCCGACCATCCGCACACTGCAGCGGCTGGCAGCCTTTGTCCAGGTGCACGAAGTGCTGCAAGCCTGCGCCGTGAACGACGAACCGCTCTGGACCAGCTGCCCTCGGGCGGGGTGGCTGGCGGGCAACGAGGCGCGCTACATGGAGCACGAGGCCCCTTTTGGCGAATTGGCCCTGGTCACCCCAGATGGACAAATTCACCACCACCTGGACTGGCAAACCGAGGGCCCCGTGCCCTTGCTTAAAAACGTGCAGCGCCTGACAGCCCCCAACCCGGGCGTGATGACGGGCCCCGGCACCAACAGCTATCTGGTGGGCGACCCGAACACCGGCTACATCGCCATCGACCCCGGCCCTGCCGATGCCGATCATCTGCAGCGGCTGTGGCGTGCAGCGGGCGGGCACATCCTCATGATCGTCTGCACCCATTCGCACCCCGACCATTCGCCGGGTGCCCAGCCCTTGCAAGCGCTGTGTACCCACAAGCCGCCCATACTGGGCCTGGCCTCCCGCCCCACAGCACGGGCCAACAGCCAGTTCGCGCCCGATCAAGAACTGGCAGACGGCGAAAAATTGGTCTTGCACGGCACAGGGGTGGCGGGCGATATCACCCACACGCTGCGTGTGGTGCATACCCCTGGCCATGCGGCCAACCATCTTTGCCTGGTGCTCGAAGAAGACGGCTTGCTTTTCTCGGGCGACCACGTGCTCAATGGCAGCACCACCGTGATCGACCCGCCCGATGGCCACATGGGCGACTACCTGGCCTCTTTGGACAAACTGGCCGCTGCTTGCGAAGCGGGCGGCATCGAGTTCATCTTGCCTGCCCACGGCCATGTGCTGGGCTTTGCGCACCAGGCCATTACCCAGTTGCGGGCGCATCGTCTTCGGCGAGAAGCCAAAATCGCTGCCGCCGTGCAGGCCATGCCCCAAGGCAGCTTGCAGGAATGGGTCGAGAAAGCCTATGACGACGTGCCACCACGCCTTTGGCCTGTGGCCGCCCGCTCGCTTCAAGCGCATGTGGACCACATCCGGGAACAAGCCCTGGCTTCAGCGCCTTGAGGCTTTTTGAGATATTTTGAAAGACTTGATGACCCCCTCTGAAGAAGGTATCCGCTTGGCCAAGCGCGTGGCGGCGGACCAAAATTGCTCTCGCCGTGAAGCCGAAGCCCTGATCGTGGCAGGTGGTGTGCGGGTGGCGGACAAAGTGGTCACCGACCCGGCCCGGCGCGTCAGGGACGAGCAGCCCGTCAACGTCAATCGCCTGGTGTCCATGGCTGCCCTGGCGCCCCTGACCCTGGTGCTTTTCAAGCCTGCCGACCTGCTTGCCAATCTGGCCTGGCTGCAAAACACCGTGGGTCTGAAGGCCCCCCGGCCGGGCATTTGGGGCGCTGAGCGGCTGGCCAAAATGCAACAACCCCTGCCCTTGCCCAAAGCGGCCAGTGGCTTGAGCATTTTTTCCGACGATGTGGGGGTGTTGCGCCACCTCGAAGACCGGCGCAGCCCGATGGAACAAGAATGGATGGCCACCCTTGGGGGGCCGGTGCCCGAGGGCCTGCTCAAAGCCCTGAGCGGACCGGGCTTGCGGGCCAGCATCAACCGACAGACCGACACCGTCACCGTGCTGCGCATTGCAGGCAAAGACATCGACGGTCTGGCGCTGGGCCAATGGCTCGACCAGCAATGCCCCCTGCAAGACCTGCGCCGCCAGCGCGTAGGCCGCCTGAGCCTGGCCCCGATGGCCTCAGGCGAATGGCGGCAGCTGGAAGGCTACGAACGCTTTTAGTTGATTTTCGACAAAAACACACCGGATTTACCCTTGAATTACAACGGGCAATACCCAGTTACCCATTCAGTCTGAGAAAATGACCCACCAGTCACAGCTGCAACAAGCAGTCAGTGACGAGGCAAAGCCCAACAGGGTTTTGTCCAACGCAGAAAGGAGCACACCATGCGTTTGAGCACCAAGAGCCGATTTGCCGTCACGGCCATGATTGACGTTGCACTGCGCGAAGACCGCGGGCCCGTTTCATTGGCCGCCATCAGCGTGCGCCACCAGATTTCGCTGTCCTATCTGGAACAGCTGTTCAGCAAATTGCGCCAACAAGGCCTGGTGGAAAGCACCCGTGGCCCCGGCGGCGGTTATTCCCTGTCGCGCAACGCCGAAAAAATCACCATGGCCGACATTGTGGGCGCGGTCGATGCGTCGTCAGACGAAGAAGCTGCCGCCGATGGTGGCTGGATGAACAGCGACCTGTGGGCCAGCCTGAACGAGAAAATGCTGACGCATCTGCAGTCCATCAGCTTGCGCCAACTGGTCGCTGAGCAACGCACCAAGGGCGTGACTGTCGAGCCAGCACCTCAGCCTGCCATCAAGCGCGGCGTGTTTGCCAAGCCCAAAAGCACCCTGAAGATCACCGCACCCAACTCGGTTTTTGCACTGGCCAACAGCCTGATGCCATCGCGCGGTTAACGCGCTGAAAAACCTGGCGATGGCTTGACCACCGCCCAAAAAAACCCGCTTCGGCGGGTTTTTTTGTTTGCGCGCACAGGCTTGAAAAGTGTGAAGCTCGCCGATAAGCCGGATTCTGTGCACAACGGTTGCCCGTTGTGTGACCGCCATTACTCTGGGCCGGGGGTCGCCCACCCGGCTCGATGCTACCTACCCGCCAACTCACCCCGCGGAACCACAGGGAGAAACAACGCGGCGAACCGCGTCACTTCAGGAAGGCCTACTTGGTATTGCTGCGCGTAGAGATTGCCCGTTTCACCCGCACTGAAGCGGCTCGTCTCTGTTGCTCTGATCCTCACCTCACGGTGGAGAGGCATTGCCTCCTACGCTGTCCTGTGCAGTCCGGACGTTCCTCCAGTGCACCCTTTCGGGTCTTGCACCAGCGACGGTCTGGCGAGCTTCACGGATCAATTATCACCTGCGTGCATAGGCTCATGCCGATAAAGGTCTGAACTTTCACGCACAATGTTTTTTAACCTCAAACTTTCAGCCTGGAGAAACGACATGAAAGCCCAGAACATCCTCGACACCATCGGCAACACGCCTCATGTGCGCATCAACCGCCTGTTTGGCGCAGGCGCCAACGTCTGGATCAAATCCGAGCGCAGCAACCCCGGGGGCTCCATCAAAGACCGCATTGCACTGGCCATGGTCGAAGCGGCTGAAAAATCCGGGGCACTCCAGCCTGGCGGCAGCATCATCGAACCCACCTCGGGCAACACCGGCATTGGTCTGGCGATGGTCGCGGCGGTCAAGGGTTACAAATTGGTTCTGGTCATGCCCGACAGCATGAGCATCGAACGTCGCCGCCTGATGCTGGCTTACGGCGCCAGCTTTGACCTGACACCGCGTGAAAAAGGCATGAAAGGTGCCATCGCCCGCGCTGAAGAACTGGTGGCCAGCACCCCCGGCTCGTGGATGCCCCAGCAGTTTGAAAACCCGGCCAACATCGAGGTCCATGTGCGCACCACGGCGCAAGAAATCCTGGCTGACTTTCCCGATGGCATCGACGCCCTGATCACCGGCGTGGGCACAGGCGGCCACCTGACGGGTGCGGCACGCGTGCTCAAAGCCAAGTTCCCCCAACTCAAGGTCTTTGCGGTCGAGCCGGCCGCTTCACCGGTGATCTCGGGCGGCGCACCCGCACCCCACCCCATCCAGGGCATTGGCGCTGGCTTTATTCCCAAAAACCTCGACACCAGTGTGCTGGACGGCGTGATTCAGGTCGATGCTGAAGCGGCCCGTGAATATGCCCGCCGCAGCGCCCGCGAAGAAGGCCTGTTGGTCGGCATTTCGTCGGGCGCCACACTGGCAGCCATTGCGCAAAAACTGACCGAATTGCCTGCAGGCGCCACCGTGCTTGGTTTCAATTACGACACAGGCGAGCGCTACCTGTCGATCGATGGCTTTTTGCCTGCCTGACAAGTTAAAGACAGGCATCCCCCCGAATGGTCAGCGCCAGGCACAAAACTGGCCAAAGCGATAATCACGGCTTCTTGCTTGATAACCACAAGCCACAGAGGTTTCCATGATCCGCATTTCAGAACTCAAACTCCCCCTTTCAGCACTTCCTGTTGAGGTGCGCCGGGCGGCAGACGCGCCGTCCGAAACCGATGAAGACCGTCTGCCCACGCCCCATCCTGAGCAGGCCTTGCGTCAACTTTCGGCACTTGCGCTGGGCCTTGCTGATGCCGATATCGACTCCCTGAATGTGTTCAAGCGCAGCTTCGATGCGCGCAAAGCCGAATTGCTCGCGGTGTACATCGTGGATATTTCGCTCAGCGATGTCCGGACCGAAGCGTCGTGTCTGGAAAAGTTCAAGTCCAACCCGCACATTCAAGCCACGCCCGACATGCGCTGGCATGCGCCCTGCCAGGCCCCCAAAGACTTTGGCACCCAGCAAGGCGAGCGTCCCGTGGTGGTGGGCTTTGGGCCTTGTGGCATGTTTGCGGCGCTGGCTTTGGCGCAAATGGGTTATCGACCCATCGTGCTGGAACGCGGCAAGCCAGTGCGCGAGCGCACCAAAGACACATGGGGCCTGTGGCGCAAGAAAGTGCTCAACCCCGAGAGCAATGTGCAGTTTGGCGAAGGCGGCGCTGGCACCTTTTCAGACGGCAAGCTCTACAGCCAGATCAAGGACCCGCGCCACCTGGGCCGCAAGGTGATGGACGAATTCGTCAAAGCCGGGGCGCCGGCCGACATTCTGTTTGCGGCGCACCCACACATCGGCACCTTCAAGCTGGTCAAGGTGGTGGAAAACATCCGTGAACAAATCATGGCGCTGGGCGGCGAGATTCGTTTTGAGCAACGCGTGAGCGATGTGTTGCTGTCGCCAGCCACGCAAGGCCATCGCTTGCTCGGTCTGCAAGTACAAGACCTGCGCACAGGTCAAAGCCAGACCGTGCACACGCGCCACGCGGTGCTGGCCTTGGGCCACAGCGCACGCGACACCTTTGTCATGCTGCACCGCCGTGGCGTGGCCATGCAGGCCAAGGCGTTTTCGATTGGCGTGCGCATTGAGCACCCCCAAAGCGTGATCGACCAGGCCCGATGGGGCCGCCACGCAGGTCACCCCTTGCTGGGTGCGGCCGACTACAAACTGGTGCACCATGCGCAAAACGGCCGGGCGGTGTACAGCTTTTGCATGTGCCCCGGCGGCACCGTGGTTGCCGCCACCAGCGAACCGGGCCGCGTGGTCACCAATGGCATGAGCCAATACTCACGCAACGAGCGCAATGCCAACGCAGGCATGGTGGTGGCCATTGACCCGCCCGACTTTCCGCTGGACACCGCCGACTGGCAAGCCGCCTTTGGCAAAGAAGACGGCGAACACATGGCGCAAGAGGCGCAGGCCCTTGCCCAACAACAGCCCCCTGCCACGCACCCTCTGGCGGGTATCGTGCTGCAACGCCAACTGGAAACGCGCGCCTTTGAAGTGGGCGGCAGCAACTACGAGGCGCCCGGTCAATTGGTGGGTGACTTTTTGGCGCAGCGCCCGTCCACTCAGTGGGGCAGCGTGCAGCCCTCTTACAAGCCCGGTGTAAAGCTGGTCGACCTGGCCGATGTGCTGCCCGACTACGCCATGGCGGCCATGCGAGAAGCCTTGCCGGTTTTTGGTCGCAAGATCAAGGGCTACGACATGGCCGATGCGGTGATGACCGGCGTGGAAACCCGCACCTCGTCGCCTCTTCGCATCCCACGTGGCGATGACCACCAAAGCACCAACACCCCAGGCCTTTACCCTGCCGGAGAAGGGGCCAGCTACGCTGGCGGCATTTTGTCTGCGGGGGTGGATGGCATCAAGGTGGCTGAATCCATGGCGCGGCAAATCGATGGCGCCATCAGGCCAGCTTCACCGCGCTGAATTCATGCATTGACCACTGCCATTTTTTGGTAGCAGGAGCAGGCCTGAGCTCTCAATAGACTGGGTGCTGTTGTGCGCAAACAGCCATTCTGTATTTCAAAGCCCCAATCGTGTGAGGGCTGTGAAATGCCATGCTGGCAAACGCCATGCTGCAATGGCGCCAACAACTGCCGAATGGCCAGCGGCAAGCTCGAAATATCGACCTTCAACTCGGCCTTGGAAGACTGCGCGATGCAGTGCAGCAACCAGCTGGCCAAACGCTGCTGCGCGGTGTGGTGTTGCACGCAAAAAGCCCATTCGGCCATTTGACCGATCAGGGCTTGCGTTGCGGCCATGCTGTAGCGCAGCCACTTGACATTACGCTTTGGATCATCGCGTGCCGCATTCCAGTCCATGCGGTAAGCCTGGCCCGCTGCCATCACATGGGCCTGCATGGACCTGCCTTGCACTTGCGGGGGCAGCACACAGCCATGTCGCCCCACAATGGCCCCCGCAGCCTGCGGCGAATTGACCGGGCTCAGGGTGATCAAGGCATCCACCGGAAAAAAAACCCAGCTGGCCAAACCCGTCGGATCATTGGGCATGGGGCCAAGCTGCAACTGAACGCGTGATAAGGTGAACGTAGGCCAAAGAGCGTCGTCCGCAAGCATCAAAGCGAGCAAAGAATTTTCGATATTTTGGTTGGCCAAATGCTTGCGCTCCAAACGTCTTTTTTGAGTGAGCCAACAGCCTGCAAATCTGCTGATTTTGAGATTTGTATTTTATGTACTTTAACGAACAAACAAGCAAGAGGGGTATGTGCTCAACTGGCGACACTTGCAACCTATACTGCGCGTGCTTTAAAAAAATGCACCGCCACGCTGACGCACCTTTTTCTCAGCACCCCTCCAAAAAACCCCTGCCATTCGGGTAACTTTAAGTGACGCTATTGACCAACGGGCTCGTCTTTCAACTCGCCAAGGAAGATCAAAGCCAACTGCAAAAAATTTGCAAACCGGCTCAACTGGTTGCAGGTCAAGTCTTGTGCGAACCCGTGCAGCATGAACCCCCCAAGGTCTACTTTTTGGCCGGTGCATGCGTGGCCCTGATGGTTGAAAACCAAACCAACACATTGGCCGTTGGCTTGGTCGGTTCCGAAGGGGTAATCGGTCTGGGTGCTGTGCTGGGAAGCGGTCGTGAACATCTGCGCTTTCGTGTGCAAACCAGTGGCACGGCATGGGTCGCAGAAAGTGCTGATCTGGCCCTTTTGTTGCACCAGCGGCCCGGCATGCTTTGGGTGATATCAGTACATCTTTGGCAATTGGCAGAACATGTTGCCACCCTGTCCGCATCGGTTCAATTTGACGACATCGTCACACGGCTTGCGTATTGGCTGGAGCTCTCCGCCGATCGAGCGCAAACTCAGCGCCTGCAATTAACGCACGAACAGCTGGCTCAAATGCTCGGCGTTCGACGCGTCAGCATCACATTGGCAGCAGGATCACTGAAAGAGCAAGGCCTCATCGCCTACCAACGAGGTGCTCTCGACATTCTGGACCTGCCTGGCCTGAGGAAAATGGCTGACCCAGAACGGCCCCAGCCTGCCATTTGATCGATTTAACGTTGAAACTATTTTTACTTTTTTAGCTGCCAATTGTTCTTTTTCGAACATAGAAATTGCCAAATTCTGATAAATTAAGTCTTAGCTGATTGAAATTAACAAGTATGCATATCGATTTCAATTCAAACAGACTCATTTCACTGTCGCCTGCCCCCACTCTCCTTGAATGGATGCCTCATTTCGAGCGTGTGGAATTTTTGCTGGGTCAACGGCTCTTCGATCCTAGCTATACACAAGAGCACCTGTATTTCCCCCTCACGGCCATCGTGTCCTGGATGAACACCCTGCAAAATGGGTCTTCAACCGAAGTCGCCATCACGGGCAGAGAGGGTATGGCTGGCATCTTTTTACTGATGGGCGCCACGCAGACGCAAAGCAATGCCTTCGTGCAAAAAGCCGGATCAGCCCTGCGTATCCGATTGAGTGTGGTGCAGGAAAGTTTCGACCAAAACACGGATGTGCAGAAAATTTTCCTCAGGTTCACGCGAACCGTGCTGACACAACTGGCTCAAAGCACAGTGTGCTACCGGCACCACTCGCTGGAACAGCAGCTTTGCCGCAAGCTCTTGCACACCCTGGACCGACAAGATAGTGAGATCATCCTGATGACGCACGAACTCTTGTCCCAAGCGCTGGGGGTTCGGCGCGAGGGCATCTCGCATGCAGCGTACCGCCTGATGAAAGAAAACATCATCAGTTACGCCCGTGGACGTATCCAGGTGATCAACCGACAAGCCCTGGCAAACCGATCTTGCGAGTGTTATGGCGTGATCTCCAAGGGGTTTCCTTTTTTCATAAACCCAATGAACGGCCCACCCTTCACGCCAGCAGACTAGACCGACACCATCTGGTTGCGAATCGCGTAGCGGGTCAAGTCGGCAACTTTGTGCAAGCCGATCTTGCGCATGATGTTACGGCGATGCACCTCCACTGTGCTGGGTGCAATTTGCAGGTTGCGGGCAATTTCCTTGGAAGAATACCCGTCAGCAATCAAGCGAAGCACCTGCTCTTCCCGGCCCCCCAGATGGCCCTTCAAGCTGACTTCACCAGACCTTGCCTTGCGCACGCTCTCCATCATTTCTGAGGCTGCGGCCTGGCACAAATACACACGCCCAGCAGCAGCGGCCCGAACCGCAGACATCAACTCATCGATGCTGCTGGTTGTCGAGACATAGGCCTTGGCACCCGCATCCAGAATTTCAATGATCGAATTGCGATCGGACTCGGTAGAAAAAGCCACCATGTTTTTGGCGGGTTGATGGTTTGCGATCTGGTGCATGAGCTGAAGGTCTTGTGAATCCTTGCCATGCATACCGATCAATATGACATCAGGGTGCAACGCATCACACAAAGCATCGGTCTGAAGACTGTTGTCCGATATGCCCACCACATCCATGTCTTGGTGTGTGCGCAAGACTGCAGCAATCCCTTCAGAGACCACTTTGTGTTTGGAAGAAAGCAAAACTCGAATTGACATGTCAACGCCTCCAGATATGGCTAAAACGGCCCTTTAATTAGCAAGTCAAACCATCAATTTGATTTGTCCTGCATTCCAGGCAAGGCTATTTTCATAACAGCTGGCCTTTGCAGTTTAAGCAATGCACCCAGTGATTGGCTGTGCGATAAAGCACAAACCAAGGAAGATCGCTCTCTGATTTTCAGCAGACCTATCACTGCAGCAACGAGCCGCCAGAGGAACCAGGCAGAGTTGGCGATGGCACATCTTTGCTGTTCATTTTTTCGCTGATGCTCAAGGCTTCTTTCAAATGCTCATGCGCATTGAAAGAGTGGTGTTTGGACAACTTGGCATGGTGCAATGCCGCCTTGAAAGCACCCGCCTCATGGTGCCTGGCGGCCTCCTTGTTGCGTTGGTACGCGTGCAGCAGTTCATCTGAAGCGCGGCGATAGTGATCGCCAATGTGTTCTGCGTAGGCTTTTTCAAGCACTTGATTTTCATGGGTCATGACAGCTCCTTATGGGTTTTTTTTGTGGTGTGCCCGGACTTCAAACCAGCCCGTGATCTTGCATATAACGCTGCAAAGACATGCGGCCAGGGCAATTAAGCTTTTGATAAATGTGATGCAGATGCAGCTTGGCTGTTCCCTCACTGATGAACAATTTGCTGGCAATTTTTTTGTTCGGCCAGCCTTCAGTCACCATGCGTGCCACGGTCATTTCACGTGGCGTCAACAAATGGGATGCGTTGGCATTTTTCTTTTTTTGCTCCAGTAAAAGGGACATGGTCTTGACGGAGAGATCACGATCCAGCCACTTACCCCCTTCATGCACCGACTTGATGCACCGAATCAGAACGTGCTTGGATTTTTCTTTGGAAACCAGGCCAGACACATCCAAGTCGAGCGCACGCATCACTTCGCCAATCGGTGCACCCGTGAAAACCACCGGGCGTGTCTGCAATTTCTGCGCCCTGATCTCTTCAAGAACAGACAGGCCACTTCGATTGGACAAAGACAAATCCATCACCAAAATATGCGGTTGGTGTTGATGCAGGGCCTGCAAAGCCTCATCACCATTTTTGACACAAGACTTCACCGCAAAATCTGGCGAGCCATGGAACACATGGGACAAGCCCTCCAACATCACCGGATACGGGTCGGCAAGCACAAGATCAATGGACATGAATTTCATCCTCTTCAAGGTTTTACTCAGGCGAAAAGAATGTTTCCAACAGGAAATACCTCGCCTGATCTTGGCATCCAGAATAGGGCACGGCGCCTTGCTTTGTGATCCCCTGAATTGCTGAGTCACGCTACGTTCAAACCAGTAAGCTCACAAAAACAGGTAATACAGACAGTGGTTTTTGCGTACCGAAAATACGGGCCCATGGCCACTGGTCGGCCTCCTTCAGCGCAACACTTTGTGCTTGATCGGCCGAATGGGTTTAGGCGTGCTAACAGGCTTGCTGCCCAGGTATTCGCAAGCATGGCGAAAGCGCTGCAGTGTTTTTTGTGCACGACCTAAAACGCTTTCAGGGGCGTACCCGTTGACACCCAATGTGCCAAAGCAGACGCCCGTCAAAAGCGCCATGCCCTCGCCGGCGGTATCCGCTACATGGATGTGAAACTTGCCTTCAGCAACCGCTTTAACCACCTCTTCACCGAGCATCAAATGCCTTTGGTTTCGACTGGGCATCAACACCCCTTGCTGGCCATCCAGGCCCAGGCTTTCACAACTTCGAAAGTAGCCTTCAATCTTTTCGTTGATGCCGCCGACAGGCAGCAACTCGCCATGCTGATTGACCGCCCCCGTCACGGCAAGGCCTTGCCGCAAGGGCAGATCCGACAAACTCGACAGCAGGGCAAAAAACTCGGCACAAGAAGCCGAGTCACCCTCCACCCCGCTGTATTCCTGCTCAAAAACCACCGCTGCATTCATGGCCAAAGGTGCAATGTGCGCAAACAAGGCTGATAAATAGCTGTGCAAGATCAGTACCCCTTTGTCATGAATGGGCCCCGACAACGCCACCTCGCGCTCGATGTTGAGAAGGCCTTCTTCACCGGCATAGGTAGAGGCCGTCACGCGCACCGGAAAGCCAAACCGGTAGTCGCCCAAATCCACCACAGTGAGCCCATTGATCTGCGCCACCTGCTCGCCCGTCACGACCAGCAGACGTTCACCATCGACAATGGTTTCCTGCAGCCTTTGCTCCAGGTAGTTGTGCCGGTACGTCCGCGCTTGTCTGGCCTTGCCCACGTCAGTGGCCTCCACTGTCGGGTTACCGCGTTGTTTGGCCAGCGTCGCACTTTCAATCACCAAGGCCTCAGCCCAAGCAAAGATCGCACTTTGGCGGTCTTGGTCATCTGCTGAGCGATGGGTCTCTTCGATCAAGGCTGCCACGGCTGAGGCCGAAAAATGCGGCAAGTTCATCTTGTTGCAGGTATGGCCTACAAAAATGGCAGTGGCATGGGCTGACTCGGGGGTGGCCGCAAAGCTCTCGGCAAAATCGACCTTGCAACGAAAGCGTCTGGCAAACTCTGGATCGGCTTCCTGCACGGCGTAGTACTCATCGGCCGACGCCACCAGAACAATCTTCACATCGACCTCCACCGCTTCAGGCTCCAGTGACACTGCGGCGATGGGGGCATACATCATGCCGGGCTCTTCAATCTGCAGACGGCCATTGCGCATGAAGCGGCGCAGTTTTTCCCAGACATGCGGATCGGCCAACAAATCGCGCAGGTGCAGCATGAGGAAGCCCCCATGCGCCTTGAGTAAACTGCCTGCACGGATCCGTGAAAAATCTGTCACCAACTCCCCGTTAACCGACTCGTATTCGATGCTGCCAAAAAGCGCCCTGAACAACGGGTTGTCCTCCAGAATGACCGGTGCGCCCTGCAGCGCCTGGTTGTCCACCACCAAGTTGACGCGAAACAGCGACAGCACAGCATCCAGTGCCTCCAGCCGGACTTCTTCTTCGTCACCGGGCTCGAACAACGCCACATTTTCAAGCACGCTGTGGTGGATTTGTTCCCAAAAAACACCCAGCTTGAGCTTGTCCAATACCGGCTGCTTGAGCCCATCCTGGATCAACAGGATTTCATGGTCCAGCAAGGGCTTGAGGGTCTGTCGTCGCAGGGCCGACAAGCCCTCATTCATCACCCGCTCCATGGCCCGCATTTTTTCCAGATAGCGGCTGATCTCACTTCGGAGGGACTCTTCTTTGACATCGATTTCGGCGCGTTGTTCGCGGCTCAAGGCCAAAGCCTTGCTCGCGGTCACAGGTTCGCCCTGGGCATCTTTCAAGGTGAACACCATGTGCCCCTGGTCACGCATCAAGGCAAAGTGGTGCGCCTCGGCATAGGCACTGAGGGCCAAGTACCCACGGTCCTCCTCGGTCTTGTAAGACGCCGAAATTCGCTGGCTTTCAGCCTTGAAGTCGTCTTGGCCCAAACGCTTTGGCACCTCGCTTTGCAGGCGCTTGGCCAACTGCTGCATCATCTGGCGCAGCACGCGCCCCTGACCCGCCATCAGGCGCAAAGCTTGGGGGCGTTCTGGTTCATCAAAGTTATGTACATAGCAAAGGTCTGGAGGAACCGGACGCTTTTCAGCCTGCATGTGCATCATCTGGCTGAGCAAGGTGGTGCGGCCACTGCCCACTTCACCCAAAACAAAAAGGTTGTAATCCGGCCCGGTCATGCCCATACCAAACAGCGCGGCTTGTTCAGCCCGCGCCTGGCCGATCCAGGGCAAAGGCTTGTGCAGCAACTCGGAAGTGTCCAAAAAATCCAATGAACTCGGCTCTACCGTTCGGCGCAACTGGGCTGCCTGCAGCTCAACCAGCTTGCCTGTTGCCAAGGCAAAGGCAGGGTCCATGTCAAATGCCTCCAAGTGTTGCAAACGGTCAGGGCAGATGCCATCGGTGCAGCATCCAATGGTCTAAATTTACCCCTGAGTTTCGGGATTTTCGGTGCGCTGCATCACCTTGTGCAAATCAATGGACAATGCAGACATGTCACCCTCAACCCCTGATCCCCAGCAAGCACGAAACCCCCTTCATGGCCTGACCCTGGAGGCCATCGTCACCCATTTGGCCGACCATTACGGCTGGGCTGATTTGGGTGTCCGCATTCCGATTCGCTGTTTCACGCACGACCCCAGCGTGGGGTCCAGCCTGAAATTTCTCAGAAAAACCCCTTGGGCCCGCGACAAGGTGGAAAGTCTTTACCTGTTCATGCTGCGCGACCAAAAACGGCAACTGCGTTCAGACACCTGAAGTCGGGTGCGCCAGACAACAGACGCCGCCCTCGTTCGAATTTAAGGTGGAGGCCTTTATTTCATCCACCCTTGAAGCGAGTTCACATGACTGACCCTCAAACATCCCCCGAGAAACTGGTTGCTGCGACTGCTGGCATTTCGGCCAGCCTGCAAGAGGCTGCACACGAAGCCAAACCTGCTTTTGAACGTTTGGCAGATCGCCTGTCCGAGAGCATCAGCGACATGGCACACCACAGCCGAGATGCTGCAGTCGAAGCCCAAAAATTGCTGCAGCAAAAAACGCACAAAGTCAGCTCTACGGCCGAGCACTACATCCATTGCGCCCCGTTCAAGTCTGTGTTGATTGCCGCCGGTGTGGGCGCCGTTGCCGCCACCCTCGTGAGCTGGTTGATGCGTGCACGCCCCCATTGATGTCCAGGCTGCTGCTCAAGCTTTTTCTGCTGCCCCCGGACTTGCTCAAAATGCACGTTCATGGCTATGCCGATTTGGCCTCGGAGGAATGGGGACGCCAAGTCTGTCTCTGGAAAACACGCCTGCTCATCTACGCCATCGGCACGGTGAGTGGGGGCCTTGGTGTCCTTTTGGCAGGCGTTTCCTTGCTGCTGTGGAGTGCTTTGCCCGCGATCGATGAGCACAGTGCCTGGGTCATGTGGTTTTTGCCTGGGGTGCTTTGCCTGTTCTCACTGGCTTGCTGGGCTTGGGCCAGCCGCATCAAGCTGTCGCCTTCTTTTGGGAAACTCAAAGCCCAAATCAAGCTGGACATGCTGGCTTTGCGCCAAAGCCAAAACCCATGAGCACACCACTGACTGCCGAGCAACGTCTGGAGGTGTCGCGCGCCCAATGCCTGAAAGCTTTGCGCCAGCCTGCATGGCTGCTGTTGGCCCAACGTGTGTGCGTCCAGGTTGAGCCCAAACCAGGCGATCATCCCTCACAAAACATGGCCGCCGAGCTGGTGGGTCGTTGCATAGAATCGTTTCTTGACCAGCTCAACAACGCCCACGTAAGCCAGCGTCAAGACGACCATGCCCAGCATCAGCGGCCAGGGTAAGGGCACAAAACCAAAGACCGCGCTGAAGGGCAAATAAGGCAAGGTCAGCGCCACCATGAGCACGGCCAGGGTGCTCAATAACAGCAGCCTGGCTGGGCGGCTTTGGTAAAACGGACGCCGTGTTCGGACCACCAGGGCAATGACCAATTCGGTCATGAGCGACTCGACGAACCAGCCCGTCTGAAACTCTTGCGGTGCCGCCTCAAAAATCCACAACAACGCCCCAAAGGTCAAAAAGTCAAAGGCCGAACTGAGCAAACCAAAAACCACCATGTAATTGCGGATGAACAGGGTGTCCCAATGCCGGGGTTTGGCCACCCACTCCGGGTCCACCCGGTCTCCGGCAATGCTGGCAGCGGGGATGTCTGACAAAAAGTTGTTGAGCAAAATCTGAGACGCCAGCATCGGTAAAAAAGGCAAAAATACAGAGGCCACAGCCATGCTCACCATGTTCCCGAAATTGGCGCTGATGGTGGTCAGGATGTATTTCAGGGTGTTGGCAAATGTCACGCGCCCCTCGTCAATGCCTTGGCTCAAGATGTCCAGATCCTTGCGAAGCAACACAAAGTCAGAGGCATCCTTGGCCACGTCCACAGCGGTATCGACCGAGATGCCCACATCGGCAGCATGCAGCGCCAGCGCATCGTTGATGCCATCCCCCATGTAACCCACTACGTGACCTGTTTTTTGCAAGGCCAGAATGATGCGCTCTTTCTGATTCGGATCCACTTCGGCAAAGACGACGGTTTGTTTCACGGCGTGCATGAGCGCGTCATCGGCCATGTCATTGAGTTCGCGGCCAGTCATGACATGCCCCTCTGACAGGCCAAGCACTTGCGCCAAATGCCACGCCACTTGGCGGTTGTCACCCGTGATGACCTTGAGCTGAACGCCGCGTTGCGCCAAATTTCCCAGGGTTTGGCGCACATCGGTTTTGGGCGGGTCCATGAACAGCAAGAAGCCGTCCAGATTCAAACCCGACTCATCCTCGCGCACGTAAGGCTCGGTGCGCTCATCCATCGGCTTAGATGCCAAGCCGAGGACTCGGTAGCCCTGTGCACTCCAGCCCTCCAGCAAGGCCACCAGGCTGGCCCGCCCGGCGGCGTCCAGCGGAACGCCGCTTTCCCCCTGGGTGATGCACAGCGCCAGCACTTTTTCAAAGGCCCCTTTGGTGATCAAGGTGCACCGGCCAGGCGCTTCGGTGACTACGACCGACAAACACTTGCGTACAAAGTCGTAGGGGATTTCATCCACCTTGCTGACCGCAGAAATGTCCACCTGCGCGTTGCGGGCGGCCATGCCGATGGCATCGTCCAGCGCATTGGACAAACCCGACTGGAAATGTGCGTTGATTGCCGCAAGCCGAAGCACCTTGGCAGACGCGATGCCCTGGGTGTCCAAAGCGCCATCGAGTCCCACCACACCTGCGGTCAATGTGCCTGTTTTGTCGGTGCACAGCACGTCCATGGCGCCCAGGTTTTCAATCGCATTCAGGCGGCGCACGATGACCCCCAGTTTGGCCATGCGGTTGGCCCCGTGCGACAAGGTGATGCTGACAATGGCGGGCAGCAACTCAGGGGTCAGGCCCACCGCCAAGGCCAACGCAAAGAGCAAGGAGTCAATTGGGGGTTTTTCCAAAAAAACATTGATCGCCAAAACAAGCACGACCATCACCAGCATGACGCGGGTCAACAAATATCCGAAGCGGTGAACGCCCCGCTCAAATTCCGTCATGGGCGGGCGCAAGGCCAACTTGAGCGCGATCTGGCCAAACACCGTGGCCTTTCCCGTTTTCACCAACAAGACGCGTGCTGTGCCACTGCTGACACTGGTGCCCATGAATACGCAGTTGCTGCGTTCGCTCAAACTGGCGTTGTCTGCCACGACCCCCGGTTTTTTCTCCACTGGGAAAGTCTCACCCGTGAGCACCGCCTGGTTGATGAAAAAATCTTTGGCCTCCAACACAACGCCATCGGCAGGTATCAAGCTGCCTGCAGACAGTGCCACCACGTCACCCGGCACCACCAAGTCGGAAGGGATTGGCCTGAATCGCCCATCGCGCAAGACACTGGAATGGATTTTGACCTTGGCGCGCAGCTTCTTGATCGCGTTGCTGGCCACGTACTCCTGGGTGAAACCCAGCAAGGTGCTGCCCAGCACAATGGCCAACACCACCCCGGCATCCACCCATTCGGCAGCGAACATGGAGATGACCGATGCCACCATCAAGATCAGCACCAAGGGGTTTTTGAACTGGCTGATCAACAAGCCCCAAAATGTGTCGCCTGCCGTGGCATCGAGCACGTTGGCGCCCATCTTTCGACGCCTGGCCCGGGCTGTTTTCTGGGTGAGTCCCTCCACGCTGGAATCCAGCGTCTGGGTCAAATCTTTTGAAGCCTGACTCCAGTAAGCCCCCATGTCGGGCTGAGAAGGTGCGCCTGTAGGGGCGACATGTTTGGCATGAAAGGGGAACACGGCTTTTCCTTGAAGCCATTCACGCAGAAGCGGATCGCGCGAACGAGGCGTGTCCGATCATGCGCAATGCGGGTGGCGTGCGCCGTGACTTAGGTCAAGTTGGGTGTCAGGTCTGCGCCGATGGGCCCTGATTTAGTCTGCAGCCAGCATCGTGCCCCGGCATTTTTTGGCGCCGCAGCGGCAGGCATAACGGGCCTTGAGTGCCTCGGTCATCGGCTCGTCGCTGAATAAGCCATAGTCAAATGTCAGCTCTTCGCCCCTGTAAACCTGTCTGCGGGTATTGATGAAAATTCGGCCTTGCACTTCATCGGGTGCGCAATTGGGACGGCACGAATGGTTGATCCATTTAGAGTCGTTGCCGCCATACAGCGCATCAATCACCCGGCCATCGTCCAGGTGAAAATAAAACGTGTGGTCGGGGTTGAGGCGGTCGTGCGGATGTCGGCGAATGGCCTCGGCCATGGTGATGACCTCGCCCACGTATTCAATGACCCTTTCACCCGCCGCCATGTGACGCGTGGCGAACACGCCCTTGCCGTGCACGCGCGATGACAGGACTTCGAAGTCACTCAACGGTCACGCTCTTCGCCAAATTCCTCGGCTTGTCCACATCCGTCCCCCGCGCACAAGCCGTGTGATAGCTCAACAACTGCAAGGGCACCACGTGCAGGATGGGTGAGAGCACACCGTAATGCTCGGGCATGCGGATCACGTTGACGCCTTCGCTGCTTTCGATCTTCGTATCGCCGTCGGCCAGCACATACAACACGCCACCACGGGCGCGCACTTCTTGCATATTGCTCTTGAGTTTTTCCAGCAGTTGGTCGTTGGGGGCCACGGTCACCACCGGCATGGCGCTGGTCACCAGGGCCAACGGGCCGTGTTTCAGTTCGCCTGCAGCATAGGCTTCGGCGTGGATGTAGGTGATTTCCTTGAGCTTGAGCGCGCCTTCCAAGGCAATGGGGTAGTGCGTGCCGCGGCCTAAAAACAGGGCGTTTTCCTTGCTGGCAAATTCTTGTGCCCAGCTGATGATTTGCGGCTCCAAAGCCAGCACGGCTTGCAGCGCAGCGGGCAGGTGGCGCATGTCCTTGATGTGCATGGCCTCTTCTTCGTCCGACAGGCGGCCTTTGGTCTGCGCCAGCGCCAGCGTGAGCAAAAACAAACCCGCCAGCTGCGTGGTGAAGGCCTTGGTCGATGCCACGCCGATCTCGGTCCCGGCGCGGGTCACATAGGCCAGCTTGCATTCGCGCACCATGGCGCTGGTGGAGACGTTGCAAATGGTCAGGGTGTTCGTCATGCCCAGGCTTTGCGCGTGGCGCAGTGCAGCCAGCGTGTCAGCGGTCTCGCCGCTTTGGGTGATGGTGACGATCAAGGTGTTGGGGTTGGGCACCGATTCGCGGTAGCGGTATTCGCTGGCGATCTCGACCTGGCAGGGCACTTTGGCGATGGCTTCGATCCAGTACTTGGCCACGCAGCCGCTGTAGTAGCTGGTGCCGCAGGCCAAGATCAAGACATTGTCGATGCCTTTGAAGACGGCATATGCGCCGTCGCCAAACAGTTCAGGCGTGATGCCTTCGACGCCTTCCAGCGTGTCGGCAATGGCGCGCGGCTGCTCGAAAATTTCCTTTTGCATGTAATGACGGTAAGGGCCCAACTCGGCTGCGCCACTGTGTGCGTGCACGGTCTTGACGGCACGGGTCACGGCCTTGTGGTCACGGTCCACCACCCAGTATTTGCCCAGCTGGATGTCGACCACATCACCCTCTTCCAGGTACAAGATCTGGTCGGTCACACCGGCCAGCGCCATCGCGTCACTGGCCAAAAATGTTTCACCCTGGCCAACGCCCAAAATGAGGGGCGAGCCGGCGCGGGCGCCAATCACGCGCTGCGGCTCGTCCTTGTGAAATACCGCGATGGCATACGCGCCGTGTAACTGGCGAATGGCGGTCTTGACAGCATCAAAAATATCACCGTCGTACACGCTGTCCACCAGATGGGCGATGACCTCGGTGTCGGTCTGGCTCAAGAAAACGTAGCCCTTGGCTTGCAAAGCAGCGCGCAGTTCTTCGTGGTTCTCGATGATGCCGTTGTGCACCAAGGCGACACGCCCTGGCCTGTCGGGGGCGCCTGCCAAATCAGCGCCAGGCTGAGCAAGGGCGGGTCCATGGCTGAAGTGCGGGTGCGCGTTGTGCACCGCAGGCACACCGTGCGTGGCCCAGCGGGTGTGCGCGATGCCGGTGCCGCCTTCGATGTGATCGGCCGTGACCTGGTCCATCAGTTCGGCCACACGGGAGGTGCTGCGGGCGCGTTGCAGGCCACCCTTTCCGCCGTTCAGGCTGGCCGAATGCACGGCCACGCCGCAGGAGTCATAGCCCCGGTATTCGAGCCGCTGCAGGCCCTGCACGAGGATGGGAACGATGTTGCGGGAAGAAACGGCGCCGACGATGCCACACATGGTGATGCTCCTGATGAGGTGTTGTCCATAAACTGTGGCGATGTTAGGCTTTGCCTTGTAAAATTTCAGATCAATCTATTCTATAAATTGATGTTTTATTTCACAATTCAACATGACTGAAATTAAATTTCATTAAAATACTTCTCATGGAATTAAATAAACTCGATGCCATCGACATGCAGTTGCTGGACAGTCTGCAACACGACGCCAGCCTGAGCAATGTGGCTTTGGCCGACAAGGTGAATGTGTCGCCCCCCACTTGCCTCAGGCGCGTCAAGCGTCTGGCCGATGGGGGCTGGATCGAGCGGCAAATTGCCGTGCTGAACGCTGACCAACTGGGGACCAGCCTGGGCCATGGCCTGAGCGCTTTGGTGGAGGTGTCGCTGGACAAACAAGGCGCCGAGCACCTGGACACGTTTGAGGCCCGTGCCGTGGCACACACTGCGGTGCAGCAATGCTGGCGTGTCTCACCGGGGCCAGACTTCATGCTGGTGGTGCAGGCCCACGACATGCCGCATTACCTGGCGATCAGTCAGGCCCTGTTCACTCAAGATGCCAATGTGCGAAATGTGAAAGCGTTTTTTGCCACCAAGCGGGCCAAGTTCACCACGACCTGGCCCCTTTCCAAGTAGGGGCAGGGGCGCCGCTTCACGCAGTGCTGAGCCTATTTTTTCTTGCTGGGCCGAGCCCAGTTGGCGATGCTGATTTGCTTGCCCCGCGCCACGCTCAAAGCGCCAGGCTCGGTGCTCTTGGTGATGGTTGAGCCGCCGCCCACGGTGCCACCTGCGCCAATGGTGACCGGGGCCACCAGCACGCAGTTGCTGCCAATGTGCACGTCGGCTTGGATGATGGTTTGGTGCTTGTTGGCACCATCGTAGTTGGCCGTGATGCTGCCTGCGCCATAGTTCACGCGTTCGCCCACGGTGGCGTCGCCCAGATAGGCCAGGTGGTTGGCTTTGGCGCCCTTGGCCAGGGTGGAATTTTTGACCTCCACAAAGTTGCCAATGTGCACCTCAGCGCCCAATTGGGCGCCAGGGCGCAGGCGGGCAAACGGACCGACCAAGGCGCCCTCGCCCACGCTGACGCCCAGCTTTTCGCCGTCGATGTGGGTGAAGGGGTGGATCACGGCGCCCGCCGCAATGGCGCAATTGGCAATCACGCAGTTCGCGCCAATCTTCACGCCTTCGCCCAATTCAACACGGCCTTCAAAAATGCAGTTCACATCGATTTCGACGTCTTGTGCGCAATCGAGATGGCCGCGCAGATCGAAGCGAGCCGGGTCTTTCAGGCGCACGCCTTGTTCCATCAGGCGATGGGCTTGGCGCAGTTGGTGGGCACGCTCCAGTTCGGCCAATTGCACCGGGCTGTTGATGCCGGCCACCTGCAATGGGTCATCAATCTTGTGCGCCACCACGGACACACCATCGGCCACAGCCAGTTTCACCACATCGGTCAGGTAGTACTCGCCTTGCACATTCTGGTTGTCGATGCGGGCCAGCCAGTTTTTGAGCCGCTTTGCAGGCACCGCCATGATGCCGCTGTAGACCTCCTGGATCTGGCGCTGGGCGTCAGTGGCGTCTTTGTGCTCAACGATGGCTTGTACCTTTTGGCCATCGCCACCCCCACCCCGGACGATGCGGCCATAGCCGGTGGGGTCGGCGAAGTCGATGGTCAAAAGCGCCAAATGTTGGCCGCCGCACTGGGCAATCAGGGCTTGCAAGGTGTCGGCCTGGGTCAGGGGCACGTCACCCGACAAAATGACCACCACCCCGTCGTCAGCCAAGGCGGGCACGGCCTGCTGCACGGCGTGGCCTGTGCCCAACTGCGGCTCTTGTCGCACGCACCGCACGGCCAGCGCCTGGCCCGGGGCCAGCAAAACCGGCTCGACCTGGTCGGCACCATGACCGGTGATGACCACCGCCGAACGGGCGTTGAGTTGCGCGGCCGTGTTCAAGACATGCTGCACCAATGGCACACCCGCCAGGCGCTGCAACACTTTGGGCCATCGGCTTTTCATGCGCGTGCCTTTGCCAGCGGCCATCACGACGACATCAACGGGAAACGGGTGACTCATACTCATGGGCGTCTTTCTAAAGCGCGCTGCTGATCGGCGCAGCACACAGGCTTCGATTATCGCCAGACTGGGCACCGGTCCTGCCGTGCTTGAGCCCCATCGAAAGAAGGGCTTCACAATGCATGGACAATTGTTAAAGTTGATGTTCCCTGTCTTCACTTGAAGCCAGTCACTTGCCACCACCTTGCGGAGCCTTGAATGAGATCACCCCTTTGGACTGCAGCCATGCTCGGCATGACTTGTTTGATGGCTGGGTGTGGGTGTGGGGGTGGGGGTGGGGGTGGGGGTGGGGGTGGGGGTGGGGGTGGGGGTGGGGGTGGGGGTGGGGGTGGG
>NZ_JBIKHV010000041.1:0-21958 GCF_044361985.1 Limnohabitans sp. | reverse complement strand
TGCGTCGGCCGCCTCCAGACCGCTGCACCAGACATGCCGGAAAATCTTTTCGCACACAAACCGGTTGGGCTCGCCTGCCACATCACAAGCCGTGGCCAGGCGCAACAAGCCCAACGAATTGAACGGGTGGCTGGCGGGCAGCTGTAACGGGGTGCCCTGAACACGTGCCTGCCATTGCACTTGGCGATAGGCCCAGTCGCGCTTGGCGGGAATCTCTGCCGGACCCAACTGCCCATGGTGCTTGAGCATGGCGCCCAACACCACCGGCTTGTGCACCACGCGGTAACTGATGCCCTGCAAGCTTTGAGGCAAGGCGTCAAAGGCCAGCCAAGCGTAGGGAGAAATAAAGTCCAGGTAGAAGTGGATGGTTTTCATGGGGCTCCGGGCCGTGGGCCAAAAGTGGGGGGACTCAGCGGTCAGTCGCCTGGCGCTTCAACAAGCGCTCAGGAATCTGCGACCACACCAGCCGTTTTTCCTCGTCGCTGGCGCGGCTCCAGCCGCCGATTTCGGGCAGCGTGCGCAAGCACCCGTCACACCAGCCCGCACCGGGGTGCATCAGGCACAGTGAGACACAAGGCGATGGCACTGAATTGGGCGCCGGCGGCTCCGGCTCAGCCAGCACCTGGGCAGCGCGCTCAGCCAGTTTTTTCCAGTAGTGCTCGCTCATGCAGCCACCTCTGAGGTAGCCTGAACCACATCCACCACCGGTGCACCGGTCAGGTTCTTCAGGTCCTCGGGTTGCAACTGAAAAACGCCATGCGGGTGACCTGCCGCGGCCCAGACCACTGCAAAGCGCCACAGGTCCTGGTCGAGCAAGGTGACAGGCGGGTTGAGGTGCGCCACCGGGGAAACACCGCCAATCGAAAAGCCGGTGTGAGCCTTGACGAAATCGGCATCAGCCCGGCCCACCTTGCCCACCAGCGCCGACACTTTTTTCTCGTCGACCCGCCGGTCGCCCGAGGTGACCACCAGCACGGCCACGCCGTCTTGCTTGCGTTTGAAAATCACACTTTTGGCAATCTGGCCCAGCAGCACACCCAGCCCATCCGCCGCCTCTTGCGCGGTGCGGGCCGCACCATCCAGCATGATCGGCGCATGGCAGTGACCTGCTTCTTGCAGTGCGCGCGACACACGTTGCACCCCTTCAGGCAGCGCATGCAGTTCTGAGCCACACATGGATTACACCTTTTGAAATTTTGACAGCAGGTTAACCCATCATGCAAGTCACTGTTGCAACAAGGGCGCACACGCAATATTGGTATTGACCGAATCCCATGGGGTCCACGCGTCACGCGTCATTACATCCTGAGTTACATTGCTGCAACATTGTCTCAAGCCGTTTTCCTGGAGCACCCATTGAAGCTCGATGCGCCCAATCCCCCTGCAGATGCCACTGCTATTTCTTTACAAACCAATCAGATCGAGCTTTCAGCACAAGTTTTACGCCAGTTTCGAGTGGTGTTTGGTGCCGTTCGCCGCCATTTTCACAAAATTGAAAAACAAGCGGGCATTGGCGGAGCCAACATATGGACTTTGAGCCTGATCGCCGATCACCCTGGTATCGGTGTTTCTCAACTGGCCAAATACATGGATGTGCATCAATCAACCGCGAGCAATTTGGTGCGTACTCTCAACAAAGCGGGCCTGGTTCAGATCAACAAGTCAGCCCAAGACAAGCGCCATGTCGAGATATTCCCACTTCCAGATGGCTTGAAAATTCTCGACAAAGTCCCAAAACCCTACTCGGGCGTGTTACCCGCCGCGCTGGCCGAGCTTGACACGCCAAGCTTGTTGCGAATGACCAATGACCTGAACAAGCTGATTCAACGACTGGATGTCGACGAGTCGGCAGCGCAAACACCCCTGTCCATGCTTTGATGGACTCATGACACAAGCTGAAAGCAATAACCCAATACATTTGAACAAATGTAAAATGCAAAAGCTTGTGAAATTCAGGAGGCATGAAACATATGGCATGGTGGAATAGATTTTTTTCCTGGTTTCAAAAGACGTTTAAAAGAAGGCGCTCTTCGCCCCATCACACGGCTGCCGTTAAAGACTCCGTGGCACAGCCCCTCACGCTAGAGGCTCCCTTGACGCCATGCGTCACGGTCATCATCCCAGCACTCAACGAAGAAGCATGCATCGGCGATGTGGTGCGCTTCGCCTTCAGCGACTCGGCCACAGCCGAGGTCATTGTTGTAGATGACAGCTCCATTGACAACACCCGCGAACAAGCTCTCAAAGCTGGTGCCACAGTGATCACCAGCACCTTGCTGGGCAAAGGGGCCTCCATGGCGGATGGCGTACGAGTGGCACAACATGAATTGCTGGTGTTCTTGGATGGAGACTTGAAAGGACTCAGAAGCGGGATCATTACCGACCTGGTCAGACCCTTGATTGCGGGTCGCGCCGAATTTGTAAAAGCCCGCTTTGGACGGGGTGGGGGGCGCGTGACTGAGTTGACTGCCAAACCCATGTTGAAAGTTTTTTTCCCCGAATTGGCCCACTTCAATCAGCCCCTTGGGGGCATCATTGGAGCCCGCAGATCTCTGCTCAATCAATTGACTTTTGAAGACGGCTATGGGGTTGACATTGGCCTCTTGCTGGATGCTTGGCGAAACCATGCGAAGTTAATGGAGATTGACATTGGTCATTTGGAACATGACAGCCAACCCCTGCTGGATTTGACCTCGATGGCCAATGAAGTTTCACGGGTGATTTACAGCCGCGCCAGAGAAAGTGGTCGACTTCATGTGGAGCAGATCACGGCCATGTATGAAAACCAGCGCCAAGCCACTGCGTCATGGGAATATGTCATGACGCGTCAAAAAAGCAGACGCAAACTGTTGTTGCTGGACATGGATGGCACCGTAACCAGCAGCCGATTTGCCACGATGTTGGCTCAAGCCACAGACCAGGCCCTTGAGCTGGAAAAACATCTGGATGCTGGTAACGCCGACACACTGACACGAACGCGTCAAATTGCCCAGCTCTTCCGTTTTGTACATCGCAAGAAATTTGAATCTGTCGCCAAGGAAATGCCCATCCGCCCCGGCGTGATCGCAGCCGTAAACGCTTTTAAGCGGGCTGGTTTCATGGTCGGGATCGTCTCTGACAGTTATTTTGTGGCTGCGGAAATTTTGCGGAAAAGGATTTTTGCCGATTTTGCACTGGCTCACACGGTGCAGTTTCAGGGCGATGTCTGCACCGGGGAATTGACACTGAACAGTGCATTTTTGTCCGATACAGATGACGCCAACGAAGCCAGCATCTCAAAACATCATGTGGTGAAACTGTTCAAAAATAAAAATCTTGCACTGCCCTTTGAAACCATTTGGGCGGTAGGCGACAACGACAACGACCATGACTTGCTTTGCCTGGCCAACAAAGCATGGGTCATAGAGCCCAAATCACCCCGGCTCCAAACCATTCCAGGAATCATGATCTTGCAAGATTTTGACCAACTCCGGATGGCTTTACTGAATGACGAAGCAGCTTCAGCCAACGAGCCAGCGCTCAAACTGGTGTCTGCGTAAACCTGATAGCGGGCAGGCTGGTATGGTGCAGCGCGCGCGACACACGTTGCACCCCTTCAGGCAGCGCATGCAGTTCTGAGCCACACATGCGTCAACCCGCCCGCTTGTTGAGAACGGCAGTGGCCACACGCGAATTGGATTTGCGGCCCAGAAAATCGCTGATGAAAGCGCCCGCATCGACCAGCTTATCCAAGTCAATGCCCGTTTCGATGCCCATGCCATGCAGCATGTAAACCACTTCTTCGGTGGCCACATTGCCCGTTGCACCCTTGGCGTAAGGGCAACCGCCCAGCCCTGCGACCGACGACTGGAAATTCCACACGCCGACTTGCAGCGCGGCCAAGGTGTTGGCCAGCGCCTGCCCATAGGTGTCGTGGAAGTGGCCGCAAATGTTCGCCACATCAAAGTGTTTCAGAGTGGCTTCGATCGCCCTTTGCACCTTGAGCGGTGTGCCGGTGCCAATCGTATCGGCCACATCCACACGCTGCACGCCTATCTGCTTCATCAGGCCGGCCAGATACGCCACACTTTCAGGAGAAACATCCCCCTCGTAGGGGCAGCCCACGGTGCAACTCATGGCACCGCGCACCGCGATGCCCGCATCGCGGGCAGCCTGCACCACCGGGGCAAAGCGCTCGATGCTTTCTTCAATGGAGCAATTGATGTTTTTCTGGCTGAAAGCTTGGCTGGCCGCCGCGAACACCACGATCTCGTCGGGCCGGGAAGCCACCGCCGCCTGGAAGCCCTGCATGTTGGGGGTGAGCACCGAGTAGCGCACGTCTGAAGCGCGCTGAATGCCCGCCATGACTTCGGCGTTGTCGGCCATTTGCGGCACCCACTTGGGGCTGACAAAGCTGGTGACCTCGATCTCTTTCAGGCCTGCAGCCTGCAGGCGGTGCACCAACTCAATCTTGACATGGGCCGGCACAGGCTGCTTTTCATTTTGCAGGCCATCGCGAGGACCGACGTCGATGATTTGAACGCGGGAAGGAATCGACATGAAGGTTCTCTTTCTTTTCAATAGCCGCGCTGGTGATCCACAACACCGTTGATCGCCTCACCTCGCTGCAAAGCCTGAATTTTTCCCACAATCTGGGCAATGCTCTCTTCGCGCAAGGTGCGGGCGGAGGTGTGGGGGGTCACCGTGATTTTCGGGTGCTGCCAGAAACGGTGCGCTGCGGGCAGGGGCTCGGTGCGAAACACATCCAGCGTAGCGCCAGCCAGATGTCCTGTGTCAATCAGGGCGATCAAGTCGTCTTCGACCAAGTGCTTGCCCCGGGCCACATTGATGAGATAGCCACCTTTTTGCAATTGCGACAGCGTGCCCTGGTTGAGCATGTTTTCGGTTTCATGCGTGAGCGGCATCAGGTTGACGAGCACCCGGGTGGCCTGCAGGAATTGGGGCAAAGCCTGGATGCCACTGAAGCACCGGATGCCCGGCAGGTCTTTGGGGCTGCGGCTGTAACCGTTGACCGGGAACTCGAACACCTGCAGGGCTTTGGCCACCCGCTCACCCAGCACACCCAGGCCCATCACGCCGACGGCAAAATCGCTGCGGTTGCGCGGCTTGAGGTAAGACCATTTGCCCATCTGCGTGTCGGCGTCGTAGGCGTCGAACTCACGGAAATGCCGGATCACCGCGTGGCAAACGTATTCGGCCATCTGGACCGACATGCCAGCATCGTCCAGCCGCACCACTTTGAGCGCAGGCGGCAGCTTGAGCTGCAGCAAGGCATCCACGCCTGCGCCGATGTTGAACAGGGTTTTCAAGCCGAGTTGCTGGTCAATGAATTGCTGGGGTGGCGCCCAAACGATGGCGTGATCGGCTTGCGGGGCGCCCGGTGCCCATGCCGACACTTGTGCCCCAGGCAAAGCTTGTTGCAAGGCCTGCACCCAAGGCTCGGGCACGAGGCTGGGGAAACAGATGGTGATGTTCATGCCGAGATTTTGTCAGATCAATTTGAGCAGCTCTGCCCCGTCGGCGACCTGGTCACCGGGTGCATAGAGCAACTCGGCCACTTCGCCGTCTTTTGGCGCGCTGATGGTGTGCTCCATTTTCATGGCCTCCATCACCGCCAGCGGCTGGCCCGCCTTGACCTTGTCCCCAGCCTTGACGGCAAACGACACCACCTTGCCCGGCATGGGCGCGGTCAGGCGACCGCCTTCTTGCACGGCTTCGCCCGCGTGGGCCAGCGGGTCGAGCACGGTGATGCGGGTCGCACCCTGGGGCGTGAACAGGTGCGCGGTTTCGCCTTGCCAATCGAGTTGACTGAACAAACGCGGGGCATCACCCCACTGCACCCACAAGCCGGCGCCGTCGGCTGCAAAACCCAGCAAACCAGCCACGGGGGTATCGCCTTCCAGCGACAAGCTCAAGGCGCCATCGTGCAAACAATTCAGACGGGCAGAGCGCGGCTGCTCTTGCCAGAGAAATTCAAAGCGGCGTTGCGTCACACCATGCGACTGCCAGCCATCGCGGCGGCTGAACGGGTCGTGCCCCTGCAAGGCTTGCTCAGCGTGCAAAGTGTGCGCCACCACTGCGGCCACTGCCGCTGGCAAGCCCACGGTTTCCTGCTTGAAAAGCACAGCGGCCTCACGCTGAATGAGTGCGGTGTCGAGTTGCGCCTGGGCAAAAGCCGATGAGCGCACCACATGACGCAAGAACTGCACATTGGTGTTCAAGCCCACGATGTGGGTTTGCGCCAAAGCGGTATCGAGTCGTGCCAACGCCTGCTCACGCGTATCGCCGTGCACGATCAGTTTGGCCACCATGGAGTCGTAAAACGGGCTGATGGTGTCGCCCTCGCGCACGCCGTCGTCGACACGCACGCTGCCTCGCTCAAAATGGGTCGCTTGTGGCTTGCGGTAAACCTGCAGGGTCCCGGTGGCGGGCAAAAAGTTGTTGTCGGGGTTCTCAGCGCAGATGCGCGCCTCGATGGCATGGCCCTGAATGCGCAGCTGATCCTGACGCAAAGGCAGCGGCTCGCCACGGGCCACACGCAATTGCCACTCCACCAGATCCAGCCCGGTGATGGCTTCGGTCACGGGGTGCTCCACCTGCAGGCGGGTGTTCATTTCCATGAAGAAAAACTTCATCGATTCGGGTTGATCGTAGGCCGTTTGCTCGACGATGAATTCCACCGTCCCCGCGCCCACATAGTTCACCGCCTTGGCCGCCGCCACTGCGGCTGCGCCCATTTGCGCGCGCAGGGCTTCGGTCATGCCAGGCGCAGGTGCTTCTTCCAGCACCTTCTGGTGGCGGCGCTGCACCGAGCAATCGCGCTCAAACAAATACACGCAATTGCCTTGCGTGTCGCCAAACACCTGAATCTCAATGTGGCGAGGGCGCTGCACATATTTTTCAATCAGCACCGCATCACTGCCAAAGCTGTTGATGGCTTCGCGCTGGCAGGATGCGAGAGCGGCTGCGAAGTCTTCGGACTTTTCAACCACACGCATGCCCTTGCCGCCGCCGCCTGCACTGGCCTTGATGAGTGCCGGGTAACCGATGCGGTCGGCTTCGCGTTGCAGCAGTACCGGATCTTGGTCGACCCCGTGGTAACCAGGCACGAGCGGCACTCCGGCCGATTCCATCAATCGCTTGGATTCGGCTTTCAGGCCCATCGCCAGAATGGCCGATGCGGGCGGACCAATGAACACCAGACCGGCTGCCGCGCAGGCCTTGGCAAAGTCTTCGTTCTCGCTCAAGAAACCATAGCCGGGATGCACCGCCTCGGCACCCGTGGCTTTCGCCGCTTCCAGAATTCGCTCCCAGCGCAAATAGCTGTCTTTGGGGGCGCTGCCGCCCACATGCACCGACTCATCGCAAGCCTGCACATGCTTGGCCCCTGCATCAGCGTCTGAATAAACAGCCACCGTTTTGATGCCCAGACGGCGGGCAGTGGCCGCCACACGGCAAGCGATTTCGCCACGGTTGGCGATCAGAATTTTTTTGAACATGTTAATTTCTCCAAACCACTTGGTTATCTAAGGCGTACAACTTGCAAACGATGCCACGACGTGCCTGGCAAAACCCCAATGCACGGCCCACAGCCCAATCGCCTGTGGCAAAGCCAGCGCCTCCAGGACCGATGGCAAAAGCGCGAGGCAATGGGCTGGCCAGAAAACGGGTGTACAAATTTTTTCGGGTCTCAACCCCAACCGGTACTTTGTCAATATCGTCCAGCTGGGCAAAATTGCTCGCCTCCGGCACGGGTGGCAAGGCCGACTGGGTATAACCCGCTTTGGCCAGAAAGGCGTCGACCAAAGGAACCCAACGGTCCATGTCGGCGCTGAACCCAGAGTGCCCGTCCTGGCCGACCGCCCCCAACTGATGGAATTCGGCTTGCCCGCCCCCCTCCACCCATGCCCGGTGCCAGTCACGCGGCGCCTGAGCCCCCCAAAACAGATCGTTCTCCCAATACAGCCAGAGCATGGGTGCTTGGGCTTGAGCGGCTCGGGTTTTCCAGAGTTGTTGAATCTGCGTGGCGGCACACGAGCGGCCTGGCCGTGCCACAGGGTCACCCCCCGTGCCTCCTGAAAAATTTACCGCGCCTTGCAAGCCGGGTGGCTTGCGCCAGACAGTGGCGACCGTGGTCAAGCCACCCACCGATTGGCCCATGACCCACCAACGGGCAGCATCAATGAACGGCAAGCTGCGTGCGAATTCGGCCACTGCCAGCACCTGATCTGATGCGGCCAGGCTCATGGGTTCTACCCGAGGCTGAGCGCAACCGCCGCTGAACTCAGGATCAAAGCCATCAAAGGTTTCACCATAGCCAACACGCGTGGGCACCATGACCACAAAGCCCTTGCCCACCAAATAACGGGCCTGCTGTTCATAGCGATAGCGCAAAGGTTGGGCCATTTTTTCGCGGCTGGTGGCGCGGCCATGGTTGAGCACCACCATCGGAAATGGCCCATCGCCCACCGGCTTGAACACCGTGACCGGGATCTGACGCTGTTCCCGGCGACCGTAAAGGTCTTGCACCGACACCGGAATGCGGTAAACCTGTTCGTGCAAGTCTTTGGCAATCGGCAGCGCCTCGGCGGCTGTCTGCGCAAGCGAGGGGGTGGCAAGCAGGCTCAGCAGCCAGGCCAGCATGATGGCGTGAGCAAAGCGCATGTGCACAGTCAAGGCAACAACCAGGATGGTTTTCTTTTTTGCAAAAAGGACTGCACGCCCTCCTTGCCTTCACTGCTGGCACGGATATCGGCGATGCCGGCCACCGTCCGTGCCACCAGCGCGTCGTTGATTTCGCGCTCGGCCACGTCCTGCAACAATTTCTTGCAGGCACGCACGGCGTCGGGACTGGCATTCACCAGTGCCTGCGTCAGATCGGCGACTTTGGCATCCAGCGCATCCACGGCAACCACTTCGTGCACCAGGCCGATGCGGTGCGCCTCGGCAGCGCCAAAGCGCTCAGCCGTCAAAAAGTAGCGGTGCGCCGCACGCGTGCCCATGGCCCGAATCACATACGGGCTGATGGTCGCTGGGATCAGGCCCAGCTTGACCTCGCTCAAACAGTAATGGGCGGTGTCAACACTCACCGCCATGTCACACGCGGCCACCAGGCCCATGCCACCGGCATACACATCGCCCTGCACTTTGGCGATGGTCGGCTGCGGGCATTGGTAGATGGCGCGCAGCATGGCGGCCAACTCACCCGCATCGGCCAGGTTTTCTTCGTGGGTGTAGTCGGCCATGCGGCGCATCCAGTTCAGATCTGCGCCAGCGCAAAAGGCCGAGCCCTCAGCAGCCAGCACGACACAGCGCACGGCGCTGTCTTGCGCCACCGCCAGGAAAGCGTTTTTCAGCTCGGCAATCACTTCGTCGTTGAAGGCGTTGCGCACATCGGGGCGCGACAGCGTGATGGTCTGTACGCCACTCTGGGTGGAAATGTTCAGGGCTGTGCTCATACTTTTTTCGCCTCGGCGGCTTCCAATTGCAGGTGATAGACCCAGTCCAACTCGGGGCTGGGCTGGCCCAAAGCCGTCAGCGCGGCGGTGATCTGCCCACGGTGATGCGTGGCGTGATTAAAGACATGCGCCAGGGCGGCCGCGAACGGCAATGACTGCGGTACGCCTTTCATGGTCCGGTAGTCCAGCTGTCCGTCGAAACGTTCGGCTGGCCAAGTGGCGATGAGTCGCTCCCAATTGGCCGAACCGCCATTGAGTGCCTGCGCCAAGCGTTCGCGGTTGGGCTCCACTTCGGTGTCCAAGCCCAACAGTGGCGAAGCACCCTTAGAAAAACGTGCATACCAAAGCAGGTGTTCAGCGACCAACAAATGGTTAAGCGTGCCGTGAATGCTCTTGAAGAAAAGACCCAGATTTTTGAAGTAGTCTGTGTCGGCCACAGGCATCACCGCCTCAAGCAGACGGTGCGTGGCCCAGACGTGGTAACGGGCTTGTTGGTCGAAGTGGGTGTGAAAAGGACTCAGTGATGGTTTCAATGCGGCCATGTGTCCAGCCCTCCCAAAGTTTGAAGTGATTCAAAATCCGCGTCGCGGTGCAGCAGCGCGTGGCTGTGGGTCATGCAGTAGCTGGCCAACAGCACGTCAATGGGGCTGTGCACGGTGCGGCCCTGGCTGCGTAATCGCCGGTAACGCTCTGCCGCCTTCAACACAGGCGCTGTGCCCCCGATTTCCACCTGCGGCAATGCGCTCAAGAGTGTTTGGGCTTCGCGCATCAAGCCCCCTTCGCGAAACCCACGCATGACCTCAAACAGCACCAGATCAGCCATGCCGACCTCCACACTGGAATCGCCCAAGCAACGGGCCAAGGTCTGACTTTGCGTGCTTCGCCCTTCACGGAAAAAGTCGATCCAGACACTGGAGTCCACCAAGATCATTTGGCCTTGCTCCGTTTTGCCGCGGCCGGTTTCTTGGCTTTTGCCGAGCGTCCGGTCGTGGCTGCAGGCTTGGGCTTCACGTCGTACACACCCTGAGGCTCTTGGGCAGCCATGACTGAAGCCTCTGGCGTGCCGGCTTGCGCCCAAGCGGCGTCTGAGTCGTCCCATTGCAACTTGCCACGCAAGGCCAGCAAACCGTTGTAGACCTGACGCCGACGCACCAGGCGCAAGCCCTCTTCGACCGCTTCCTTTTTGGTCTTAAATCCGCCCGCCGCCATAGCGGCGGCCATCAAGTCGTCGTCGATTTCGATGTTGGTTCGCATGTTTTCAGCCCCTTAATGTGTATATATTTTCAAAATCATACACATTACATGCGGAAAAGTCCAAATTTCGTCTCGGGAATCGGTGCGTTCAGCGATGCACTCAGGCCCAGCGCCAGCACGCGGCGCGTATCGGCTGGGTCGATGATGCCGTCATCCCAGATGCGGGCGGTGGCGTAGTAAGGGTGACCCTGGTCTTCATATTGCTGCTTGATCGGCGCCTTGAAGGCTTCTTCTTCTTCCATGCTCCACTGCCCGCCCTTGCCTTCAATGCCATCGCGCTTGACGGTGGCCAGAACGCTCGCGGCCTGTTCACCACCCATGACGCTGATGCGGGCGTTGGGCCACATCCACAAAAAGCGCGGGCTGTAAGCGCGGCCGCACATGCCGTAGTTACCCGCGCCAAAGCTGCCGCCAATGATGATGGTGAATTTGGGCACCGCAGCGGTGGCCACGGCGGTGACCATCTTGGCGCCGTTGCGGGCGATGCCTTCGTTCTCGTATTTTCGACCGACCATAAAGCCGGTGATGTTTTGCAAAAACACCAACGGGATCTTGCGTTGGCAGCACAGCTCGATGAAGTGCGCGCCTTTCAGCGCCGACTCGCTGAACAAAATGCCGTTGTTGGCAATGATGCCCACCGGCATGCCTTCGATGCGCGCAAAACCGCAAATCAAGGTGGTGCCAAAGCGCGACTTGAATTCGTCAAACTCGGAGCCATCCACAATGCGGGCGATGATCTCGCGCACATCGAAGGGCTTGCGGGTGTCTGTGGGAATCACGCCATACAGCTCTTTCGCATCGAACTTGGGTGGCACGGGGGCATGCGTCGCGATGTTCGGTGCCTTTTGGACGTTCAGGTTTTTCACAGCCTGTCGCGCCAGGGCCAAGGCATGCACATCGTTTTGCGCCAAGTGGTCGGCCACACCAGACAAGCGGGTGTGCACGTCACCGCCGCCCAAGTCTTCGGCAGTGACCACCTCGCCCGTGGCCGCCTTGACCAAAGGCGGGCCACCCAGAAAGATGGTGCCCTGGTTTTTGACGATGATGGTTTCGTCGCTCATGGCGGGCACATACGCGCCGCCCGCGGTACAGCTGCCCATGACCACCGCAATTTGCGCGATGCCCAGCGCACTCATGTTGGCCTGGTTAAAAAAGATGCGGCCGAAGTGGTCGCGGTCCGGAAAAACCTCGTCCTGGTTGGGCAGGTTGGCGCCGCCCGAATCGACCAGGTAAATGCAGGGCAAGCGGTTTTGTTGCGCGATTTCCTGCGCGCGCAAATGCTTTTTCACCGTCATGGGGTAATAGGTGCCACCCTTCACGGTGGCGTCGTTGCAGACAATCATGCAGTCCACCCCGCTGACACGGCCAATGCCCACGATCACACCCGAACTGGGCGCGTCGTTGTTGTACATGTTGAGCGCAGCCAAGGGCGCCACTTCCAGGAAGGGCGTGCCGGGGTCGAGCAGCATTTGCACACGGTCGCGTGGCAGCAACTTGCCACGCGCGGTGTGCTTGGCGCGCGGGGCATCACCCCCGCCCAAAGCCACACATTCCAGATGGGTGCGCAGGTCATCGACCAGGCCACGCATGGCGGCAGCGTTGTGCTGGAAATCGGCGGAACGCGGGTTCAGTAGGGAGTGCAAAACTGTCATGGGGATTCCTTGTCAAAGCACCACCTGGTTTGGCCAAACCGGGCATTCAAGGTGCAATGGCCATCAGCTTAGGCCTGTTTGCAGCTTGTCGGGTGTCAAATGGGTTGCAAATCGTGCCACAATTTATACCAACATGCGCCCCAACGATACGGACATCCCCAACCTGAGCCCCTCAGGCCGAACAGAAACACCCATGGCTTTTGTGCGGGCCATTGCCACTGCCTACGCACAACGTGGCATGGACCCTTTGCCCGCGCTGACCGCAGCACAAATTGCGCCAAACTTACTGAATCAAGCTGAGGCGCGCATCACCGCCCTGCAAATGGAGTGGTTGTCCGCCACCGCCATGAAAGCGCTGGACGATGAGGCTCTGGGCTGGTTCAGCCGACGCCTGCCCTGGGGCAGTTACGGCATGCTGGTGCGCGCATCGCTGACGGCCCCCACCTTGAGCGTGGCGCTGCAACGCTGGTGCCGTCACCACGGCCTGTTGACCGACGACATCCATTTGAAAATTTCCCAGGACCATGGCATCGCCAGCCTGGAATTGCACGAAGGCTGCGATTTGGGCCCACTGCAGGAGTTTTGCGTGGTCTCGGTGCTGCGCAACGCTTTAGGCGTGGCCTGCTGGCTGACCGACTCGCGCATTCCGCTGCTGCAAACCACCTTGCGATTTGCACCCCCCACGCACGCCGACAGCTACCAAGTGCTGTTTGACGGGCCCACGCAATTCAATGCCGCCATGCACAGCCTGCAGTTTGATGCGGGCTACCTGAACTTACCCGTGCGCCGTGACGAAGCCGCATTGCAACGCATGTTACAACGTGCCCTGTTGCTCACAGTCCGGCCCTACCGGCGTGACCGCCTGCTGGTCGAAAAAGTCCGCCAGACCCTGGCCGAGCACCCCGAACACAGCCGCAACGCCAGCGATCTGGCCGCGTGGCTGAACCTGTCGGCACGCACGCTGCACCGGCAACTGAAAGACGAAGGCGCCAGCCTGCAACAACTCAAAGATGCCGTGCGCCGTGACCTGTCCATGGACTTGCTGCTGCGCACACAGCGTCCGATCAAACAGATCGCCTCGGAAGTGGGCTTTCAGAACGAAAAGAGTTTCATGCGGGCGTTCAAGGGCTGGACAGGCCAGACGCCCGATGGGTTCAGAGGGGCTCAGCCGGGCTGAGCAGTTTGGCGTCAGCCCAAGCGCAATTCGTGCATGCCTGTGAACACCCGCTGCGCGCCCGCCCGCAGCAGCGGCGCATGCTCAGCCGGCGCGGCAGCATAGGCCCACACGGTAGCACCTGCTGCCACGCCAGCCGTGATGCCCACGGTGGTGTCTTCCACCACCAGGCAACGCACCGGGTCAATCTTCAAATGGGCGGCAGCCGCCAGGTACACATCGGGGTGCGGTTTGCTGCGCGGCATTTCGTGCCCGCTGAAAATGCGGCCCTCAAAAAAAGCCATCAAGCCCACTTGCTTGAGCATCATCTCGACCTTGAAACGGTCAGCGCCGGAAGCCACGGCGATGCGGCCCTGGCAATGGTCATGCAAATGCGCCACCGCCTCATGCACGCCCTCGATGGCGGTGATGCTTTGCGTCAGTCGCTCGTTGCGCAGGGCAAAGAACTGTTCCAGCCAGGCATCGGTGAGAGGCTGGCCGGTGTTCGCCTCGATGGTTATGCGCTGGCTTTTAACCGTATGGCCAACGAAACGCTGCATGCATTCAGCCAGCGTCATGCGCCAGCCTTGCTGCTCAAACATGTCACGCAACACACCGCAGGTGATGGCCTCGCTGTCCACCAGCACGCCGTCGCAATCAAACAAAATGGCTTCAAAGTTCATGCGGGTGATCATAAGGTTTCAGAGCACATCGCCGTCCACATAAAACCAGCGATCGGCTTCACGTACAAAACGGCTGAGCTCGTGTTGGCGAACGGCCTTGCCGACTACCCGAAAGCGGGCGACGAATTCGACCTCGGCGGTGTGTTCGCCTGTGTTGCGGTGTTGCTTGATCTCCAGGCCCAGCCACTTTCCCCCAGCGTCGAGTGTCAGCTCAGCAGGTCGTTGGTTGGTATGCCAGGTGGCCAGCAAATACGCCACATCGCCCAGCACAAAGGCGCTGTAGCGCGAGCGCATGAGGCGCTCAGCATCGGGTGCAGCCTGGCCCGCGTGCAAAGGGCCACAGCAATGGTCCAAGGCAAAGGCTTGGCCTTTGGCCGTGCAGCGACCACAGGGACAAGCTTGCAAATTCATGTCCGCCAAAAGCCTGATTTTTTCAGATCGTTTGCAGCGAATCAAGGCGCTTTGCGTGCAACGTTTTCAGCCTTGTGCTGTTCCAGCGTGACCATGGGCGCAAAGGCTTTTTTCCAAGCGCCATAGCCGCCGTCGATATGGGCGACATTGGTCATGCCCATGTCTTGCAGGGTTTTGGTAGCCAGAGCGCTGCGCCAGCCAGCCCCGCAAAACAAAATGAACTCTTTGCTTTCATCTGCAAACACCGGCTTGAAATAAGGCGAGGCAGGGTCAACCCAAAACTCCAGCATGCCCCGCGGGGCCAACAAGGCACCCGGCACCGTGCCTTCACGTTCTAGCTCTCGCGGATCGCGAATGTCCACAATTTGCACTTTTGGATCATTTAAGCGGGCTTTGACCTGTTCCACACTGTAGGTCGTGATTTGACCCATGGCCTCATCAACGAGTACCTGGAATCCTTTGGTGATGGGCATGCGTGTCTCCTTGTGTTGTCGGCAAAAGTGCCTGCATTATTTGCGCCAGAAGTGCGAACTGAACAAGACCAGCACCGACAGCAGCTCCAGTCGGCCCAGTAGCATGGCAAAGCTCAAAACACCCAGCTGGAAGGGGTTCAGACCGCCGTAATTGCCAGAGGGGCCGACCTGGCCCAAGCCGGGGCCGATGTTGTTGACGGTGGCGATGACAGCCGAGAATGCGGTCACGATGTCCAAGCCGCTGAGCAAGAGCAACATGCTCAGGCCCATGGTCGCACCGCCATAAATAAGCATGAAGCCCAGCACCGCCGTCATGACCGACATGGGGATCACGGCACCGCCCAGTGTGACCGGGTTGATGACACGGGGGTGGATGATGCGCACCAGCTCGCGTCGGGCTTGCTTGATCAGCAAGACCATGCGCACCATCTTGATGCCACCGCCCGTGGAGCCGGCGCAAGAAGCAAAGCAGCCAAGAAACATTAACAAAATAGGGGCAAACACTGGCCACTGCGAGTAATCGGTGGCGGCATAACCGGTGGTAGTGGCCAAAGACACCACATGAAAAGCACTGATGCGCAAGGCCTCCAAGCCGTTTTCATAAACGCCATGAACCAAGAGCAAGGCCATCACCAACAAGGTGGAGGCCAACAAGACACTCAGGTAAGTGCGAATCTCCCGATCGTTGCTGATGGGCAGGAGGGATCGGCTGCGCAGGACCACAAAGTAGCGCACAAAGCTGATGCCGGCCAGGGTCATGAACACAATCGCGACCCACTCGATCATGGGCGAATTGAAGTGCCCAAAACTGGCGTCGTAAGAAGAAAAACCGCCCAGACCCATGGTGGTGCACATGTGCATGAAGGCATCGGCCCAGCTCATGCCAGCCCAGCGGTAAGCCAGCAGGCACGCGCCCGAAAACAAAAAGTAAACACCCCACAAACCCCTCGCCGTCTCGGCAATGCGCGGGGTGAATTTGGTGTCTTTCATGGGGCCGGGCGTTTCGGTCTTGTACAGCTGCATACCGCCCAGGCCCAACATGGGCAAGACCGCCACCACCAAAAGCATAATGCCCAGCCCACCGATCAGCTGCAGAAAGCAGCGCCAGATGTTGACCGAAACCGGCAAATGGTCAAGCCCCGAAAGCGCCGTAGCGCCCGTGGCCGTGAGCGCGCTCATGGCCTCGAAGTAAGCTTTGAACCAGGTAATTTCAGGCACCAAAAACATGAGGGGCAGAGCCGAGTACGCAGGCAAGACCAGCCACACCATGTTGACCAACAAGAAGCCGTCTTTGGTATTTAATTCTCGCTGGTGCTTTTGCGTGATCGCCACCAGCACCAAGCCACTCACAGCCGTCAAAGCAAAACCAGCCAGCCAGATCCATTGCAGGTCGTGGTGGTCTTCAAACCAGGCCCAGATACCAGGCACCAAAAACGTGACTGAGAACGTGATCAGGATGCGCGCCATCAAAGACAACACGGGAGCGAAAAACGTGAACATCAGCCAAAGAAGGTCGCGCTGACCTGAAAGAGTTTTTCCACCGCACGCACATCGCACTTGTTGGGGATGAACAAGATGATGTGGTCATTGGATTCGATCAGGGTGTCATGGTGCGGCATCAGCACTTCGGACTTTTTGCCTTCTCCGCGCACGATGGCGCCCATGCTCACCCCTTGGGGCAGTTTGATTGCCTCGACACGCCGCCCGACCAGTTTCGACGTCTTGATATCGCCACGCGCAATGCCCTCCATGGCCTCAGCTGCACCCCGCCGCAAGCTGTGCACCGCCACCACATCGCCCCGTCGCAAATGCGCCAGCAACTCACCGATCACGGTTTGCGCAGGCGAGATCGCAATGTCAATCGTGCTGCCTTGCATCATGTCGGCATATGCGCGGCGGTTGATCAGGGCCATCACACGTCGTGCGCCCATGCGCTTGGCCAACATGGCAGACATGATGTTGTCCTCGTCGTCGCTGGTCAGTGCCAGAAACAGGTCCATCTCGCCCACGTTCTCTTCCTGCAGCAGGTCTTCATCGGCTCCGTCGCCGTTCAGGATCAGGGTACTGGATGGCAACTGGCTGGCCAAGTATTCACAGCGTTTTTTGTCGTGCTCGATCAGCTTCACGTCGTAGGTATCGGCCAGAATGCGCGCCAGGCGCAAGCCCACTTTGCCACCACCCGCCAACATCAGGCGCTGCACAGGTTTGTCGGTTTTGTGGATGCCGCCCAACACGATGGGGATCGTGCGCGTATCAGCCAGCACAAAGACCTCATCGCCGGGCAGGATGCGGGTCTCGGGCAAGGCATCCACTTGCGCATCTTGCCGGTACAGCGCCACCACGCGCATCTCGGCATCGGGCAATCGGGCCCGAAACTCGGCGATGGTATGGTTCACCAGCAAGCTGTCGGCCGCTGCACGCACCACGATCAGGCTGACACGGCCATCGGCAAACTCAAGCACTTGCAAGGCCTCAGGGTACTGGATGAGCTGTTGGATGCAGCGCATCACCGACTCTTCGGGGCAAATGACATGGTCCACCGCAAAGCCAGACTTACCCAGCAACTCATCACCCTCGTTGAACTCGGGTGAGCGCAACCGGGCGATGGTGGTGGGCACATTGAAAACGTCGTGTGCGATCTTGCAGACCACCAAATTCGACTCGTCAGCCGCCGCGCAGGCAATCAGCATGTCAGCGTCCTGGGCACCTGCTTCGCGCAGCACCGAGGGCTGAATGCCGTTGCCCACCACTCCGCGCAGGTCCAGGCGCTCTTCGAGCAGCCTCAGGCGTGCTGGGTCCTGGTCGATGACTGTGATGTCGTTTTGCTCGGAAACCAGGCTTTCAGCGACGCTTTCGCCCACACGGCCCGCACCCAGGATAATGATGTTCATAATCCGAAATCATACGTGAAGGGCCAACACCTCCCGGCCATTCTTGAACTCAAAGTGCGCGCTGGATGATGATTTTCTGCACGTCGCTGGTGCCTTCGTAAATCTGGCACACACGCACATCGCGGTAAATGCGCTCGACCGGGAAGTCGCTCACATAGCCGTAACCGCCCAAAGTCTGGATGGCGGCAGAGCACACCATTTCGGCCGCTTCGCTGGCAAACAGTTTGGCCATGGCGGCTTCTTTCAGGCAAGGGCGGCCCGCGTCGCGCAGGCTGGCGGCGTGCCAAATCAGCTGGCGCGCCGCTTCGAGTTGCGTGGCGCAATCGGCCAGACGGAACCCCACCGCTTGGTGGTTGAAGATGGCGGTGCCAAAACTCTCGCGTTGCTTGGCATAGTCAATCGCTACATCGAGTGCGCTGCGCGCCATGCCCAGGCTTTGGGCGGCGATGCCGATGCGCCCACCCTCCAAAGACGACAGGGCGATCTTGTAGCCTTCGCCTTCCTGGCCAATCAGGTTCTCAGCCGGAATGCGGCAATTGTCAAAGTTGATTTGCGCGGTGTCGCTGCTGTGCTGTCCGAGCTTGTCTTCGAGCCTGGCCACCACATAGCCGGGCGCGCTGGTGGGCACCAAGAAGGCGCTCAGGCCTTTCTTGCCGGCGCCCTTGTCGGTCACAGCGATCACCACCGCCACATCGCCATGCTTGCCGCTGGTGATGAACTGCTTGACGCCGTTGATGACGTAGTCGTCGCCCACTTTCATGGCCGTGGTGCGCAGGGCCGAAGCGTCCGAGCCCACATGCGGCTCGGTCAGGCAGAACGCGCCGAGCATCTGGCCTTGGGCCAAAGGCCGCAGCCACTGCTCTTTTTGCGCGGCATTGCCGTACATCATCAAGATGGCGTTGACAGGGCAATTGGTGACGCTGATGGTGGTGCTGACCCCGCCGTCACCGGCAGCGATTTCTTCCAGCACCAGCGCCAGCGTCACATAGTCCAGACCCGCGCCGCCCAATTCTTCGGGCACACAAATGCCATAAGCCCCCAGCTCGGCCAGACCCTTGTGTGCTTCTTTGGGAAAGTGGTGCTTTTTGTCCCACTCGGCGGCGTGGGGCCACAGCTCGCGCTGGGCAAAGTCGCGCACGGCATCGCGGATCATTTCCTGGTCGGGGGTCAGCAGCATGGGGCTCTTTCTTTATCGGGTCACCACGGCAGCGTGCTGCCGTCATGGTTCAAAAATGCGCCACGGTGTTTCGGGTCGCGTTGAGTACGCACTGCCTCTAGCGTTTGGCGCAGGCTGGCTGCACTGTCTTGCACTTTCACAGGCGCTTGCGGCCCCCCCATGTCGGTCTGCACCCAGCCGGGGTGTAAGGCCATACAGCCAATTTCAGGAAAGTCATGCTGAGCACATCGGATGTACATGTTCAGCGCCGCCTTGCTCATTCGATAGAGCACCGCCATGCTGGATTCGGTCAATGTCAAACTGCCGAAGTGACTGCTGATGACTGCAAAAGTACCAGCAGACTGGGCCAAAATGGGTGCGATTTGTGGCAGCACCATCATGGGCCCCATGGCATTGGTGTGCATCAACAGATCGAATTTATCTCGGGTGGGCGCAGATACGGCAGAGTCCCGATCGCCTACCCCGGCAACATACACAGCCAAATCGATCTTCTCGCCGTCGAGTTGCCTAGCCAAGCCTGAGTTGCTGGCCGGGTTGGCCACATCCAGTCGCAAGGTTTCGGCACCCAAGGTTTTCAGGAGAGCGAGCCCGTCGTCCGAACGCGCAGTAGCGATAACGCGCCAGCCATCTTCGATGTACTGGCGTGCCAGTTCAAAACCGATGCCGCGCGATGCGCCGATGAGCAGGACAGTCGACATTCGTCAAACCAGTTCGAGGGCAATGGCCGTGCCTTCACCGCCGCCGATGCACAGCGTGGCCAGGCCCTTCTTGAGGCCACGGGCCTTGAGCGCGTGGATCAGCGTCACCATGATGCGCGCACCCGATGCGCCAATGGGGTGCCCCAGTGCGCAAGCGCCGCCATTCACATTCACCTTGTCGTGCGGTACGCCCAGCTCTTTCATGAGCGCCATGGGCACCACGGCAAAGGCTTCGTTGACTTCCCACAGGTCCACGTCTGCCACCTTCCAGCCGGCTTTGGCCAGGGCTTTTTGGGTCGCGCCCACGGGGGCGGTGGCAAACCATTCGGGCTCTTGGGCGTGGGTGGCGTGGCTGACGATGCGGGCCAACGGCTTGCAACCCAATTTTTTGGCCGTGCTTTCACGCATCAACACCATGGCAGCGGCGCCGTCGTTAATCGACGAGCTGCTGGCGGCGGTGATGGTGCCGTCCTTTTTGAAGGCGGGCTTGAGGCTGGTGATCTTGTCGAGCTTGACTTTGCCCGGTCCTTCGTCAATGGACACCACGCGCTCACCGCTGCGGTCTTTCACGGTGACCGGCGTGATTTCGGCGGCAAAGGCGCCCGACTCGGTGGCGGCCTTGGCACGCTGCACGCTGGTGGTGGCAAAGTGGTCTTGCTCGGCACGGGTGAAGTTGTATTTGGCAGCGCAGTCTTCGCCAAAGGTGCCCATGCTGCGGCCGGGCTCGTAAGCGTCTTCCAGTCCGTCGAGCATCATGTGGTCAAAAATTCGGTCGTGTCCCATGCGGTAACCACTGCGGCCCTTGAGCATCAAGTAAGGCGCGTTGGTCATGCTTTCCATGCCACCAGCCACCAGAACATCGTGCGTGCCGGCCACCAGCGCGTCGTGCGCGAACATGGCTGCGCGCATGCCTGAGCCACACATTTTGGACAAGGTGACCGCACCTGCGCTCTTGGGCAAGCCACCCTTGAAGGCCGCCTGACGCGCTGGGGCCTGGCCCTGACCCGCCATCAAGCAGTTGCCAAACAAGACCTCGGTGACCAACTCGGGGCTGATGCCAGCCCGTTCGACAGCGGCCTTGATGGCGGCCCCCCCGAGGTCGTGCGCGGCCAGACTGGCGAAGTCACTTTGAAAACTGCCCATGGGGGTTCGGGCAGCACTGACGATGACGATGGGATCAGACATGGTGTTCTCCAACTGTTCAAAAAGAAATCAACTTTCGTTGTTTTGCGCTGCGCAAGGAAGACATCGGAAGATGTACACCTCGCATGTCTGTCACCTGAATCACATGCCGCCGCGCGGGTAACGCTTGAAGGCGCGACGGAAGACGTCGACCACCTCACTGGCACCGGTCATGCTGACACCCAGGTCTTTCACCAGGCCATCGTCCAGACCGTAAATCCACCCGTGCACGGTGACCTTCTGGCCACGGCTCCAGGCGTCTTGCATGACGTTGGACAAGGCGACGTTGCCGACCTGCTCAATCACGTTCATCTCGCACATGGCGGACTCGAGTTCGGCTTGCGGCAAATGGTTCAGGCGTTGGCGGTGGCGCAAGCGCACGTCTTGTACGTGTCGCAACCAGTTGTCGGCCAGACCCACCCGCATGCCCCGCGTGGCAGCCAATACGCCGCCGCAGCCGTAATGGCCCACCACCATGATGTGCTCGACCTTCAAGGCATCGACCGCGTACTGAATGACCGACAAGGCATTCAGGTCGGAATGCACCACCACGTTGGCCACGTTGCGGTGCACAAAGACCTCTCCAGGGTCTAGCCCGGTGATCTGGTTGGCGGGTACCCGGCTGTCAGAGCAGCCGATCCACAAGTACTTGGGGGTTTGCTGGTTGGCCAGACGTGAGAAATACGCAGGGTTCTCGCGCACCATGCGCGCGGCCCATTCACGGTTGTTGTCAAAAAGGTGTTGCAGTGATGTGCTCATGCGGTGATTGTCGCAGTCCAGGAAAAAGGCTTCAACAAGTCTCGGCAAACAATTCGCGGCCAATCAGCATGCGGCGAATTTCGCTGGTGCCCGCGCCGATCTCGTACAACTTGGCATCGCGCCACAAACGGCCCAGCGGGTATTCGTTGATGTAGCCATTGCCGCCA
>NZ_JBIKHV010000110.1:0-6531 GCF_044361985.1 Limnohabitans sp. | reverse complement strand
AGCGCATATCCGTGGCATTGGTGCCTCCTCAATAAGAAGTGCAGTTAACGGCGTTGCCGGATCGAACGCATCTCGTCTGGATGCTCGGAGGAGCTGCTTGGACGGTACCCTGAGGCATGTTCGCTAAGGCATTCATAGAGTTAGCAAACGCAGCGTTGCTTCGATCGTTATCGGCCTGAACCGTATTCAAAAAAGCTATATAGGCAGCAGCCTTTGCCTCTGCGCTGGAGAGCCTGTTCGCCGCGTGAAGCTCAGCCAGCGAATCTAGGCTGGCATAAAACGCACGGACTGAAGCTGAATTTGGTTGGCGACCATCCTTTGTGTAGGTTTCCTTAATGCATGAGGCATAGGTATCGAAAGAGGAACCCATATCGCATCGCTCCATGACGGTCTTCATCGTCGTCCCGCATCCAGTGAGGATCAGACCGACCGCGATTGCTGCTACCAACTTCAACTTCAAAAGATTCATCCCGATTTCCAGGTGCATGCCCTACGATGTATGAAATGGGTGAATAGGGCCGTGGTGAACTGTAACTCAATTAGTAACGATTGGGCATGCCTCGCAAGACCAGTCTTTACCCCAATGCGCCAGAGCTCTCGCAGCTTGGGGCTGCCATACGAAAAGCCCGGAAGGAGGCGGGAATCTCTCAGGAGACACTAGCCCACACTGCTGAGATCGAACGTAGCTATTTCGGCGCAATCGAAAGAGGTGAGGTCAACGTGACGTTCATGAATCTTGTGAAGGTCTCCAGAGAGCTAGGGGTTCCTCTTGCTAATTTGCTGGCCGACGCTCGCCTCTGAGAAGGCGACAACAACAAGATGGAATTAGGGCTTTAGCGTCTTTTTGAAGGGTCGATTCCAAAGCCCCTACCCAGTCTTTTTGAATCAGGAATCGGAATTTCTAGCGGACCGACAGACCAGCTTGACTCCCTGCTAAGTTGGGGTGTTTGGTGGGGCTTCTCGATCATCCAGCCCTCAATTCCTTCAACACTCCCGAAGCATTAGCGGTAGCGCCATGGGCCTGCCCCAGGCTCATAAGTTGTAGGTTTTGACATTACCGTCAAATTGCCTTCTTGTATGGCTCAAAAGATTGGTTGACATTAATTTGAGCCTAGCTCATAATTTGTTGCCGCCGATCCAATATTGACCACCTGTGCCGATTGAATTTTGACCAGGGGCTTGAGCCAGCTTTGATGTCCGCTGGCTGTGGATAACTATAAGTTCAATTGTCGTCCTGCAGCTCCTTTCTCTCCGCTTTTCTTGCCTGCTCCCTTGCTTTGATTCGACCCCTCGCCTCATTGGAGCTGTGCCTGAACCGATAGGACTCATTGCCCGTTTCCACAATGTGGCAGTGGTGCGTCAACCGGTCCAGCAGCGCCGTCGTCATCTTGGCATCCCCAAACACGCTCGACCATTCTGCAAACGTCAGGTTTGTCGTGATCAGCACGCTGACCCGTTCATACAGCTTGGACAGCAAGTGAAACAGCAAGGCCCCTCCGGCTTGGCTGAACGGCAAGTACCCCAACTCATCAAGCACCACCAAGTCCACGCGCGACAAACTCAGCGCAAGGCGACCCGCCTTGCCTTGCGCCTTCTCCTGCTCCAGCGCATTGACCAAGTCCACCGTTGAGTAGAACCTGACCTTTTTGCCCTGTTGCGTCAGCCCCGCGATGCCCAGCGCCGTGGCCAGATGCGTTTTGCCCGTCCCCGGTCCCCCAATGAGCACCACGTTTTGCGCATCCTGCGTGAACGACAGATCGGCCAGTTTGTGCACCAATGCCCTGTCCACTTGCGAGGCCTCAAAGTTGAACCCCGCCAGATCCCGGTGTACAGGGAAGCGGGCGGCCTTGGTTTGATGTGCAATCGATCTCATGTGGCGGTTGACTGCTTCGGCTTGCAGCAAGTGCTCAATCAGCCAACGAGATGTCCCCAGCTCTGCACTGCCGCCTTGCTCCACCAGATCCGCCCATGCCATGGCCATGCCGCTCAGTCTGAGACCCTTGAGTTCGGCCTGGATGTCCCGCTGCGTTGGTCTGTGCTCAGTCATGGTCCACCTCCACGCTGGACCGCAGGCCGTCATAGCGCGCCGTGTTGGCCAGTGGCACCTCACTGAGCTGCAGAGATGTTTCGGCTTGCTGCGGCATCAGTGGACTGCTCAACCGCGCCAACACGTTGCGCACATGCTCCACGCTGATGCCACCGTTGGGAGTGGCACCTTCCAGCAAAACCTCCACCGCCACCAATACAGCGTCCAGCCCCGCTTGCGGCACCACGGCCAGCACCTGGGCCATCACCCGGTCACCTCCCGCATGGCGCAACAACGACTGCCTCAGCCTCAGCAGCGCAGGCGGCAAGTCCATAAATGGCGTGCCATTCCTCAGCGCCCCCGGCTTGCGCTGCACCAGATCGATGTAATGCTGCCAGTCGTAGCTGATTTGCGCCCGATTGGTCAGCCTTGTGTGGCTGGCCACGATGGCGTCTTGGGCCACCACATCGACTCGGCTCGGATACAGCCTTGTACTGACCATCTGCCCAGCCCACTCGCACGGCACCGAATACTTGTTGCGCGCCACATTGACCAAACAGGTGCTGCTCACCCGGGCCGGATTCTCCACATACCCATCAAACGGCTCAGGCATGCTCATCAAGTGCTCACGCTCCAAATCCAGCATCTCGGCCAGCGTGAACTGCTTGTGCTCCGGGTGCGGTGTTTCGGCCCAGATCGAGCGGCAGCGTTCGGCCAACCAGGCATTGAGCTCCACAAACGAGCCAAAACGCTTTGTGCCAGCCTCTATCCAGATGCGCCTGCGGCTGTCCTGCACGTTCTTCTCCACCACCCCTTTCTCCCAGCCCGAGGCCACGTTGCAAAAGTCCGGCTCAAACAGGTAGTGGCTGCACAGCGCATTGAAGCGGGCATTGACGATGCGACCTTTGCCTTTCTTGACCTTGTCCACCGCCGTCTTCATGTTGTCGTAAATGCCCCGGCGCGCCACACCGCCCAGCGCAGCAAAACTGCGGGTGTGCGCGTCAAACAACATCTCGTGCCCCTGGCTGGGGTAGGCCACCACCCAGAATGCCCGACTGGCGCACAGCTTGAGGTGCGAGACCTGCATGTGGTGGTACACCCCGCCAATGAGCAACCCTTCCTCGCTCCAGTCAAACTGAAACGCCTCGCCCAGCTCGAAACTCAAAGGCACATACGCCTTGGATGCAGCCTTGCCCTCTTGCTCGCGCCAACCCCGAATGAAATCCGTCAATCGGCTGTAGCCGCCCCGATAGCCCTGCGCCTGCAACTGCGCCAACAACGCCCGCGCACTGCGCCGGGCATGTTTGGGGCGGTGGGAGTCGGCCTTGAGCGCCTGCACCAACGTCGCCTCAAACGCGTTGAGCTTGGTGAATCCGCTTTGCCTTTTGTATTTGGGAGCCTGGTCGCCTGGGGCTTTGAGCCATTTTTTGACCGTGTTGCGCGACAGCCCCGTGCGCTTGGCAATCTCGCTGTTGGAGAGTTGCTCGCGCAACTTCATGCGCCTGACCTTGCCTATCATTTCCATGGTGATCACCTTCTATCTCTCCTGCTGAATATTTCAGCAGGCCAGTTGAACACCCTGGTCAATTTTGAGTCGGCACTCCTAGGTTTAGCTGGTCAGTTTTCGGTCGGCGGCAACAGATTTGCATGTTTTGGATTGAAATCGCTCCAAGCCTTCTCAAACCCCTCGTCGGTATACCGGGAAGATTTCTGCGACCACTCCTTGGCAATTTGCTTGCCGGTTTGCCACCCAAGACTGGCAATAGCCCAGACAACACCCACCCAATAACTGCCAGAAGGCGAGCTGCCGCCACCGTCGAACATCGAGCCATCCCCTCTTGGAACATGCGAACTGATCGCAGCAAGGGCGCTTTTCAGCTTTGTAACTTCAATCACATTTTCAGTCGGTAGCCCCTGCAAGAGATTCCCCAACAGAGGTGAAGCTACAGCGCCAAATAAAGGCAGGTTTGCCGCACCAAGAATTTGCTGATTGAAAACTCGCTCCGCCTTGAGGTCGGCAACGAGCTCGCTGAGCATCGAACGGGTTACGTTTGAATTAGAGCTCATCGCACACCTCAGCCATACGGTATGGGCGCAGTGCAGACTCTTTGCCTTTGCGCATGATCGTGCCTGGTACCTTGGTAATGCGTGCAGCGTTGTGAACGCATGTATCAACACTCACTGTTGTGTTGTCAAACTTGGCAGCCAACATGTTCAACACCGACTTAACCAAATCTGTAGCAGCTTTGTCGTTATCTACATCCTCCAACACATAGTAGAGGTGGTAGCCGTTACCACTCATCACAACTGAGGGGGCAGGCCACCCTCGAGAATCCATAAACAAACGGATTTGGATTGCCAATGATTTCGCTGCCTGTACTTCTTCAGCCGTTGCAGGTTCGGAGGTGTCGCCAGTTCGATCAATGTCAACAAGCAGGAGATCACGATAAAGGATGTCCTCATCTTTGGTGGCCTTTTGCCCACCGACCGCGGAGCTAATTGGGTTCATTACCGTGTAGATGTTGAATCCCTTTGCGTTCAACGCAAGCGCGTCCTGCTCAAATGCAGCTTTGCAAGCCTCGAGCGATGGGTATTCCGAAGCCCTGTAAAACTTACAAACTGGCGTTTGCGCACCAGCAACCCCTTTGGGCCAGAGTGCGCGCATCTCAAATACCGATTCACTACCGGCGAAGAAGATGCGCCACATCTTTTGAATTTCAGAACGTGCGAAATCAACAGCCTCGAAATGTCGCGTAAGTTGTTGATTTATATGAGAATTTTCTGTAAAATTAGCCATGATTCTTCCAATATGAATCATGCCGAGCGCAAAAAAATTGGGGTTGTGTCTGCGACTCGACAAGGAAAGCAAAGCCCCACCAGCGAGAACTGGTGGGAATCCTTGACACTTGAATCGCAAACAAATTTAACGTGGCTGTTGTCCCACGACAGGCACTACTGGTGGTCAATACCGTAGTGGCTGCTACCTTTATGCCGAAGGCACCGAAGTTGTTTCAAGGCAGTGTGCAAACTTCGTAACCCACCGTGGTGAGCTACTTCAATGTTAACCCAAACTTTTTGACAGCTCAACTGTTCAGCCGAGTTTTTTCGCCAAGTCCATTGCCGATGGCCGGTAATACCGCTTCAGCACCATCAGGCTTTTGTGCCCACTGACGGCTGCAAGCTCGATCACTTTGGGCAACTTCTCCGCCATGCGTGTGATGGCAGTCCGCCGGAGGTCATGGAACCGAATACCCTCTAATTCAGCACGCCGAATCCCCCGCTTGAACGCGGCATCCAGCGTGAAATACTTCACGGGAATCACCAGACCGCTGATATACCGAGGCAACTCAGCCAAAACCTGAACCGCAGCCGAGGAGAGCGGTACGGTCCGAGAGTCACCGTTTTTAGTATCGGGTAAGAAAGCTGTCCTGCACTGCAAGTCAATGTGCTCCCATCTCAGTGACACCAACTCACCCCGCCGCATCGCAGTTGCCAACGCTAGCTGAACAGCAGGTTTGGTCCAATGACTCCTGCGTCCACTCGGCTCCAGCGCTTGCAGCAACTTTGAAATCTCTTCATCAGTCAGCACCCTTGACCGAGCTTGCGGGCTTTGTGGCTTGCGCACCATCTGAACTGGATTGGGCACATTTATTCCCCACTCCCTTCGGGCGTGATTGATGATGGCCGACAGATATGCCAGTTCCCGGATGACCGTTCCCGCACCGACTTCCTTGAGTCGTTCATCTCTGTATGCCGCAATGCGTGCTGAACTTAGGTTCGCCATGCTCCACCGTGCGATTGGTTTGCGCATGATGGCTTTGAGCCGAATGGCGTCCTCGGTTGCGCCCTTCATGGTCGGCGTCACTTCAACCAAATACCGGGCAATCACATCGCCCAAGGTTGTGCGCTGGGCCTCGTTGACGTTGACGAATTGCCCTTTGTCTATTTCGGACTCAACCGACCGCGCCCATATCTCGGCGTCCGCTTTGGTCTCAAACGTCTTGGTGATATCTGGGTAGCCTCGGCGTCGAATTCGGCCCTGCCATCCGTTGCCATGTTGTCTGAACGATGCCATCTCTGCTCCTGAGTGGGACAGAAATGGGACAAAGCCTTAATCTGAGGGTGACCCCATCATTGATTTGTTGGCGTTCACTTTCCCGCCACAAAGCTGCCCGACTTGCCCCCATGCTTTTCCAGCAACTTCACGCCGTTGATGGTCATGCCCCGGTCCACGGCTTTGCACATGTCGTAGATGGTGAGCAGGGCGACTTGCACAGCGGTGAGGGCTTCCATCTCGACGCCGGTCTGGCCGATGGTTTCGGCAGTCGCCGTGCAGACCACGGCATTGTCAGCGGTCAACACCTCAAAATCCACCGCCACGTGGGTCAAGCCGATGGGGTGGCACAGCGGGATCAGGTCTGAGGTTTTTTTAGCCCCCTGAATGCCCGCGATGCGGGCGATGCCCAGCACATCGCCTTTTTTGGCGGTGCCCGATTGGATCAATG
>NZ_JBIKHV010000109.1:0-6550 GCF_044361985.1 Limnohabitans sp. | reverse complement strand
CCGCCTACGCCAGGCGCTTGGCCCAGGCCCCGCTGAAAGCTTCTGCCACAGCCACCCGCGAAATGGTGGGAAGGGTCGGCGAATTACAGGCCCCTGAGCCACCGCAGAACGCACAAGACAAGTTGACCCTGAGCAAACGCGAAGTCACTGTCGATAGCGCCGAAGCGCGACTGGCAGTGGAGCGTGAAATCCAGGATAAGACTGAACAACTGACCGCGCTGAAAAAGAACTTGGAAACCTTAAAGTCCTTGACGGCCACAAGCGATTCGTCAACAACAAGTTCGTCCGATCCATCGGCCTTGACACCGAGCCTGCCCAAGGCCGTCGCAGAAACGACGCCCAGGTCTTTGCTGGAGCAGTTCAGCAGCAACCCGTCCATCTGGGCTTGGGTGATGGCTCTTTTGGCAGGCATGGCCGCTTGGGTCTGGATGGTCAGGCGTCGCCCTGATCCCCATGAAAATTTATTTGGCCCAACCAGCGGCCAGGCCCAAGCCCCCACTTTGGCCCCCACCCTGACCCCTTTTCCCTCAGGCCTGCCGCCTCAGTTTGCAAACCTGGACTTGAACCTGACGCCCGCACCTGCAGCTGAATCCGAACCCAAGCAGGCCCAACAAGCCGCCAACCCAAAGGGTCCGAACTCGTGAGACTCGCTCTGGGCGTCAGCTACTCGGGCACGGCCTACCAAGGCTGGCAAAGCCAAAGTTCCGGTCTGACCGTTCAAGACAAGCTCGAAAAAGCCCTAGCGCAATTTTGCGATGTCCCTCGGGTCAGCACCTTGTGTGCGGGGCGCACCGATGCAGGCGTACACGGACTGATGCAGGTGGTGCATTTCGACACCCCACTTGAGCGCGAACTGGCTTCTTGGGTGCGAGGCAGCAACCGGTATTTGCCATCCGACATCGCTGTGCAATGGGCTCAATATGTACCCGACAGCTTTCATTGCCGCGCCAGCGCCACCGGACGGCGCTACGTCTATGTGTTGCTCGAATCGATCGTTCGCCCCAGCCTGGAGACAGGCCGTGTGGGCTGGGTCTATCGCCCCCTGGCCGAAGCCCCCATGCACGAAGCCAGCCAGCACTTGCTGGGTGAGCAAGACTTCAGCTCTTTTCGAGCCAGCAGTTGCCAGGCCTTGTCGCCTGTCAAGACGCTGCGGCACATCCGTATTACCCGGCATGGCGCTTACTGGCGTTTTGAATTTGAAGGGAATGCCTTTTTGCACCACATGATCCGCAACATCATGGGGTGTATGGTGAGCATTGGCCAGGGACAGCAAAGCCCAAACTGGATGCGGGAAGTGCTTGAGGCCAAAAACCGCGACGCGGCTGCGCCCACGTTTTCCCCCGATGGCCTGTACTTTGCCGGACCTATTTACAGCCCCGATTGGGGCTTGCCCGATACCACCCCCGCTTTTGATTGGTTGCCATGACCCAGCCAAACACCCTTTTGCCCATTGCCCCCCAGCTGCGCACGCGCATCAAAATGTGTGGTTTCACCCGAGAAGCCGACGTGCTGGCTGCAGCTGCCGCTGGAGCCGATGCCATCGGTTTTGTGTTGTACCCGCCCAGCCCTCGCCATGTGCGCATAGAACGCGCAGCCGAGCTGGCCCGCTTGCTGCCCGCTTTTGTGACACCGGTATTGCTGTTCGTCAACGACACGGCCGAGCGCATTCAGGCAGCTTGCGCAACTGTGCCTGGCGCCTTGATCCAGTTTCATGGCGATGAGCCGCCCGAATTTTGCGAGGCCATGAGCCAGGCCACTGGACGGCCGCACCTGAAGGCGGCCCGAATCCCCCTGACCGAAGCAGCCCAATTCGACTTGGTAAAATTTGGCCATCTTCACCATCAAGCCCAAGCTATCTTGCTCGACGCCCATGTCGACGGGTACGGCGGAGGCGGGAAAACATTCAATTGGTCACTGCTGCCACCAAACGTCAATGCTCACCTCGTTTTGTCTGGTGGACTCACACCTGCAAACGTGGCCGATGGCATGCGGGCGCTGCGAACGCACGGCCGGTCTCTGGCCGTTGACGTGAGCTCGGGCATCGAGGCTGACAAAGGCCTAAAAGATGCCCAAAAAATTCAGCAATTTGTTGCGGCTGTCCGTGCCGCCGATGCCGACCTCCTTTGAAATTTTCCCGGATTCAAATCCGCCCAAATACGCTATGTACGACTACCAACAACCCGACGTCAAGGGCCATTTCGGCATTTACGGTGGCAGTTTCGTCAGTGAAACCCTGACGCACGCCATCAACGAACTGAAGGCCACTTACGCCAAATACCAGCACGACCCGGAATTCATCGCCGAATTCAAGTCCGAGCTGGCCCACTTTGTGGGCCGTCCCTCCCCCGTTTATCACGCCGCCCGCATGAGCCGCGAAATGGGCGGTGCACAAATTTTTCTCAAGCGCGAGGACCTGAACCACACCGGCGCGCACAAGATCAACAACACCATCGGCCAGGCTATGTTGGCCAAGCGCATGGGCAAGCCCCGGGTGATCGCGGAAACCGGTGCGGGCCAGCACGGCGTGGCCACCGCCACGATCTGTGCCCGTTATGGTCTCGAATGCGTGGTCTACATGGGCGCCGAAGACGTGAAGCGCCAAAGCCCCAATGTCTACCGCATGAAGCTGCTGGGTGCGACCGTGGTCCCGGTGGAATCGGGCAGCAAGACCCTCAAGGACGCCCTCAACGAAGCCATGCGCGACTGGGTCGCCAACGTGGACAACACTTTCTACATCATCGGCACCGTGGCCGGGCCCCATCCCTACCCCATGATGGTGCGCGATTTTCAGAGCGTGATCGGCGAGGAGTGCCTCACCCAAATGCCGGACATGCTGCACAGCCTGAAGATGGCCGAAGAACAACCTGATGTCGTCATGGCCTGCGTGGGCGGCGGCAGCAACGCCATGGGCATCTTTTACCCCTACATCCCGTTCGAAAAAACGCGTCTGATCGGCGTGGAGGCCGCCGGTGAAGGCATGGACACGAACAAGCACTCCGCCTCACTGCAAATGGGCACACCTGGCGTTCTGCACGGCAACCGTACCTATATTTTGCAAGACGACAACGGCCAGATCACCGAAACACACAGCGTGAGCGCGGGCCTGGACTACCCTGGTGTCGGCCCTGAACACGCCTTCTTAAAGGACATTGGCCGCGCCGAGTACGTGGGCATCACGGACAAGGAAGCGCTCGAAGCCTTCCATTACCTGTGCCGCACCGAGGGCATCATTCCCGCACTCGAATCCAGTCACGCCGTGGCCTACGCTATGAAGCTGGCCAAGACCATGCGGCCTGACCAGTCTATTTTGGTCAACATGTCTGGACGGGGTGACAAGGACATTGGCACCGTGGCCGATTTATCCAATGCCGATTTCTACTGCCGACCCAGCTGCCAGGGCCAATCGGTCAAGGGCGCCGAGCAGCCCGTGAATTTCGTGAAGTGAGGGCCATCCCATGAGCCGTATCGATGCCACCCTTGCCGCGCTGAAATCCCAAGGCCGAAAAGCCCTGATCCCGTATGTGACGGCAGGCTTCCCACAAGCCAACACCACCGTTCCCCTGATGCACGCCATGGCAGGGGCTGGGGCCGACATCATAGAACTGGGGGTGCCTTTTTCAGACCCGTCGGCCGATGGGCCAGTCATCCAGAAGGCAGGCGACAAAGCGTTGGCCCTGGGCATTGGCACCGTGCAGGTGCTGGCCATGGTGCGCGAATTTCGCCAGACCGACAGCACGACACCCGTGGTGTTGATGGGTTACGCCAACCCCGTGGAACGCTACGACCAAAAACACGGCACCGACAGCTTTATCCGCGATGCGGCTTCAGCCGGTGTGGATGGCGTGCTGATCGTGGACTACCCGCCTGAGGAGTGCGTAGAGTTTGCCGCCAAACTGCGCGCCCACAGCATGGACCTGATCTTTTTGCTGGCCCCCACCTCCACCGACGAGCGCATGCAGCAAGTGGCCCAGGTGGCCAGCGGCTATGTTTATTACGTGTCTCTCAAAGGCGTCACAGGCTCCGGCACGCTGGACACCGATGCGGTGGAAGCCATGCTGCCGCGAATCCGCCAGCATGTGCACATTCCGGTGGGCGTGGGCTTTGGCATCCGCGATGCTGCGACGGCCCAGGCCATCAGCAAAGTGGCCGATGCGGTGGTGATTGGCAGCCGATTGATCCAGTTGATCGATGCGGCACCCACCGACCAAGTCAATGCCGTGGCCGCTGAATTTTTGAGCGGCATTCGCCAAGCGCTGGATGCATGAACACAAAAGGCTGGCACGCATGACTGCTCTGGCCACATTTTTTCTGGGCAATAACCCTGCCGTGGTTTCAACGATAATCCGCCGTTGAAGGAGAACCCTTATGAGTTGGCTAGAAAAACTGCTGCCCCCCAAGATCCAGCACACCGACCCGGCCGACCGCCGCTCGGTGCCTGAAGGCTTGTGGGTCAAATGCCCCAGCTGTGAGACGGTGTTGTACAAGACCGATCTTGAGGAAAACCAGAACGTCTGCCCTGGCTGCGCGCACCACTTGCGCATCGGTGCCCGCGCTCGGCTGAACGGCTTCCTGGATGGCGAAGGTCGCTACGAAATCGGTCAGGAAGTCGTGCCCGTGGATGCCCTGAAGTTCAAGGACAGCCGCAAATACCCCGAGCGCCTCAAGGAAGCCATGAACAACACGGGCGAAACAGACGCCCTGGTCGTCATGGGGGGCTCGGTGCTCAGCATCCCCTTGGTGGTGGCCTGTTTCGAGTTTGACTTCATGGGCGGCTCCATGGGCTCCGTTGTGGGCGAGCGCTTTGTGCGGGGCGTTGAAACCGCGATCGAACAAAAAGTGCCTTTTGTTTGCTTCACAGCCACCGGTGGTGCCCGCATGCAAGAAGGGCTGCTGTCCCTCATGCAGATGGCCAAGACCAATGCCGCGCTGACCCGCCTGGCCAAAAAGGGCTTGCCCTACATCAGCGTACTGACCGACCCGACCATGGGGGGCGTTTCAGCAGGATTTGCCTTCTTGGGCGACGTGGTCATGGCAGAGCCCAAAGCCCTGATCGGCTTTGCCGGCCCCCGCGTGATCGAAAGCACCGTGCGTGTGACCTTGCCCGAGGGCTTTCAGCGCGCAGAGTTCCTGCAAACCAAGGGCGCTGTGGACCTGATTTGTGACCGGCGTGAGTTGCGCAAAACCATCGCCAGCACCCTGGCCATGCTGCAGCGTCAGCCTGCCGATGCGGTGAGCTGATTTTTACCACGGCCCCACCCATGACAAAGGCCCTCTTCGGAGGGCCTTTGTCATGGGGAGAAATCTTGCAGCTTCAATGCATCCAGTTCATTTGCAGCCCCGACAGCAGCATGCCCAAGATCTGCAAGACCAGCAGCAGCGCCAAGGGCGACAGGTCGACCCCGCCGACCGAGGGAATCACGCGCTGAAAAGGGCGCAAAAAAGGCTCGCAAAGCCGGCTTGTCAGGGCGTATATGGGCGAGCCAGGGTTGACCCACGACATGACCGCCAAGACCAATACCAAGGCGCTGAGTGCAGAGATGACCAACTGGGCCAGGCCCACCAGGCTGACCAGCGGCAAAAGGACCCAGGCCCCCTGCCCACCCGCCACCAGCCAGAGCAACACATACTGCACCAGCTTGATCAGGAACGCACCGACCAGACTCGACAGATCCCAGGCAGACCACGGGGGTATGGCACGGCGCAGTGGCAACAACAACCAGTCGGTCACGGCAAAGACAAACTGCCCCAGAGGCTGATGGAACGAAATGCGCTGCCTTTGCATCAAAAAGCGCAACAGACAAGTGCCTGCGATCAAGCCCGCCACCACCTCCAACACCATACTGACCATCTGATACACCATTGAATTCTCCTTGTCGTGCGATGATACCCAGATGCCTGAAAACGATGCTCCTTTTCCTCCTGTGCAGACGGAATTGCCCCTGTTCCCGCTGGGCACCGTGATTTTCACAGGGGCCTTGCTGCCCCTGCAATTGTTTGAGCTGCGCTACTTGCAAATGATTGGCGAATGCGAACGTCTGGGGACAGGGTTTGGCGTTGTGACGCTCACCCAGGGCCGAGAAGTTCATCGCCCTGGCGATGCGGCAGAGCAATTTGAGCCAATTGGAACCCGGGTAGCGATCGAACGCATCGAGCGACCCCGTGCCGGGGTGGTGCTGGTGTGGTGCCGAGGCCTGGAACGGTTTCGGATTCTCAGCAAGCAGCAACGCAGTGATGGTCTGTGGCTTGGACAGGTTGAAGACTTGCCCGCAGAACCTGGCTTGCCTGTGCCCGAGCATTTGCAGTATTTGGCCGTGCAGATCCAGTCCGCATTGGACACCTTGAGCGCGCAAGACAGCGTGGTGCCGCACTGGCCACAGCCATGGGCCTTGAACGACTGCGCCTGGTTGTCTGACCGCTGGTGCGAACTGCTGCCCCTGCCTCTGGCCATGAAATACCGACTTTTTACGCTGCAAGAGCCCCTGATGCGCCTCGAATTGGTGGGCGATATGGTGGAATCGGCGCCTTCGGCCACTTCTGGTGGAAATGAGGG
>NZ_JBIKHV010000108.1:0-6588 GCF_044361985.1 Limnohabitans sp. | reverse complement strand
CAGCCAGTTGGTGAGCGGCCTTGATGACCTCGGTCAGGATGGCGCCCGAGCCGAGCAAGGTCACGCGCGGCGCCTTCGAATTCGCCCCATCCGATGCACCCGGTCCGTAAGCGCCGAAGTGGTAGCCACCACGCAACACATCGGCCTCGACGCCTGCAGGCAAGTCGGGCTGGGCGTAGTTCTCGTTCATCAGGGTGACGTAATAAAAAACATCGGCTTGTTGCTCGACCATCTCACGCATGCCCGCGTCCAGAATGACCGCCAACTCGCCCGAAAAAGCCGGGTCGTAGGCTTTGCAATTGGGGATGGTGGCCGCCACCAGATGGCTGCTGCCGTCCTGGTGCTGCAGGCCTTCGCCGCCCAGCGTGGTGCGCCCCGAAGTGGCCCCCAACAAAAAGCCCCGCGCCCGTTGGTCGGCAGCCGCCCAGATGGCATCGCCCACCCGCTGAAAGCCGAACATCGAGTAATAGATGTAAAACGGCAACATGGCCAGCCCGTGCACGCTGTAGCTGGTGGCCGCCGCTGTCCAGCTGGCAATCGCACCCGCCTCGCTGATGCCTTCTTCCAGAATTTGGCCGTCGGTGGCTTCGCGGTAACTGAGCACCGAGCCGATGTCTTCGGGCGCGTAACGCTGGCCCACGCTGCTGTAAATGCCGACCTGCTTGAACAGGTTGGCCATGCCGAAGGTCCGGGCCTCGTCGGCCACGATGGGCACGATGCGCGGCCCCAGCTGGCGGTCCTTGAGCAGGTTGCCCAGCATGCGCACAAAGGCCATGGTGGTGCTCATCTCCTTGCCGTCGGCCTGCAGCGCAAACTGCCCGTAGCTGGCCAAGGCGGGCACGGGCAAGCGGTCACACACCGTCTCGCGTTTGGGCAAGCTGCCACCCAAGTGGGCACGGTGCTCACGCAGGTAACGCATCTCGGCGCTGTCGTCGGCGGGTTTGTAAAAGGCCAGTCCCTTGACCTGCTCGTCGCTCAGCGGCAAGTCAAAGCGGTTGCGGTAGTCAATCAGGTCCTGCTCGTCAAACTTCTTCTGGCTGTGCGTGGTCATCTTGCCTTGGCCTGCGCTGCCCATGCCAAAGCCTTTTTTGGTGTGCGCCAGAATCACCGTGGGCTGGCCCTGGTGCGCTGCCGCTACAGCATAGGCGGCGTGAATCTTCACGATGTCATGGCCGCCGCGCTTGAGGCGGTCGATCTGCTCATCGGTCATGCCCTGGGCCAGACGCGCCAATTCTTCGTTCTGGCCGAAAAAGTTGTCCCGGTTGAAGCGCCCGTCCTTGGCGGCAAAGGTCTGCATCTGGCCATCCACCGTGTTGGCAAAAGCGCGCAGCAAGGCGCCCGTGGTGTCACGCGCCAACAAGCCGTCCCAGTCGCTGCCCCACACCAGTTTGATCACGTTCCAGCCTGCGCCGGCAAACAGTTTTTCCAGCTCGTCAATGATGCGGCCATTGCCGCGCACCGGGCCGTCCAGGCGCTGCAAATTGCAGTTCACCACCCACACCAGGTTGTCGAGTTTTTCGCGCGCGGCCAGGGTCAGCGCACTCATGCTTTCAGGCTCGTCCATCTCACCGTCACCAAACACGCCCCACACTTTGCGGGCGCTGCAGTCCTGCAGCTGGCGGTGCGTCAGATAGCGCATGAAGCGGGCGTGGTATATCGAGCTGATCGGCCCCAGCCCCATCGAGCCGGTGGGAAACTGCCAGAAGTCGGGCATCAGCCAAGGGTGCGGATAGCTTGATAAACCACGCGCGCCATCCGCAGAGGCAGTGATTTCCTGGCGGTAGTGCATCAGGTCCGCCTCGCTCAGGCGGCCTTCCAGAAAGGCGCGGGCGTAAACACCTGGCGCGCTGTGGGGCTGAAAAAACACCAGGTCGCCCCGGTGCTGCTCGGTGCGCGCATGAAAGAAATGGTGAAACCCGGTCTCGAACAAATCGGCCACGCTGGCGTAACTGGCGATGTGCCCGCCCAGCTCGCCATAGGCCTGGTTGGCCCGCACCACCATGGCCAGCGCGTTCCAGCGCATGATGGCCACAAGACGCTCTTCGGTCGCCAGATCGCCCGGAAAAACCGGCTGCTCGTCCACCGCGATGGTGTTCATGTACGGGGTGTTGAGTTCGGGCTGCCAGCCGGTGCGCTGCTGCCGGGCCACGACGGCCAACTCATCGAGAATCAGGCGCGCGCGCGCCGAACCTTGAGTGCCGATCAGGGACAACAAGGCCTCGCGCCACTCGGCGGTCTCTTCGGGGTCGATGTCATGGGTCTTGAGCATCGCGTTGAGCAGGGGTTCAATAGGTGCATTCATCATATTTACTGTACAGAGCCTGCGGACGCATGTGCTGCCTATTTGAACCACGAATCTTTGTATTTAAAGCACAATATGCCGAATTAACCAAATAATCAGCACATGATTCTTGATACTGTGGATCTGAAAATACTCGGCGAACTGCAGCGCGACGGGTCGCTGTCCAACGTGGCGCTGGCCAAACGCATTGGTCTGTCGCCCTCGCCTTGCCTGGCCCGCGTCAAGGCCCTGGAGTCGGGCGGCGTCATCCAGCGCTATGTGGCGCTGGCCAGCGCGGCAGCTTTGGGGCTGGGCCTGACGGTGTTCATCTCGATCAGCCTCAAGACCCAAAGCAAGGAAAACCTGGCCGACTTCGAGGCCCACATCGCGCGGCACGATGAGGTGATGGAGTGCTACCTGATGACGGGCGACAGCGACTATCTGCTGCGCGTGGCGGTGCGCGACATGGCCGCGCTCGAGCGCTTCATTTTGGAACAGCTCTCACCGATTCCCGGTGTGGAGAAAATCCGCTCCAGCTTTGCGCTGAAACAAGTGCGCTACAAAACGGCGCTGCCGCTGGGTTTGGGCTGAAGGGCTTTCAGCCCTGCGCCTGCAGCTTCAAATACGGCCCCACCATGTGGCGGCTGGTGCGCTGCAAGCCCATCAGCAAAGCGTGGTCGGCCTGGTTGCAGCCATAGCGGGTTTTCAGGTCGTGCTGCATCTGCGCCAATAAATGCGCGGCCATCTCGGCATCGGCCATTGCGCGATGGGCGCGGCCTGACGAAGGCAAATGGTGCAAGGCCGCCAACGTGCCCAGCTTGTGGTTGTGAGCTTGAGGGTACAGGCGACGCGACAGCAGCAAAGTGCATGCAAAAAGATGCGCGCCATCCTGGCCGCAGCGTGCCAGCTCGGCCTGCCAGAATTTTTTGTCAAAGGCCGCGTTGTGCGCCACCATGGGCCGCCCGCCCACAAAGCGCGCCGCCTCGCGCATCACCTGTTCGGCCGGGGGTGCGGCCTGAACCATCTCGTTGGTGATGCCCGTGAGCTGGGTGATGAAGCTGTTCACCCGCACCCCAGCGTTCATCAGGCTTTGGAACCGGTCCACCACTTGGCCACCCTCGAGCATGACGATGGCCACCTCGGTAGCGCGGTCGCCCATGTTGGGAGAGATCCCGGTGGTTTCGAAGTCGATGACGGCAATGGGGGGCATGGTAAGAAGGCTGATGGACAAACGGGTCTCAGATTAAAACCCGCTTTCGCAGGCTTGCATCATATTAAAGAAAGCTTTAATATGAAAGGCCTGTATTCAAGCACCCTTTAATATCTTGCCATGCGCGTCACCGGAACTTACGTCATCTCAACCACTCTCGGCGAGAGCGTGCGCGCTTTTGTGCCCCATGCGCTGCCACCTGCTGAGCCCGAACTGGACGTCGCTTGTTATTCCGAACTCAACCGCACAGCTGAACTGGCATTGGCCCGTCTAGCAGGGGTCGCAGGCTTGGTACCTTCGATCGACTGGTTACTCTACAGCGCCATCCGCAAAGAGGCCCTGCTCACATCCCAGATTGAGGGGACCCAGGCGACACTGGTCGACCTGTTTGACAAAGAGGCGGGGCTGGTCGTCAGCAACACAGACGATGTGGAGGAGGTCACCAATTACCTGCGTGCCTTTCGCTGGACAGAACAAACATTGCGGGACCCCAACGGCCTGCCCATGAGCGTGCGCCTAATGCGGCAAGCCCACCGCCTACTCATGGACGGCGCCCGTGGCTCAGGTCGCCAACCGGGAGAGTTGCGCCAGTCTCAAAACTGGATCGGCGGCACACGGCCCGGCAACGCTGTATTCGTACCCCCGCCGCCCATGCAAGTACCCGTCCTGCTGGCCGATCTTGAACGCTTCATTCACGACACTCGGCCCACCCTACCCCCTTTGGTGCGCATTGGGCTTGTGCACGTTCAGTTTGAAACCATTCACCCCTTTTTGGATGGCAACGGACGCATTGGGCGATTGCTGATTGCCGCGCTCATGGAGCAATGGGGCTTGTTGTCAGAGCCCTTGGTCTACGTGAGCGCCTACCTGAAGCAGCATCAAATCGAATATTACCGACGACTTTCTGCAGTCCGAACGGATGGCGACTGGGAAGGTTGGGTGACTTTTTTCCTGGAAGGTGTTGCCCGCGCAGCAGACACCGCTGAGCGTGGGATCGTCGCATTGGCCAGCCTGATCAACACCGACCGACGTCGCCTGCTTCAAGAGCCCAGAATCACGCCAGCCAGTCTTCGTCTATTTGAACTCTTGCCACTGATGCCCATTTTTTCCATCGATCAAGTCTGCGAACGACTGGGAACCACGTTCCCCACAGCCAATGCAGCGGTCAAAACACTGGAAAAGCTCGGCATCGTGGCCGAGCAGACCGGGCAAAAAAAGAACCGTCATTACAGCTACCAAGCTTATGTGGAATTGCTGAGCGATTGATCACCCCATGCACCCCGGCCCCCTCCTCTTCTGCGGCGACCCGCACGGCCAATGGCAGCACATCATCGATGCGGCTGAGCAAACCCACGCCCGTGCCGTGATCTTGCTGGGCGACTTGGAGCCGGCACGGCCGCTGCACACCGAGCTGGAAGCGATTTGGGAACGCGTCTGGTTCATCCACGGCAACCACGACACCGACCACGCAGGCAACTTTGCCAACGTCTGGCACGGCGAATTGGTGGACCGTCACCTGCACGGCCGCGTGGTCACGCTGCCCTGCGGCACGCGCATGGCCGGGCTAGGCGGTGTGTTTCGCGGCTCAGTGTGGTACCCCAAAGACGCACAAGCGCCCAAGTTTCGCAACCGCGAAGCGCACGCCCGCGTCACCCCGCACCAAGAACGCTGGCAAGGCAGCGTGCACCTAAAACACTGGTCAAGCATCTACCCCGACGAGGTGGAGCAACTGGCCACACAGCAAGCCGACATCCTGATCACCCACGAAGCACCCGGCTACCACACGCACGGCTTTGCCGAGCTGGACACACTGGCCCGCCGCATGGGCGTGCGCATGACCGTGCACGGCCACCAGCACGACAGCATCGACAGCAGCGCCCACTGGACCGCCCAAGGGTTCAAGAGTTATGGGGTGGGGCTGCGTGGGGTGAGGGTGGTGGATGAGTTGGCATGATCGTCATCCGATATCAACAGCCGCCATTCAAGCCGGCAAATGCTTGGCCAAATCCATGCTGTCATGAAGCAAGCGGATGACATCGATGGTTTGACCGTCCGGCATCCTGAAAACCACGAAATGGCGGCCTTTTCTGCCAACCGAACTGCCCATACCGGACTCATTGGACAGTGCGCACTTTGGCTGCAATGCCCTGCATGTGATCGCGCAAGCCTTGCTTGGATTCAAAAGTCTTGAAACGCCCCGCGTCGACATGCGCACGCTGGCGCGCCTGCGCAACATCATCGATCCACTGGATCTGGCGCTCGGTGAGTCTTTCATGCGCGAAGACATTCCAACGCTGTTTGGAGAGTCCTTCAACCCCGGCAATTGGAATGTCGGCCATGTGGTACTGGCCCCCAAAAAGGCGCACATCCTGCTGGTCACGCTCAACAAACAAGGCCGGGCTGACGAGCACAAGTACATGGACCATTGGATCGATGACACGCACTTTCACTGGCAAAGCCAGAACGCCACCGACCCAACCAGCAAACGCGGCGACGAAATCATCCGCCACGCCGCTTTAGGCATCGACATCCATCTCTTTGTGCGCGACACCAAGCTGGCTGTCGGCAAGGCCGCACCGTTCACGTACCACGGCCGGGTGCGCTACCAGTCACACCAGGGCAGCAGGCCCATGAGCATTGTGTTTGGGCTGCAAAGCGGGGCGGATTGACGGGTGCATCGCTGGCCCTGCGTGTGGGCGGCGCCTACAGCGTCCGAAGGTTTCGTTTTGCCTTTATAGCTCGGCATTGCCCGAGCTCCACGCACTTTACACAAAGGTCGCGGCAGAAACGCCAAACCGTTTGCTGAGCGCGCGCACTTGGCGAATATTGAACTCTCGCTTGCCCGTCAGGATTTCGGACACGACACCCTGACTGCCGATCTCGCTCAGATCGCTTTGCTTCAGTCCGTGTTGTTCCATCAGAAATTTAAGCGCTTGCACGCCCGTGACTTCGGGCAGAGGGTGATGCTTGGCTTCATAGTCCTCGATCAGATCGCCCACGATGTCGACCAAGCCCATCGCGGGATGCTTTTCTTCGCCTTGGGTTTCATCCAGCAGGGCTTGGAGCATCTCGGTCATGCGCGCGCAGTGCGCTTCAT
>NZ_JBIKHV010000040.1:0-22347 GCF_044361985.1 Limnohabitans sp. | reverse complement strand
GTCATGAAAACCACCACCAGTGGCGGTGTGACCGTGGGCCCCATCCTGATGGGGGCCGCCCACACCGCGCACATCCTGACCCCTGCGGCCACGGTGCGCCGGGTGCTGAACATGACCGCCCTGGTTGCTTCACGAAAAAACGTCCCTTAAATCTAAACCGGTCAAGCCCGGCTTCTGGACTTTTCGCTTGACCGCTTACTTCGCCTGATTGGCAAAAATGATCAACATCACAACGGGGCAAAAAACGCTCATAGCAGGCACGTGCATCAATCTCAGCATTGGTGTGATTTACGCATGGAGTGTCATCAAAAAATCGATAGTCAGCCAATGGGGCTGGACCCATTCAGAAGCGAATATTCCATACACAGTCGGCATCATAGTATGGGCTATAGCTCTGCTTCTGGCCGGCATGCTGCAAGACCGATTCGGTCCCAAACGCTTGATTCAGCTGGGGGTTGCAATGGTTGGTACAGGATTAATGGCATCCAGTTTTGTCACAAGTCCATTGGGCATGATGTTTACTTTTGGAATCGGCGTGGCGACAGGAATTGGCTTCACCTACGCTTGCATAACGCCGTGCTGCATGAAATGGTTTCACCACACCAAGAAAGGGATGGTCAGCGGCATCACGGTTGGTGGCTTTGGCCTTGCTGCTGTTTATCTTGCACCATTAACAGGAAAACTCATTTCAGTTTTTGGTATTTCAGAGACATTCCTGATTTTGGGCATAGGAGTTTTGCTGGTTGCTTTTCCAATGACGATGATGATGGATAACCCTCCAGCCACGTTCATGGCCAATCCGCCAAAAAACAGCGTGATGTCGCACACAAAAACACCACCGCAAAAGAGCAACGACTTGAATTGGCAAAAAATTGTCAAAACTAAAGAGTTCTACTTGCTTTGGATCATGTTTGCGTTCTCCTCATCGGCAGGTGTCATGATGATTGGCCATCTGGCTTCGATCGCATCAGTGCAAGCGGGCATGCAAGATGTAGCCTTAATTGTTTCGCTGCTGGCAGTCAGCAATGCCACGGGACGCGTAGGTGGTGGGATCCTTTCAGACAAAATTGGCAGAAGAAATACGATGCTCTTCGTGTTCAGCACTCAATTGATCAATATGTTGGCGTTCATACATTTCACAAACCTGCCACTGATCGCTCTTGGCACCGTTATCGCAGGACTTTCCTACGGATCGCTCATGTCCGTTTTTCCCTCCATAACTGCAGATAAATGGGGGATGAAGAATTACGGAACAAACTACGGCGTACTGTATCTCGCATGGGGAATCAGTGGTGTAGTTGGCCCCCTGATTGCGGCCTGGGCTGTTGACACAACAGGCACTTATGAATTGGCCTACATGATTTCAGCAGTTTTGCTTGGAACGGCTATGGGCCTTGGAATGCTGATCAAGCCAGCAATTACTTCTTTCAAAGTCGAAACTTTAAGGTCCACCTGAATCCGTCAAAGTCAAAAATTATCATGACTAGATTGAAGTGGACCCTGAATTTTGGACAGGTGTTTAAGTGGGACACTGTCCAAAGAAAAGGGTTACCAATGACTGAATCAAAAAAAGCAGAGTTTATCCGCCGGAGTTGAAGGCCAAGGTGGGACTGATGGCGCTCGGCGGGATGAAGACCATCCATCAAATCGCCCAGGAGTATGGCGTCCATGCGCCCACGCCAGTCACTGGATAATCCGACACCACGCCGGCAGGGGCTGGACCCGGCGGGTAATAAACCCCGTTCACAACGCACGAACAATGAATCCAACCGACTCAGGTGAAGATACTTTTCATCTGTGGCCAGTTATGGGGTAGCAATAAAACGAAGGATCCACTGCGGTCTAACGTCAAATGCCTCCAGGGATGTACACCCCCTACCCCCTCGAGGTGGTTAAGTGGTTAAGGTGGTTAATTTCCGGCCAATAAAAATTTTTGCACAAGCCAAATCGTTTTTGACGCACAGGGCATCGTGCTGGTGCAGATTGTCTTAAGCCGTAGCAATATGGACCGGGTCGAATGACCGCGCCAGTGAGATAGGCTGCTTCATAGTGATTGTTCATGCGATGAGGTGAATCAAAAAACGTGCTGCACCCCCACGACCACCAACAAAAAATAACCATCTTCTAAGTGTCCCAGCTTAAAGCGACTATGGTCCAACTGCGCCAACATGGTTATAGGGTTGCTAGCCCATTCAGACTGGTCAAAGAGTCAACTGGCAAGAGTCGGAAATTTTCATAGCAGAACAATGCTTTTCAATTGACGGGGAAATTCTCGGCTAGCGTCGATGCACCCTCCATCGCTGTAAATGCCCATCGGATCGCGGCAGCGCGTCATCATTTTCAAAAACTTTTGCCGCTTGATTGGATCAGCTCGCATGCGTGCCACTTCTGCTTCAACTGCCTGCTCATTCATCTGAATGCCCAATTCGGGGTCAAGACCAATACGCCATGTCGCCAGTGGAAAACCTCCATGGCTTTGGCGTCCATGGAATAGGGGTGTTGCGCTTCCAGAAATTGCTAAAGCGACCACACCTAAGGTCGCCCGCGCGCAAACGGATGAGGACGTTTCAGAATTCATGCATCTCGATCTTTCTGCGGCCCATCCATCACACCTGAAAAAAAAGGTTCAGAAGGTAACGAAGATGGCCGGGTTCGAGATGTCTGTTGAGCGCCTAGGACTAGCTCCTATGTGGCGAAATTCAGCTGACCTCTAAGTGCCGAAAACGCACTGGCTCCTATATGCCGAAAACGGATTGGACTCTATATGGTGAAAAGTGACAACCGCAGAGGCCTCCAAAAAGGCGGTAGCCTTTGCCGCGCAAGCGGTGCACTTCTCCAAAAAAGCTGCCGAGTTTGTGGAGACGGCCCGTAAATAAGGGCCGGTCAAAGCGCTGCAACTCGTCTTATTAGCGCGGTCATTCAGCCAAGTTCAGAAAGCTATGGGTAGAGACAACATGCACTGGCATGACCGCTTATGTGTCAAAAATGATTTGGCCTATGCATTGTTTTCTGCGGGCCGAAATATAACCACCTTAACCACCTAACCACCTCGAGGATCTTTTGGGCATCCATTGACCAGTGCCCAGCCTGATTTAGACCGCTCCAGTTAAGTAATTGGTTGTGCTGCGATTACTGTCATCAGCCCAGGTCCGATGGCTGACCGCCACCGGCCAGAAGCGGACGATACGGTGATGGCATCAATCTTTGATTTAGGCTGATTGCGATCATTCGACGTGCTTACTCATCTGGACCGTAATTGGCTAGGAGCAGTCAGCTGCACCCCATGTGTCGCCTGTAAATCATTGGATTATGACCAACGGGAATATCCTTACACGGATCGTCGGCATAGCCGCGAAGGACGTTGTACTGCTTGATCTGTTCTGATTTGAGAAACTACACAGTCTTGTCGTGCTGTGAGAGATGGATGAAGCGAAGTCCGGACCTTGCCGACTCGGCCTCGGCCAGCAAGCGGCGCATGGACGAGGTACTTGCCGTGTTCCCAGCGCTGCTGGAGGGCTTGCTGCAGCCCGCCAGCAACTGGCCTTTGCCCACGCCCTCATGCCGTCGCCACGCATCATGGTGCCAGACGAGCCCATTGCGGCGCTGGCGCCATCGCTGGTGGGGTAAGTGTTTGACATGGCACAAAAGCTGCCCGCATCAGGTGTTGCGGTGCTCATGGTGGAGCAGCGTGCTCTACAGGCGCTGCAGATCAGCCAGTAGGGGCTAAATCATGGATCAAGGACGCTGTGTATTGCAGGGCCCGGCGCACGGATTGTTGGCCGACTAACGCATGGCAGAACCCTACCTTGGCAACCACAGACGCATTGGGAAGCCAGCTCGATAGTCACGAATTTAAGTCAACGCTGGCTGGGTAGAGGATGAAGGTTTCAATGAGCCGAAAGGGTGACTGCGGGGACAGCGCCCCTGCGTAAAGCTTCCAGGGTTGGCGAAAAGTGGGTCGCGGACACGGTAGAAAATCCCAGACACCCAAGCGGGCCATGGACGAGGTGATTGACGGGTGAAGCTCTACAACCAACGCGGAATTCATTTGACATAGGGGGATGACAGCCCCCTGCACTGCGCATATTCAATAAAGTCAGCTCTTAGCGTGTGTAAGCCAATGACGCGCAATGTCTTCCCTGCGGGCAACCCAGACCTGTTGCGGGTGCTTTGCCAGCTCATCCAGAATCATGTCCAGGCCGTGGATTCGTCCAGGTCGGCCAATGATTCGTGTGTGCAGGCCAATGGTGAGCATGCGCGGCACTTGCGCCGCTTCTTGCCGCAGCACATTAACGGCTTCAATGACGTAATCACCAAAGTCGCGTCCCTGGACAAAGCTGGCCTTGTCGAAAAAACGCATGTCGTTGGTGTCGAAGGCGTAGGGGAGCACCACATGGGGCTGGCCATCTGGCCGCTTCAGCAGGTACGGGATGTCGCCGCCGTAGTCATCACTGTCGTAGAAAAACCCTGGATGCTCAAACAGCAGTTCGCGGGTGCGCACTGAGCGCGAGGATTTGCTGTGCCAGCCTGCGGGGGCGCGGCCGCCAATCTGTTCAATGGTTTGCACTGTTTTTGTAATGGCTGTACGCTCCTCAACCTCGCTCATGAGGGCGGGGGATTCCCAGCGCCAGCCGTGCGCGCACATCTCGAACCCGCGGGCCTGCGCATCCTCCGCAATCCAGGGCGACTGCTGCAGTGCGCGGCCGCAGACGTTGAGCGTGAGCGGCCAGCCGTGCTTGGCAAAGCGCTCCACCACCCGGGCGTAGCCCACGCGCATGCCGTACTCAAAATGGGTTTCCATGCAGTAGTCCGGTGCCCCAACAATTTCATTGACGACTTCGTGCACGCTTTCGTTGCGAGCATCTCCAGCGGTCAACGAAAACTCACCACCTTCTTCGATGTTCAGAACAAAAGACACGGCAAGTCCCGCCCCGCCAGGCCAGCGAAGTCCGGCTTCACGCCCTTGTTCGTTCTCCATGCGGCGCGCAGTGGTGGGAGCGGGTGAATGGTCGGTAGAGGTCAACTGCATGGTGTCAAGAGGGTGGCAGGGCTTGGGATTAAAGGTTGGGCCAGTGCTGTGCCCAAGGAGCGGCTTGCTCATAGGCCAGACCGAGTTGCAATAGCTGCTCGTCGCCGCCGTAACCGGCCACTATCTGCATGCCGATGGGGCAACCCGAGGCGGAGAATCCGGTGGGCAAGGCCAGGGCGGGCAGCCCCGCGGCATTGACCCAGCCGGTGTAGATGGCATGGCCGCGGGGCCCTACTTCCTGTCCATCGATGTGTGACGGGTAAGGCTGCGTGGCCGGCCATGGCAGTGCCGCAGCGCTGGGCATGACGACAAGGTCCCACTCTGAAAAAAGCCGGGCGCTTTGCTGCCTGAGGGCGCGCACCTGCTCCAGGATTTCCCAGAGACGCTGGGCCGGCACGGCTCGGCCCATCTCGGCCAGCACCTTGAACTTGTCACTGGCCTGTGCCTGCAATTCGGGATGGCGCTCAAACAGGTGAGCCAGACCAATCTGGCCAATTTGTGGCCAGGCCTGGTTAAAAAATGCGAGGTCTAAGGGCAGCTCAGCCTCTTGCACGTTGTGACCCAGGCGCTGCAGCTGCGTCACAGCCTGGCGAACACTGGCGGCGACCTCGGGGTCCAGCGGTGCAGCGCCCAGACGCTCGACGTACAGCACCTTCATGGGCTTGCCGGCCTGTTCGCCGCAGCGCTGCGCTGCCCAGGCGGCGGCCATAGACGAACGGTCCACGTCGGCCGGGCCGCGCAAGGCACGGAACATCATCTGCACATCGCTCACCGTGCGGCCAATGGGCCCGATGACTTCAAAGTCCAGCAGCAAGCTGGGCAGCGTGTGTTCACGTGGCCAGGCCGACAGCGAAGGCTTGAGGCCTACCACGCCTGCGTGGCAGGCAGGGCGGCGAATGGAGCCTCCACCGTCCTGACCAATCGCCAATGGCCCCATGCCCGAAGCCACCGCAGAGACCGCACCGCCGCTGGACCCTCCGGGGGTCAGCGCGGGAGCCCAGGGGTTGCCTGTGGGGCCGAAGACCGGGTTGTCGGTGTAGCCTTCAAGTGCGAATTCAGAGACATTGGTCTTTCCCAACACCAGCGCCCCACCTGCCCGTGCGCGGGCCACGGCCAGTTCATCGCGCACATTGGTTTGGCCGGCGAGTCCCAGGCAGCCCCAGGTGGTCGGGTAGCCCGCCATGAAGAGACTGTCCTTGACCGTGATGGGAATGCCGTCCAGCACGGACAGGGGTTGGCCCAGGCGCCAGCGCTGGGCCGACTCCCGGGCTTCATGCAGCACCTGCTCGTCACGGCGCAGGATGACCGCATTGAGTCCGGGGTTGACCGCATCCATGCGCTGCAAGCAAGCTTGCGCTGCCTGCACCGGGTCTGTGGAGCCACTCCGGTAGGCTTCGCTCAATTCGGTGGCGCTCCACTGCCACAGCAGATCAAGACTCATCGACACGCCCTCACATCTTGGATGGCAACCAGGTCGCCACGGCTGGAAACGCTATCAGCATCAGGGTGAACAAAATCATGATGATGGCGTAAGGCACGGCACCGAGCATGGCGTCCCTGATGGAGCCGCGGTCGGGCCGGATGCCGTGGACCACGAAAAGGTTCATGCCCACTGGCGGTGTGATCAAACCCAGCTCGCACATGAGCACGATGAAGATGCCGAACCACACGGGGTCAATGCCCATGGCCACGATGATGGGGAAGGTGATTGGGATGGTGGCCACCATCATGGACAGCACATCCATGAACATGCCCAGCACAAAGTAGAAAGCAATCAGTATCAGCAGCATCTGCGTCGGTGTAAAACCGAAACTCGTGACCCATTTGGTCATGGCCTCAGCCACACCCGTGAGACTGACCGCCAAGTTCAGAATGAAAGCGGCGGTAATGATGAGCAGGATCATGCCGGTCGTCTTGGCCGTCTGCGTGAAGCAGTTTTCTAGCAAGGCCAGATTGAGCTTGCCGCTGCGCCATGCAAAGAACAAGGCGGCCACCACGCCGAGTGCAGCCGACTCTGTGGTCGTGGCGACGCCCGTGTACAGGCTGCCCATGACGATGAAGAACACGGTGGCAGGTGGGACCAGGTCACGCAGCAGGCTGATGCGTACGGCCAGTGGCACCTTTTCTTCCTTGATGGCATTGCCGCTGAATATCGCGTTCAGCGCGATGTACAGCATGAAGCAGCCCGTCAGCAACAGTCCTGGAATGATGCCTGCGATGAACAGTTTCCCGATGGAGGTGTCTGTGAGTGAGCCGTAGACAATCATGTTGACCGACGGCGGAATCAGGATGCCCAGGGTTCCGCCAGCGGCAATGGAGCCGAGCGATGAACGCATGGAATAGCCCCTGCGATGAAGCGAAGGCAACGCCACCGTGCCGATGGTTGCGGCCGTGGCCACTGAAGAACCGGAGGTTGCTGCAAACAGGGCGCTGCAGCCGATGTTGGTGTGCAGCAGGCCGCCCGGCAGGCGCCCCAGCCATGCGGCCAGCGCGCCAAACATGCGGTCGGCAATGCCGCTGCGCAGCAGCAACTCTCCCATCAGGATGAACAGGGGCACAGAGGTGAGCAGGTTGTCGTTGTGCACGCCCCAGACAACAGGGGCAATGGAGTTGATGAAGGGCATGCCGTAGGCCAGCAGACCGCCCACAATACCCACTGCCGCCATGGAGACGGCAATCGGCAGGCCAAGCAGCATCATGAACAGCATGGCAAAAAAAGCAATGATGACGGGCGTGACGCTCATGATGAGGCTCCTTCAGTTTTACGAGCCTTGAGGTCTTGCAACTCTTCGTCGACTTCTTCCTTGGTCGAACGGGGGCCGAACTCGCGTTCAAGTGTCGGACTGCCCTGGACCCACAGGACCAGCGCCCTTGCGGTCATGCCCAAGCCCACCAGGGCGAACATGGCCAGCGCCAGAAACCAGACTGTCTGGGGGTACGCCAAAGGGGTGGCCCAGGGGGTCTGAGCGACGCTTTGATATGAGCGCGAGTCTTCGAGCACATACCAGGCGAGTACGGCCATCAACACGGCAAATCCTGTCATCAGGACCGAAGAAAGCGTATCCATAAAACGGCGCATCACAGCCGGGAAATGCTCATGAAACACATCAACCCGGATATGGGTTCGACCCAGCAATGCCAGGCTGAAGGCGAGTGTCGACCCAATGGCCAGCGAATAGCCACCCAGTTCGTCAGCCCCTTGCAAGGAGGTGTTGAAGACCTTGCGCATGATGGTCTCCAGGGCCACCACCAGGGAGAGCGCCAAAAAGATGAGCCCAAAGGCCAGGCTTAACCACCGTTCAATTGAATTTTTCATGATGTGTCCGTAGTGCGGCGCGGCCCGCCCAGGAAGGCCGCGCCATCAGGTTTTACTCAATGCCCAGGGCCTTGCCCACGGTCTTCTTCCACGTGGCCGAGCAGCCGGGGTTCGATTTGTCGCAAATCTCTGCCCAGGTGGGCACCGAGATGCGCGCCACGGCGCTCCTTACGGTTGCTGCATCAGCCGGCTTGACGGCGGTTTCGATCAGGGAAAATTTCTTGCCGTTCACACAGGGCTCGCGGCCGGCGTTGCAATTGAGGGCGTCCTGGGTGAGTTCTTTGGAATAGACCCAGATGTCATCGGTGAGCGACTTGAATGCGGCTTGCATCTTGACTTGCTGGTCCGGCTTCATGCGGTTCCACGCCTTGAGGGTGATGACGTAGGCGTTAAAAGCCATCTGCACGCCCAAGGGGTACTGGTGGGTTGCCACCTCGGCCCAGTTGGCGGAATTGGCCGAGCTAGGCCCGGTAATGCCGCAATCGACCACTCCCAGGGACAGGGCCTGGTGCACCTCGGTGAAGCCCAAAGGCACCGGTGTGGCGCCTACGGATTCAATGAATTTGGCCAGGTTCTGGTCATACACGCGCACCTTCAGTCCTTTGAGGTCGGCCAGTTGCGTCACGGGCTTTTTGCAGAAAAGAATCTGGGGGCCGAATGGCCAGGCGCCAAGCAGCTTGACCTGGAAGTTTTTCTGCAATCGTTCATCGAGCGTTGAGAAATAGGCCTCGTAGCCTTTGCGGGCCGCTTCGTACTCAGGCGCTGCGCCCACCAGGTCGAGCCCCAGCAGGGTGGGTTCATCGCGCGAGTTCTGGGACACGCGCAGCGAGGCCACGTCAAACAGACCTGCCTTGAGCAGGCGCAGCTGCTCGGTGTCCTTGATGCCCAGTTGGTCCACCGGCTTGTATTCCGCATCCACGGGCAGGCCCGTGCGCTTGGAAAACTCTTCAAAGAAGGGCTTTTCCTTGTTGCGCTGGATCAGGCCGGTGGCGGTGGGTTGACCGATCACCTTGAGAGAAATACGTTCCTGGGCCACGGCCAAGCCGGTCGCTGCCTGCAGGCAGGAGGCGGCGAGGATGGACAGCAACAGACGGGACACAGGGTTTGTGAAAGCTTTCATATCAACTCCTTGGTTCAGGTTTTACTTGCGAACGACGACATCAATAACCCATGGCACGCGGCAAGGCAGTGACCAAGGGAGGGAACAACATGCGTGCAATAAGCACGCCATACATCAAGGCGATAAACGGCCAAGCACTGGCCACTATCTCGCGCATGCCGATGACCAGGTCAAAAGCAAAGACTTCGCTCATGCGTGCACCCTTTCGCTGAATCCGTACAGTGCCAAGCAGCCATTGTTGAAGATGGTGTTAACAATATAACCATCAATGAGAGGCATCATTTCAGGTCTTGGAGGCATGATTTGAGGGGGAAATCCGTTTTCTTCGGAATGTTTGGAAGGTTTTTATTGTGACCTAAAAAGCCCGACAGTTTTTAGGTGTTTACTCTAATGTTGACAATTTAATATTTGATTGTCAGCATTCAGCCTCCTCATGCCCTTTGGGCATTCATTCCCCTGTTCATGGAGCGTCCATGTCTCAACCTGTTCGCCTGGGTGTACTTACCCCTTCATCCAACACGGCCCTAGAGCCCTTGACCTCGGCCATCGTGGCCGGGCTGGAAGGGGTTAGCGTGCACTTTTCCCGCTTCAAGGTGACCGAGATTTCGCTTCAGGCGCAGGCCTTGGGCCAATTCGACGACAGCAAAATTCTTGCCGCCGCCGAGTTGCTAGCCGACGCGCATGTCGATGTCATTGGCTGGAGCGGGACTGCCGCAGGCTGGCGGGGTTTTGATACCGACATGCGCCTGGTCGAACGTATCCGGGAGCGCACTGGCATCGTCGCCACCACGGCGGTGCTGGCGCTCAATGACCTGCTGCGCCTGCGCAACATCCGCACACTGGGGCTGGTGACGCCTTACCTGACCGATGTGCATCAGCGCATCATCGACAACTACAAGGCCATCGGCGTGGATGTGGTGGCAGACAGGCACATGGGCATCAGCGTCAACCATGAGTTCGCTCTGGTGGAGCCCTTCCGGCTGAACGATCTGGTCCGGGAAGTGGCCTTGGCCAAGCCCGAGGCCATTGCCACCTACTGCACCAACCTTCGCGCCGCCCAACTGGCCGCTCCGCTGGAGCGTGACACGGGTATTCCACTGCTGGACACCGTCAGCACCACCATCTGGGGAATGCTGCGCGCAACAGGTCTGCCACCCGAAAAAATCGAAGGCTGGGGCCAGTTATATGGCTGGCGCTGAGCCAGACCTGACACACCCCTGCATCTGTAAAATTCACGGGCTTTCTTTTAAACACTCTCACCTGAACCTAACCCCGATGCCAAAAAGAGCCCAGGAAACCCCACCTCATCCATCGGTGCGGGAGACGGCCAATGATGAGATCTACGAAAAAATCTACGTCACCATCCTGGAGCATCGACTGCCTCCAGGCACCAAGTTGGGTGAAGACCGCTTAGCCAGCATCTTCAACGTGAGCCGGGCACGCATCAGGGAAATCCTGGCCCGGCTGGCCCACGAGCAGGTCGTTGATTTGTTTCCGCAGCGCGGCGCATTCGTGGCCAAGCCGACACCAGAGCAGGCAATGGATGTGTTCGAGGCGCGGCGGGTGCTGGAGCCTGCGGTCCTCCAGCGGCTGATTACCCACTTGACCCCCGAAAAAGTAGAGCGACTTCGCCAACACCAGCAACTCGAACAGGCTGCCAGAGACAAAAACGACAGGCGTGCAGTAGTGCGCCTCTCAGGGGAATTCCACCAGCTGGTGGCAGACCTGGCCGGGAACTCAGCCTACATGCGCACCATGCGCGAGTTGAGCACGCTCACCTGCCTCATCATCTTCCTTTATGACGCCCCGACGGCCATGAGTTGCCGTGCTGACGAGCACACAGAGATCATTGATGCCATTGCCAAGCGCGATGTGGCCAAGGCCAGCAAACTCATGTTGGCCCACCTGGAGCACATCGAGCACAGTCTCAAGCTGGACAGCCAGTCGGCCGAGGTCGATCTCGAAGCGGTCTTCAAAGGCTAGCAGGTCATGCGCTTGCTGCTGGTCAATCCAAACTCGTCCACGGCGATCACCGAGCGGCTTGCCTTGTCGGCCCGCAAGGTGTTGGCGCCAGCGGACCATCTCACAACCCTCACGGCACGGGACGCACCCGCGGCCATCACCCAGCCCCACGAAGTACAAGCCGCAGCCGAGAGGGTGGTGGAAATGGCCTCGCGCCAAACACTTGGGCACGACGCTGTTATTGTCGGTATTTCACTGGATTGCGGCGTTGAACGTCTACGCAAGGCTTTACCAGGCATGCCTGTTCTGGGGATGACGGAGTCGGCATGCCTCATGGCGTGTGCGATTACCCGGCGCTTTGGGGTGCTCACCCTGGGACAGCAGATGGGGCCGCTGTACGAGGCTCATGTCAAAGCAATTGGCCTGCATGAACGTCTGGCAGGAGTGCGGGCGCCAGACCTGCCACAGGCCTTTAACCTGGCGCCGCACGCTTGCCCCGATGAAATCCTGCATGCGTTGGCCCAGGAAGCTCGCCTGCTGGTGACTCAGGGAGCCGGCGGCTTTGTGCTGGCGGGCGCAGTACTTTGCGGCTATGCACCGGGTTTGCAGGCACTGCTTGGACTGAAGGTTCTGGACGGGATCAGCTGCGCAGCAATGCTTGCGCGTGATTTGATTCAAGCTCCCGCACTCCTATCCGGCAATTAAATCGCTAGATAGACGCAATCAGGAACGCTAGATTTGCCTGAATCGCCGCCAAATGATGTCAGTGGGGCTTGAAGCTGTGTGCGTGGGCTTTAGCATCGCCAAGGCGCACGCCGCGGTGACAAGTCCCTTCCATAGGCGAAAAGGACTTAGGGCAACGCTGAATAACTAGCAAAATTCAGAGCCTGGCCCCGTGAGTCGGACTACTTTTGCGCAATGTGAGATTTAGGAGGTGTTCTTGCATGGTTTTGTTAGCCAGAGACACCATTCTGGCCTGCTAGGTAGGCTTTGCCCGCATTGCAGGCGCACATGCTTTTGCCCAAAGACCGGGTAAGCGTAGGCCTTGAGGGTTCTCTCCCACTGCAAGCCGTGTTTGGCGTTTTCCCAGCCGGCGCGGTAGACCTCGATTGAGGCCAGGGCGGTGCGCTCAAAGGTCCACTCCAGGGTGACGCGTTGTGCTCGGCGCTGAGCAGCCGGGTCCACACCGGAGCAAATTTGCTGCAAGGCCTCCCGGGCGTATTCAAGGGCCTGGGACAGGGACGCGGTGGGATAGCAACCTAGACCCAATTCGGCGCGGCGAGTGCCGACCATGGTGCGCAGCACCCAAGATCTGGCGCCAGAGTCTTTAACGAATAAACGCAACCCAGCGACCGTGCCGACAGCGTGCAGGCCGGGTTAGGTCAGGCGTTTGATTTCCAAAGCGGACAGGGCTTTGGCGAGCTTGGGCATATTGGTTCCCCCTTCAGTACCACCAAAACACTGTGCACTCGGATGAAATGGGATGCAACATGCCGTATCGAACTTAAGAGTGAAGCTATGGGGGAAGATCCCCCATAAAAGACGAAAAAATAGCCCCTAATAGGGGCTATTGGCGGAGGAGGAGGGATTCGAACCCTCGGTAGTGTTGCCACTACGCCTGATTTCGAGTCAGGTACATTCGACCACTCTGCCACCCCTCCTAGGTTCTGTCGAAGGCTCAATTCTAGCAGAGCGACTCAGGGTTTCTTGGGCATCAACACCGCTGCATTGCGCGGGGCCATAGTCATTGAGAAGCTGCTGCCAAGCATGCCCCCATCCATCATCTCTATTGTGGCCGTACGTTCTTGGCGCGTCATGACCATGAAGCTGTTCTTACCACGCACGGCTGAAACCACTGCCCAGCCCTGCGCAGGGTAAGTCTCTAGGAAGAATCTGTATGCGGCGTCAAAATCGCGCCCCACATCCAACACGACCCGACCCACCCAGTTGTCTCCCGCACCAATGATCAAGGACTGATCAGCCCGGATGATTGCCCCTGGAGGCAAAGGTAACTGCCCTAATAACTGCAGAGTACTCTGAACCTTGCCATCCAAGTCCACACCAACAGAAGGCGAATGTCTGTTGCTGGCGCAACCCAACAAGCCAACGCTGACCAACACCGCACAAAACACGGACTGCATGTTATTCAAAAGAGCTCTCCCAGTGAGGGTAAGTATGGATTTCAAACGCTCAACAGCGTCAAGCCACCCATGTAAGGGCGCAACACGTGGGGCACGGTGACCGAACCATCTGCGTTCTGGTAATTTTCCAGTACGGCCACCAGCGCACGGCCCACGGCTAATCCCGAGCCATTCAGCGTATGCACCAATTCGTTTTTCCCCTGTGCATTCTTGAAGCGTGCTTGCAGGCGACGGGCCTGAAAAGCCTCGCAGTTGGACACCGAGCTGATCTCACGGAATGTGTTTTGTGCAGGCACCCAAACCTCCAGGTCATAGGTCTTGCTTGCGCCAAAACCCATGTCACCGGTGCACAGGCTCATGACGCGGTAGGGCAAGCCCAGCTTTTGCAAAATGGCCTCGGCATGGCCGGTCATGGCCTCGAGTGCTGCGTAACTTTGCTCAGGGTGCACGATCTGAACCATCTCCACCTTGTCGAACTGGTGCTGGCGAATCAGGCCACGCACATCGCGTCCGCCACTGCCCGCTTCAGACCGGAAACAAGGCGTGTGCGCCGTCAGCTTGATCGGCAAATCATTTTCAGCAAGCACCTCGTCACGCACTAGGTTGGTCAGCGTGACTTCAGAGGTGGGAATCAAGTACAAGGCCTGGGCTTCTTCGCCTTCTTGCCCACCCTTGTTGACCGCAAAAAGGTCGGCCTCGAACTTGGGCAACTGGCCTGTACCACGAAGGGTGTCAGCGTTCACGATGTAAGGCGTGTAGCACTCGGTATAACCATGCTCACTGGTCTGCACATCCAGCATGAATTGCGCCAGAGCACGGTGCAAACGGGCCATCGGGCCGCGCATGAAGGTGAAACGTGAACCGGTCAGCTTGGTCCCAGTTTCAAAATCGAGACCCAACTTTTGACCGATGTCCACATGGTCCTTGATGTCGAAGTCAAAGCTGGGCACTGTACCCCAGCGTCGCACTTCGACGTTGCCGCTTTCGTCGACACCCACCGGCACGGACTCGTGCGGCAAATTCGGCACGGCCAGCAGCAAATTTTGCAATTCGGACTGGATAACGTCCAGTCTCCGGGCCGAGGTGTCCAGCTCGTCCTTGATGGCACCAACCTGCGCCATCACCAATTCGGCATCTGCGTGCTGGCCTTTGCCCTTGAGCATGCCAATTTGCTTGGACAAATTATTGCGCTGACTTTGCAGTTCTTCGGTACGGGTTTGCAGCGTTTTGCGCTCGCCCTCCAAAACTCGGAAAGCCTCTACGTTGAGGAAAGCCTGGGGATTTTTACGGGTCTGCAAACGCGCCACGGCTGCGTCCAGATCTTTGCGGAGAAGAACAATATCAAGCATGGCGTCATTGTAGTGACCCTGAACAGCCGGGATGTCGGGTCAATCCAGTCATCAAGAAGCTCAGAGCTTGGCCCAGCGACTCAGCCCAAAGCAGGCTTGGAAATCAGCGCCTCAAGCCTTTAGGCAGCGGAAACTTGATCGTCTCCTGAATGCCATCCAATGTACGCACCGACACAACGCCCAAGCCACGCAGGCGCTGAATCACCTCTTGCACCAGCACATCCGGGGCAGAAGCGCCTGCAGTCAGGCCCACTTTTTGCATCCCTTCAAACCAGGATGGATTCAGGTCGACCGCGCTGTCCACCATGTAGGCGGGCGTGCCCAGGCGATCGGCCAATTCGCGCAAACGGTTGCTGTTGGAGCTCGTTGGGCTACCCACCACAATCACCACGTCCACCAGAGGGCTCATCAACTTGACGGCATCTTGCCGGTTTTGGGTGGCATAGCAAATGTCTTGCTGCTTGGGCTCACGCACCTGCGGAAAGCGCGCTTTGACTGCCGCCACGATTTCAGCCGCATCGTCCACACTCAGGGTGGTTTGCGTCACCACCGCCAATAAGTCGGTTTGGGCAGGCTGGACTTTGCCCACGTCGTGGATGTCTTCCACGAGGTGGATGCCGCTGTCGAGTTGTCCCATGGTGCCTTCCACCTCGGGGTGGCCCTTGTGGCCGATCATGATGAACTCGTAGCCCTCTTTGTGCAGCTTGGCCAACTCGACATGCACCTTGGTCACCAAGGGACAGGTCGCATCAAAGATGCGAAAACCGCGCGCCTTGGCTTCGTCATGGGTTGCACGGCTTACGCCATGGGCACTGAAAATGAGCGTCGCACCCGGTGGCACATCGGCCAATTCTTCGATAAAAATCGCACCCTTGCGCTTGAGGTCATCGACCACGTAGGTGTTGTGCACGATTTCATGGCGCACATAAATCGGCTTGCCAAACTTGGCCAGCGCGTGTTCCACGATTTCGATCGCACGGTCCACCCCGGCGCAAAAGCCACGGGGTTCGGCCAACAGCACTTCAGACGTCATCACAACACCCCAATCAGTTCAACCTCGAAAGTCACGGGCTGGCCCGCCAGAGGGTGGTTGAAGTCAAACAACACGGCCCCCTCGCCGTTCACCTGCAACACCGTGCCAGCATAAGCACCCAAGCCATCGGGCGTGGGGAATTGAACCACATCACCCGCAGCGTATTTTTCCATCGGATCGCCCAGTTCATTCAGCAGTTTGCGCGCCACCCATTGGTGCATGTCTGGATTGTGGTCGCCAAACGCCTCTCCAGCAGGGATGTCCATCACCGCGCTTGTGCCCTCGGCCATGCCCAGCAAACGCTGCTCCAAGGCAGGGGTCAAGGTGCCGGCACCCAGAGACAAGGTGGCAGGTTTTTCGTTGAAAGTGTTGATGATGTCTCCCTGCGGCCCTGCCAGGCGGTAGTGAAGCGTCAAAAAAGAACCGGGTTCGACAATGGACATAAGGGTTTTCTGGAATGCCGCAAACGCGGCCAAACAGGCATAAAGAAGACATTATTGTAAAAAGCCCGGCCAACCCGACCCGCAAAAGGGGCAAACAGGACCGACGGCTGCTCCAGGGAGGGGCTTCAGATGAGCATCAAGGACTTGCCTGTCGGTGCGCGCCCGCGCGAAAAATTGCTTGCCAGAGGACCCCAAGCCTTGAGCGATGTCGAGTTGCTGGCCATCTTGCTGCGCACGGGCATGGCGGGCAAAAACGTCTTCCAACTGTCTGAGGAATTGCTGGCCCCGGGAGGCATCGCAGGGCTTTTGCACGCGACCGCTGCATCGCTGCGATTGGTCAAAGGCCTGGGGCCCGCCAAGCAAGCCGAACTGCTGGCCGTGTTCGAAGTGGCCCGCAGGGCTCTGAGCCAGCGCTTGCAAGAGCGTGAGGCCTTTCATACCCCTGACGCCGTCAAGCACTACTTGCAATTGCAACTGGCCCATAAAAATCACGAAGTCTTCGCCGTGCTGTTTCTGGATAACCAAAACCGCATGTTGGCGATGGAAGAGCTCTTTCGGGGTACCCTCAGCCAAACCAGCGTCTACCCCCGAGAAGTCGTCATGCGTGCCCTGCACCACCAGGCCGCGGCTGTGGTGCTTTCGCACAACCACCCCAGCGGCTCGGTACAACCAAGCCGCGCCGACGAGCACCTCACCCAAACCCTGAAAGCCTCGCTGGCACTGGTCGATGTGCGCGTGCTGGACCACATCATCGTGGGACAAGGGCAGGCTTTTTCAATGGCTGAGCAAGGCTTGATGTGATCCAGGCATACGTTTGCAATGGTTCCCGTCGACCATGAAGCCGTACCCGTAAAAGGGGCGCAACCGCTAAAATCCTGTGTTTTGTCCCACCACAACAGCCATGTCTCATTACCACCTTTACGCCATCGGCAACGCCCTGGTCGACACCGAGTACGAAGTTTCTGATGCACTGCTCAGCAGCATGGGGGTGAGCAAGCGGCACATGACGCTGATCGACACCCCGCAACGCGCGGAACTGCTCACCCATGTGCAAGGCCTGCATGCCCGCCGCACGGGCGGTGGCTCTGCCGGCAACACCGTGGTGGCCCTGGCCCAGTTGGGTGGCAAAGCGTTTTACTCTTGCCGCGTCGCCGATGACGAGCTGGGTGCCTTCTATACGCAAGACCTGCAAGCCAACGATGTCGCCACCAACCTGACCCACACTCAGCCCGCCGAAGGCCAGACGGGCAGTTGCATGGTGCTGGTCACACCTGATGCCGAACGAAGCATGTGCACCTTTCTGGGCGCCACCTCTCAGCTCGACAGCAGCGCTTTGCACCCGCACGACATCGCCAAGTCCAAAATCTATTACATGGAAGGCTATCTGGCCGCATCACCCACCGGGCTGGAGGCCGCCATTCAGGGCCGCCAGATCGCTCAAGCGCATCAGGTGGCCACCGCCCTCACCCTCAGCGATGTCAGCATGATCAACTTCTGCAAGGCAGGGCTCGATGCCATGGTGGGTGATGGCCTGGACTACTTGTTTGCCAACGAAGAAGAGGCCCAAACCTGGTGCGGCACCAGCGACCTGGACGCCATCATCGGCCAACTGGCCCCTTTGGCCAAAACCGTGTGCCTGACACGAGGCCCCAAAGGCTGCATCGTCATCCAGGGCCAAAGCCGAACCGATGTGCCCGCCGTGCCCACCCAAGCCATCGACACCAACGGTGCCGGTGACATGTTTGCCGGCACCTTCCTGTACGGCATCACCCATGACCACACACCGATCGAGGCGGCTGCATTGGCCAACCGGACTGCGGCAGCTGTGGTCAGCCAGCACGGTAACCGCTTGACGTCCGCTCAAATGGGCAAGCTTTACACCGACTTCAAAAACGCTTGAAGAACAAAACCATGCCCGTCCTGCACACTTTTTTTGCGTCCTGTCGCTGCCGATGGCTGATGTTGAGCGTGCTGATGTGCTTGCCATTGGCACATGCCGAGCCCGACGAAGAAGCATTGGGCAAAAGCCTGGGCTACCCCATCAGTTCAGGTGGCGGCGTCATGCAAATGACTCAACGGGTGGGCTCCTGGTCAGCCTTGGACAAAGTGCAAGGCATACATGGCCAAACTGTTTTTGTGCAGCCAGCAAGCGGCATCGTGATGGTGCAAACTGCCGTCTATGCCGGTGCCAGTGGCGCCCTTGATCCTGACCCTCATGCAGAAAGAGCCTCCTTCTGGCTCGGCGTATTGCAGTCACTCGGTGGCAACACCGACAGGTATTGAGCGAGCGACAAGCCGCATTGAAACAAGGCCCCTTGGGTCAAAATAATTTAACCTCCAATTGACCACATGAAAAAAATCCTCCTATTGGGCTCTGGTGAACTCGGCAAAGAATTCGTCATCAGCGCCAAGCGTTTGGGATGCCACGTGATCGCCTGCGACAGCTATGCGGGCGCACCCGCGATGCAGGTGGCCGACGAGTTTTGCGTCTTCAGCATGCTCGACGAAGCGCCACTGCGTGCCGCCATTGCCAAATACCAGCCTGACTTGATCGTCCCCGAGATCGAGGCCATCCGCACCGAGGTGCTGCTTGAGGTGGAAAAAGAAGGCTTTGAAGTGATCCCCAGCGCCCGCGCGGCCAACCTGACCATGAACCGTGACCGCATCCGCGATGTAGCCGTGGGGCTGGGTGTGCGTACCGCCAAATTCAGCTATGCAGAATCGGCCGCTGAGCTTTTGGTCAAGGCCACAGAGATCGGCTTTCCGGTCGTTATCAAGCCGGTGATGAGCTCATCGGGCAAAGGTCAGAGCGTGGCCAAAACGCCTGCCGACATCCAGCACTGCTGGGAATTCGCCTGCGCCGGAATGCGCGGCGACCGCCAGAAAGTCATTGCTGAAGAGTTCATTCACTTCGAGTTTGAAATTACCCTGCTCACCGTGCGCCAGCGCAAAGGCCCGACCCTGTTTTGTGAGCCCATCGGTCACGTTCAGGAACGGGGTGACTACCAGTACAGCTGGCAACCACAAGCCATGAAGCCGGCCTACCTGAAGGCTGCACAAGAGATGGCCGAAAAAGTCACCACCGATCTGGGCGGAGCGGGGCTGTTTGGCGTGGAGTTTTTCGTCACCCAAGACGAGGTTATTTTCAGCGAATTGAGCCCCCGCCCGCACGACACCGGCATGGTCACACTGGTCAGCCAAAACCTGAGCGAATTTGATTTGCACGCCCGCGCTATTTTGGGCCTGCCTATTCCACAAATCGACTGCGTGGAAGGCGCCAGTGCCGTGGTGCTGGCCGACAAAGATGGCACCAACCCGCAATTTACGGGGGTAGCCGGCGCTTTGTCTGAGCCGGGTGTGGATGTTCGCATCTTTGGCAAACCCAGCATGCGGCCTTACCGTCGCATGGCTGTGGCCTTGGCCAAAGGCCCCAACGCATTGCAACGTGCCAGGGATGCGGCGGGCAAGATCACGGTGGTTTAAACGCTGCCTGTCAATGCCTGATTGTCTTGCGCCTTTTGGGCACATCAATCGATGCCTGCACTCCATCGGTCATCCCAGGCACGCTCAATCAGCCTGCGGTCGCGCTTGGTGGGGCGCCCCTGCTCGATGCTGAGGGCCGGCTCGCGCGCCAAGCGGTTCATTTCGGCGGCTTTTTGCCTTGACTGGATACTTTCAGGAGTTTCTTCGTAAAGCAATTGGGCCGCAGGTGCCGGGCCCCGCAGCCCGCTCAGGCCCAGCACCAGTACCGTGCGCTCGACCGCGCCTTGTCGCAAACGCACGGTGTCACCGGCTTTGACCTCACGCGAGGCTTTCGCATCCAGACCATTGACCTGCACACGGTTTTTGCCGATTTCATCGCTGGCAATGCTGCGGGTTTTGAAGAAACGTGCGGCCCAGAGCCATTTGTCGATGCGTTGGGCATTCATCTCGGTTTTTCCGTGTGTCGCATCAAAGCAACTGGCCTTGAGGGCTCAAGCCGTTTCTCACATGCGGGTAGCGCAACCGTATCTTCAGCTCTTGCTTCATGCGGGTGTTGTCCAGACGGCGTGACTCGTTCATGAAGCTCAGCAACATCAAGGGCAGCGCTGTATTGGCATCACTTCGAGCCATGCGGGGCGGCTTGGGCAAGCCATACAAATCCGCCGCCAAATCAAAGTAATCGCCCATTTTCAGATCGGTGTCGTCTGTCACATTCACCACGCGCTGCGGCTTGCCCCGCCATAAGGCAGCAGCACAAGCCCGCGCCAGATCGTTGGCATGGATGTGGTTGGTGTAAACATCTTCTTTCGCCACCAGCACCGGTGTGCCTTTGAGCAAGCGCTCACGCGGCGTGCCGCCTGCTCGGTCGGGTGCATAGATGCCGGGGATGCGCAGCACACTGACCCGCACCCCGCTGCGCCCCAAAAATCGCATCAGTTTTTCAGCATCGACCCGGCGTTGCGCACGAGGCGTGTGGGGTTTCACGGGCCATGTTTCATCGACCCGCTTGCCTGCACAATCGCCATAAACACCGGTGGTAGAACCATAAACCAGCGTTTGCGGCAGCGTACGCAAACGCAAGGCGCGCACCAAGGCCAGGCTGCGCGGATCGCTTTCGGACTGACCACGGCGGTCGCTCGGCGGTGGTGCCAGGTGGATGACACGGTGCGCGATGCCCGCCAGGCGCCGCAAACTGGCCGCATCGTCCAGATTGCCTTGCAAGGGGGTGATGCCACAGGCGCGCAACAAACGCACGCGTTCGGGAGAAGAGGTCAGCGCCAACAGCCGTACCCGCTGGCTTTTAGGGGCGCCCAATTGGCCTGCGGTGCGCAAGCCCACATCGCCGCAGCCCACGATCAGGACACGCTGGCGACGGAAGCGGGCAGGCAGTGCGCCCAAGGGGGTTTGGTTTGAGGGCAAAATCAGGGGTTCCGGGTCACAGTCAAGCCCTCAAGGATACCGAAAAGATGAGCTTCCAAATTTCAGTGCTGCCCAGCGGCCGCAGCTTCACAGCCGACAACAACGAAACCCTGCTGGCCGCGGGCATTCGCCAAGGCATAGGACTGCCTTATGGCTGCAAGGACGGCGCGTGCGGGTCGTGCAAGTGCAAGAAGGTCTCGGGCACTGTGGTGCATGGCCCGCACCAGTCCAAAGCCCTGAGCGACGAGGAAGAAGCCCAAGGCCTGGTGCTGACCTGCTGCGCCACTGCCCAAAGCGATGTGGTGCTGGAATCTCGTCAGGTCACGGCAGAAGGCAGCCTGCCCGTCAAGAAAATGCCGGTACGCGTGGTCAGCCTCGAGAAAAAATCACACGATGTGATCGTGATGAAATTGCAACTGCCCGCCAACGATGTGATGAAGTTCCACGCCGGTCAGTACATCGAGTTTTTGCTGCGCGACGGCTCGCGCCGCAGTTACAGCATGGCCAACGCGCCCCACACCCTGGAAGTGGCCCCGCCCACGGTAGAGCTGCACATCCGACACATGCCTGGCGGCAAATTCACCGACCCGGTGTTCACGACCATGAAGGAAAAAGACATCCTGCGCGCTGAAGGCCCTTACGGCAGTTTTTACCTGCGGGAAGACAGTGACAAGCCGATCGTCTTGCTGGCCTCGGGCACCGGTTTTGCACCCATCAAAGCACTCATCGAGCACATGCAACACCGAGGCATCACCCGGCCCGCCACGCTGTATTGGGGCGGCCGCCGCCCGGATGACCTCTACATGGCCGAATGGGTGCAAGCCCGCCTGGCCGAGATGCCCAACCTGCGCTACGTGCCAGTGATCTCGAACGCCGAAGCCGAAGACCAATGGACGGGCCGCACCGGTTTTGTGCACCAGGCTGTACTGCAAGACTTTCCGGATTTGTCGGGCTACCAGGTGTACGCCTGCGGCGCACCCATTGTGGTGGACTCGGCCAAACGCGACTATGTGGCGCAAGGCGGTCTGCCTGAGGAAGCGTTTTATGCCGAC
>NZ_JBIKHV010000107.1:0-6798 GCF_044361985.1 Limnohabitans sp. | reverse complement strand
CCGGGGCCGGGCCTATGACAACATCTTTGTGGAGCGGCTTTGGAGGAGCGTCAAGCATGAGGACATCTACCTCAACGGCTATGCCACCATGGGCGAGTTACTGGTGAGCCTGACGAAATACTTTGCCTTCTACAACATCGAGCGCCCGCACCAGACCTTGGGAAATCAAACCCCGCAGGAGGTTCACAAAACTTCAAGCGGCGGAGGTGCGATGATCGTGGACAAATACCGGAGTTAAGAAAGACTCACAGTTGCGATGCGCTCCAGCGGGACTGCGACCAAGGAAGTCAGGATTGAGATTGAGCCAGCAAAACCAAATGCGAAAACCGGGGCAGCGCCGACCAGCTGCGAGAAGTTGAGTGCAACTTAAACTGCCATCAAGTCTGTCCTGACTTTAGGGGCTACTTCAATTTTTGAAAACACTCTAGCAATAAATCTATTTAGGGAAACTCTGCAAAAGTCCCGCTCCTGTGTGCTTGGTGTAAGTCCCGTACAGCATCATTGACCCATGAAAAAAAGTAAGCCTTGATTTGAGCCTGATCGCGAAGAAAACCTGCAAGCGCGAGTTCCTAGATTAGTTGGACAAAGTCGTTCCGTGGCAGGCGCTGATCGAGTTGATCGCGCCTTATTACCCCGAAGGCAAGAAAGGGCGTCCGCCCTTCTCACTGGCGACCATGTTGCGCATGCACTTCTTGCAGCAGTGGTTTACCCTGTCGGACCCGGGCATGGAGGAGGCGTTCTTTGACGTGCCCCTGTATCGAGAATTTGCCCAACTTCAAGAGTTTTCGCGCATGCCCGACGAAAGCACCATCTTCCGGTTCCGCCATCGATTGGAAAAGCACAAGTTGGCCGATCAAATCCTGGCCACAGTCAACGACTTGTTGATCGCGCGCGGTTTGCTGCTCAAGACCGGCACCGTGGTGAACGCCACACTCATAGCAGCTCCCAGTTCCACCAAGAACAATGACAAAGCCCCCGACCCTGAGATGCACTCCAACCAAAAAGGCAACCAGTGGCACTTCGACATGAAGGCCTACATTGGCGCGGACGCGGACGCGGACGCGGACGCTGACTCTGGCTCTGGCTTGGTGCACACGGTGTGAGGCACATCTGGCAATGTTCACGATGTGCTCGAAGGCAATAGCTTGTTGCACGGGCAAGAAGTGGATGCGTATGGCGATGCGGGTTATCAAGGCATCCACAAACGCCCCGATGTCAAGCTTAGCGTGACATGGTACGTTGCCATGCGCCCAGGCAAACGCAGGGCTTTGGTCAAGAGCGATCCGCTTGACCAACTGACAGACAAGATTGAGAAAGCCAAGGCCGGGATTCGAGCCAAGGTGGAGCACCCGTTTCGAGTGATCATACGCCAGTTTGGCTATGTCAAAACCCGCTACCGTGGGCTGAAGAAGAACACGGCGCAGTTGGTCACGTTGTTTGTTTGTCCAATTTGTGGATGGTGCGGACAAAGTTGCAAGGGGAGCAGGGATGAGTGCGTCTGCAGGCAAGGCAAGTGGTGGTGCCCATGGCCAACGCAGCCTCAAGGGACTCAAAAATCGTTGCCCAACTCGGCGCATTGAGCCGAAAACGCAAAAAATTGAAGTCGACGGCCACTTGCCATGGCTTGCGTCGAATTATTCAGACCATCCCTAAATAGATATCAATTTTTCATATTTTCAATCCAGTGCTCTGCGGCAAGAGCAATAGCAAAAGCGAGAGCAGGGGTCTTAGGCTTTAAAAATCAAGCGCAGCGTGGCGCATCATTTTTCTAACCCGGTGACGGATGAGGAAAGCTCTTTAGCGCAATTCGATCTGGCAGCTCAGCGCGTAGCCAAACCCGCGCAGCGTCAGGATGGCATCTTCTGGCGCCCCGCAATGGCTGAGCTTTTTGCGCAGTGTGCTGATGCGCATTTCCAGGTTGGCAGGCAAAAGGCCCTTGTCCTTGGTGTCCACCAGTTGCATGGCTTGCCAGCGTTCGAGCTTTTGGCCTGCTGCACGACAAAACGCGGCCAGCAAAATCCCCTCGCCATGGCTCAGCGAGGCCTCCCCCTCGGGGCCGGTCAGGCAAAGGGTTTGGCTGTTGAGCACGATTTGTGCGTTGGGCATGGGGGCACTGGCTTTGAGTCGGCGGGCCAAATTGTGGATGCACACCAGCAACTCAGCCTGTTCTACGGGCTTGACGAGGTAGTTGTCAGCGCCTGATGAATAACCTTCGAGCCGGTCATTGAGCTGGCCCCGTGCGGTCATGAGCACAATGCCTGCCAGCGGCTGGGTTTTGCGGATGCGCTCAGTCAGACTAAAGCCGTTTTCACCCGGTAAGTTGACGTCGATCAGGTACAGGTCAGGCAAATCGCGGGTCGGTGTTTCGTCCACCTCTTCGGCACAAACCAGCCCTGCCACTTGATGCCCCTGGGCCTGCAAAAATTGCACCGTGGCTTCGCGCAGGCTGTCGTTGTCTTCCACCACCAATATGTGGAGCGATGGGGTGGGTGTCATTGGTCGGGGGAACGTTGCGAAAGTGATAAAACCGACACATCATAAAAAAAATAGGAATCTCATTCCAAAGCAAACCAAATCAAGGGCTTTGCACAGAGCCCGGCAGTTGCACCACGAAACAAATCGCGCTGTCGTTGGGTGCGTAGTCGATGCGGCCACCCAGAATGTGCATCAGGTTGCGCACCAGGAACAGGCCCAGGCCAGTGCCCGCCTGTCGCCTGGCGTGGGGGCTGCGGTAGTACTTTTCAAAGACTTTGTCGGCCTCGGGCCAGCCCGCAATGCCCGGCGAGTTGCTGACCTCTATTTGCAAAACGCTCTGACTGGAGGCTGGGGCGGACACCGACTGCAGACGCACCCTGATCGGGGTGTCCGTGGCCGCGTATTTGCAAGCGTTTTCTAGCAGGTTGCTGAGCACAATGAACAGCAATTGCTTGTCGGTGTTTGCCAACGACTGCTGTGGCAAATCCATGTGTATCTGTGCCGGTTGTTTGCAGTAAGACACCGCATCTCGCACGATGCCCACCACATCGGTGGGTGCCAGATGGGCGGTCAGTTGGCGATCTCCTAACTGGGCGGTTTGCAGGCAGCGCTCGATCACGTTGTCCATGTCGCGGATGGCTTTTCTGATCTCCTGGCTCCCTGAGGCCGTCGAGTCCAGGCGCATGTGCATGGTGGCCAGGGGCGTCTTGAGTTCGTGTGCCAGCATGGCCAGCAATTTTTCCTGCTCTTCTCGGATGTTGCGTTCTTGCTGAGCCTGAACTTGACTGCGCTCCAATGCCAAGCTGATTTCGCGGCGCTGCTGGTTCATCACATGGGCGCGGTATTGCAGCATCAGCAACACCAAAAATCCGGTCACTAGCCCGTGCACTTGCACGATGTGCAGCGCAATTTCGCCTGAGCTGACCAGACCCAGGCCCGCCAGCGCAGCCACACACAGGTTGGCCACCAGCAGGACATAAAAAGCCAGCACCACCGGTTTGGTCAGAGGCGGTTGTTGCGAGCCTGTTTTGGACCAGCCCCGCGATAGCAGCACCGAAAGAACAAAAAAGAACGGTGAGATCAGCACTTCGCTCATGTTCAGGCGCAGGGCTGCTGTGGGCCATTGGGTCAGCAGGGCCAGCTTGAGGGGGAACAAAGCCAGCATCAGAATTAACACGCGCACTGTCCAGCGCGGTGGGTCGAATTCGCGCAGCAGCATGAAGTGGAACAGCATGGCCGTGCTGACTGCGCTGATGCTGAAGATCGTGGTGCCCATGTCCAGCCATGCGGCCGGCCATGCCATGGGCCAAAAAGCGCGCAGGTAGCCCAAAGAGCCCAAGGCATAAAACAGCGCTGTGGTTTGTGCCAGGCAAAAGGCGCCAATCAAGGATTCCCGGCTGAACAGCCAGTAGACCAAGGCCCAGACCGCAAAGATCAGGATCAGCCCAATGTAGACGGCAAACAACAGCTGTTGAACGCGGATGCGCTGGTCCAGTGCTTCGACGTTCAGTGCCTGGACGTCAATCTGGCGGGTGCTGGTGGAGGCCAGTCGCAGCCAAATGTCGCGCGGCTGCTCACCGCGGGCAATGGGCAATAAAAAGTCCATCCCTTCAAATTCGTCTTCTCGGGGGTGCTGGATGTCGCCTGTTTTACCAACCAGCCCCTGGGTGGCCAAGGGGTCAAACACCTGGATGTCATCCAGATACACCGGGCGAATGCGCAGCACCAGCCGGTCTGGTTCTTTGACGGAGACCTGACTGGCTTGTGGGTCAATGCGCAAGCGCAGCCAGATCACCGAAGGGCCAAAGCCTTTGCTCAGCATGCCGGTGTAGGGCAGGGGGGTGCTTTGCTGAACGGCTGGCCAACTCAGTTGGCCCGTGGCGTCCTCCAGCCATGCCCGCTGCGTGATGTGGTCCTTGCCTTCGGCCGCGACAGCGCAGAGGGGCAGCCACGCCAACAGCCAAGCCAGCAGCCATCCCCTGCTAAAAATGAAGAAAACAGAACGTCGCGTATTCATGCTGAGCTTTGGATTTTTTTGGTTTGGGCGAATTTTATGATTTAACCTCTAAAGTTGGTATACATGATAAATATCGCAAAACTATTATTTTTAGTAAATAATTAGTTAAAAAATTATAAATCGGAAAACAAAGAGATGACTAAATCAACTGTCAATGCAATCCCATCCCCTCTGCGCTGGACCCTGGTGGCCATGGCGTGTGCCGTGGCTGCAGGCTGTGCCAGTGTCGAACCTGTTGCATTGACGCAACAAGACATGCAGGCTCAGCAGCAAAAAGACGGCGTCAATCTGCGCAAAGACGTTGAGCCTATCACTGGTCCTTTGACGCTGGACGAGGCCATGGCGCGCGCCCTCAAGTACAACTTGGACAGGCGTTCCAAGCAAATGGAAGAGGCCTTAGCCCTTGGACAGCTGGATGTGAATAAATACGACATGCTGCCCAGAGTGCTGGCACAGGCCGGGTATTCACGCCGAGATACCCCGCGTTTCACCGGCAGTACCAAGCCAGGTGACCCAGTTCCGGGCAGTTTTGCACGCAGTGAAACCTCTACATCCAGTGAGGCCGCTCACTACACCGCCGATCTGGGCCTGACCTGGAGCCTGGTGGACTTTGGCATGGGCTATTACGGCGCCAAGCAGCAGGCCGACCGCTTCATGATCGCTGGTGAAAAGCGCCGCAAAGCCATGCATTTGCTGATGCAAGACGTGCGCACGGCCTACTGGCGCTCAGCCAGTGCCCAGTTGCTCAAAGCCGATGTGCAAAAAACCATCCGCCTGGCCGAGGAAGCCCTGGACGATTCGCGCAAAGCGGCCACCGAGCGCGTGCGCAACCCACTGGAGCCCTTGCGCTACCAGCGTCAGTTGCTGGAGAACATGCGCTTGCTCGAGTCGATCGACCAAGAGTTGTCTTCTGCCCAGGTGGATCTGGCATCGCTGATCAATGCCCCCTTGGGGCAGACCATCCAAATTGCCACGACGGAACTGAAAAATATTGGCAACGAAGTCACGCAAGTGTCGGTGCAAAAGCTGGAAGAAGTGGCCTTGCTCAAAAACGCTGATTTGCGCGAGCAGCATTACAACGGGCGCATTGCCCGTGAAGAAACTCGCCGCACCTTGGTGCGCATGTTCCCTAATTTGTCCTTCAACTACGGGGCCAAGTACGACACCGACAACTACCTGCTGAACCGCACCTGGAACGAAGCCGGCGTGCAGATGTCTTTCAATTTGATGAACTTGTTCACCGGCCCGGCACAGATGAAGCTGGCCGAAGCGGGCGTGGCCCTGGCTGACCAGCGCCGCATGGCCACCCAGTTGTCTGTCATGACCCAGGTGCATTTGTCGCGCCTGGCCGTGATCAACACGCGCAGCCAGTTCGAGCGTGCAGACGCCATCTACACCACGGACAGCAAGATCTCTGAAATCATGCGCAACCGCCAGTCTGTGCAGGCGCAAAGCAAGCTGGACTTGGTCAGCACCGAAACCTCGGCCATCTTGAGTTTGTTGCGCCGCTACCAGGCGCTGGCCCAAGTGCAAGTGGCCGAAAGCCGCTTGGTGGCCACTTTGGGCATGGAGCCGCAGATTGGCAGTACTGGTGAGTTGTCACTCAAAGAGCTGACTGAGCAACTGCGCAAAACCCAGGCGCCTTGGGCGCAACTGCGTGCCGAAGCGGCTGTGCCTGCCCCAGTGCCCGCAGCAGCGCTTGCGAAAGTCTCAACCACTGCTGCCAGCGTGCCTGCTGCCGGTGCTTCTGTGGCCGGTGGTTCTGTAGCCAGCAGCACTCCCAGCAAAGGCAAATGGTGATCCACGCTCGTTGGCAGGCCGTGTGCCTGATGGCGTGCATGGCATCGACCGGTGTTTGGGCGCAGGCCACGGCTTCTCCCACGCCCCGGCCTGGTGTGCCGGTGGCGGGCAGTGCAGCGTCTAGCGCTGCGCTGGCCACGCCATCGCCACGCCCGACCATCGAGCGACAAGAGATTCGGGCCCAGTTGATGCCGCGTCGCTACACCACGATCGCCGCAGAAATTGGCGCCAAGATCTCGGCCATCAGCGTGCAAGAGGGGTCTGCGTTTCAAAGTGGGCAAACCCTGGTGAGCTTCGACTGCAGTTTGCAGCAAGCCCAGTTGCAAAAAGCCCAGGCTGAATTGGATGGCGCGGAGCAAACACTCAAATCGAACTTGCGCCTTCAAGAGCTGAACTCGGTGGGGCAACTCGAGTTGGACTTGTCCAAGTCGGCCACTGCCAAAGCCAAAGCCGAGGTGGGAGGCAACCAGGCGGTGCTGTCTAAATGCCAGATCGCTGCACCCTTC
>NZ_JBIKHV010000106.1:0-6861 GCF_044361985.1 Limnohabitans sp. | reverse complement strand
GACTTGCTGCAGGATTTCCATCGAGCGACGGGTGAAACAGATCGCTCGGCTGCCTTGCGAGAACTGCAACTCGGCTGACAGCACCACACTGGCCACGCCGTGGCGCGCCAACTCCAGCGCCGTTACCATGCCCGCCGGACCCGAGCCGACAACCACGACTTTTTTTCGGTCCTGCTTTGGGTGTGCCGAGGGCAGCCAGGGCTTGAAAACTTCGTAGGTGTAATAAATGCAAGGACGCGCTTGGGTGGTGGGGGTGTGCATGGTGTGATGGCGTCAAGTGGATTTCAGCGAGGACGGGCGTGGGCGATCAGGCGGTCGAACAGGGCGCTCAAGCTCGTTTGTTCTTTGGCAGTCAGGCAGCCAAAAATTTGTTCGTTGCGGTGGGCGATCATGTCCATGGCGCGCTGGAATACTTTGCGCCCGCTGGGTGTGAGCGTCAGCACCACGCCTCGGCCATCGCCCGGGTGGTCGGCTTTGAACACCAGACCCTGATCGGCCAGGGCCTGTGCAGCGCGGCTGGCCTGGCCTTTGTTCAGGTTGGCTTTGTCCGCAAGCTCTTTGACCGACAAAGGCTCGAACGCGCCAATCGTCGACAGGCAGCGTCCGTCGCTCATCGACAAACCGGTGCGCTCCGGGTAGGCCGACTGGCTGTCCGCATCGGTCAGCTTGTGCAGTTGGTGCAGACGGTAGGTCAGTGTCCGGTCGAGGGGCGGGGTCATGTGTGTGCCTGGTTTTTCTGTCTTGAAGGAGCCTGATTTTAGAGTTATTTTGTTGCGCACGCAACCATTTATGCTGTGGACGGATGTGCGCATCCCGGTGCGCAAAAAAAAACGCCTGAGGATCGCTCAGGCGTTATGGGGGGGTGAGGGGCGCTGTTTAGGGGCGTTGAGTGGCTCAGAAGCGTTCGAGCTCTGGGTGTTTGATCGCCCCCGCCCGCACCAGCATGCGGCCATATTCAGCGCAGCGGTTGAGCGTGGGGATGACCTTGCCGGGGTTCAGCAGGCTTTGCGGGTCAAAGGCGCGTTTGACGGCAAACATCTGTTCGTTCTCTTCGGCACTGAATTGCACGCACATGCTGTTGACCTTCTCGATGCCCACGCCATGCTCGCCCGTGACGGTGCCTCCCATGGCCACGCTGGTTTCCAGAATGTCAGCGCCAAACAGTTCGCAACGGCGCAATTGGTCGGCATCGTTGGCATCAAACAGGATCAGCGGGTGCAGGTTGCCGTCGCCTGCGTGAAACACGTTCAGGCATTTCAGGCCGTACTTGATTTCCATCTCGGAAATGGCTTGCAGGATGTCGGCTAGGCGCTTGCGCGGAATGGTCGAGTCCATGCACATGTAATCGGGGCTGATCCGGCCCGAGGCCGGGAAGGCATTTTTGCGGCCGCTCCAGAACTTCAGGCGTTGGGCCTCGTCGCGGCTCACGGTGATGGCGGTGGCGCCGCAGTTGCGCAGCACCTCGCTCATGCGGCCGATTTCTTCTTCGACTTCTTCGGGTGTGCCGTCGCTCTCGCACAGCAGGATGGCGGCGGCGCTCAGGTCGTAGTCGGCGTGCACAAAGTCTTCTACCGCGGCGGTCATGGGGCCGTCCATCATTTCCAGGCCGGCAGGGATGATGCCGGCAGCGATCACGGCAGCCACGGCGTCGCCTGCTTTGCGCACGTCGTCAAAGCTGGCCATGATGCAGCGCGCCAGCATGGGTTTGGGCACCAGCTTGACGGTGACTTCGGTGGTCACGGCCAGCATACCTTCGCTGCCCACCAGCACGGCCAGCAAGTCGTAGCCGGGGGTGTCGAGCGCATCGCTGCCAAATTCGATCGGGTCGCCTTCGATGGTGAAGCCGCGCACCTTGAGCACGTTGTGCACCGTCAGGCCGTATTTGAGGCAGTGCACGCCGCCAGAGTTTTCAGCCACATTGCCACCAATCGTGCAGGCAATTTGGCTGGACGGGTCGGGCGCGTAATACAGGCCGTAGGGCGCGGCCGCCTCGCTGATGGCCAGGTTGCGCACGCCGCATTGCACCACCGCCGTGCGACTGACCGGGTCGACTTTTTGGATCTGGTTAAAGCGCGCCATCGACAGCGTCACGCCCATGCGGTGAGGCATCGCGCCACCCGACAAGCCCGTGCCCGCGCCACGAGCCACCACGGGCACTTTCAGGGCATGGCAGGCTTGGAGCACAGCTTTGACCTGGGCCTCGGTTTCAGGCAAAGCCACCACCAAAGGCCGCTCACGGTAAGCCGTCAGGCCATCGCACTCGTAGGGCGTGGTGTCCTCGGGCGTGTAGAGGATGGCGTCGGCGGGCAGGACCCGGCCCAAGGCCTGCACCACGGCGCGTTGGCGCTCGGCGCGTTCGGTGGCGGTCAGTTGCTGCGTTTCGATGGGGGTGTTGGCGCTCATGGCATTCAAAACCTTGAAATGAAGGCTTGAATGTACGCCCTGGCCGGATGGCGTGGGTTGAATAATCTTTGACAGGTCTGTGAATTCAGCCGTGGCGCCATGAGGCCCTAGGCCAGGATGCTTTTGAGCCAGTCGGCAAAGGTGGCGCATTCCCAGCGTTCCATGGTGCCGGTGCGCCAGCACAGATAGTGGGCGTGCGGGCTGGGGACGCTGCGCTCAAACAAACGGACCAGTTGGCCGCTTTCTAGCCAGGGCGCCGCCAGTTTGGTGCGGATCAGGCCAACGCCCAGGCCCTGGGCCGCGGCGTCGCACACGAGGCCGATGTCGTTGAAAGACGAACCGTCCATGGGTTCAGGCCAGTCGAGGTTGTGCGCGGCAAACCAGGTGCGCCAGGGCTCCAGCGGACTGCGCAGCAGAGACACGCCCTGCAGCTCTTCTGCGTTGCTGAAAGGGCCGTTTTCGCGCAGCCAGGCGGGTGAGGCCAGAGGCGTCACATCGTCTTTGGCCAGGCAGACGTGCTCGACATCCGAGTAGCGGCCAGTGCCAAAACGCACCGTCAGGTCGGCGTCTTCGGCCACCACGTCCAGCAGCGGAATGCTCACTTGCAGGGTGATGTCGATCTCGGGGTAGGCGTCTAGAAAATGCTTCAGGCGCGGCATCAGGATGGAGCGGGCAAAGGTGGGCGTGACCGCCAGTCGCAATTTGCGCCGTCCGGGGGTGTTGTTGGTGCTCGGGAAGCGTTGCAAAGACACCAGGCCTTCGCGCACATGGGCCAGATATTCGTTGCCTTCTGTCGTGAGGGAAAAGTCCGACCGGCCAAACAGCTTGGTGCCAATGATCTGCTCCAGTTGCTTGACCCGGTGGCTCACAGCGCTGGGGGTCACACACAACTCTTCGGCCGCCTGGGTCACGCTGCGCAAGCGGGCCAGGGCCTCAAACGTCAAGAGGCACTGGATGGGCGGAATGCGTGAGGTGGTGGACATGGGGACTTAATCGGTTGGGGACAGAGCTAAAGATCTGTCCCGCAAAGTTATTTATTTAAAAATCACGGTTTTGTGGCCGTTGATCAGGACGCGGTGTTCGCTGTGCCATTTCACGGCGCGGGCCAGTACCTGGCTTTCTGTGTCACGGCCAATGGTGGTCAGGTCTTCCACGGTTTTGCTGTGGTCCACGCGGGCCACATCCTGCTCGATGATCGGGCCTTCGTCCAGATCGGCTGTCACATAGTGAGCTGTGGCCCCGATCAGCTTCACACCCCGGTCGTGCGCCTGGTAGTAAGGCTTGGCGCCCTTGAAGCTGGGCAGAAATGAGTGGTGGATGTTGATGGCGCGTCCCGCCAATTTGCGGCACAGGTCGTCGCTGAGGACCTGCATGTAGCGCGCCAGCACCACCAGTTCTGCCCCTTCGGCCTGGATAACCTCGTATTGCCTGGCTTCGGCTTGCGCCTTGTTGTCCTTGCTGACCGGAATATGGTGAAACGGCACGTTGTAGCTGGCGGCCAGTTGGTAAAACTCGCGGTGGTTGCTGACGATGGCGCGAATGTCCAGCGGTAGCAAGCCGCTCTTCCAGCGGAACAGCAGATCGTTCAGGCAGTGGCCCTCCTTGCTGACCATGAGCACGGTGCGCATGGGCTGGGTGGTGGCGTGCAGGTCCCACTTCATCTGGAAGGTTTGGGCAAATTCGCCCCACTGCAATTTCAGGACGTCGCCGTCAGCTTGCGCGCACGCAAATTGCACACGCATGAAGAACAGGCCCGTATCGTGGTCGTTGTATTGCGCGGCCTCTTCGATGTTGCCCCCGCGCTCCAGCAAGAAACCTGATACGGCGTGCACGATGCCGATTCGGTCAGGGCAGGAGAGGGTCAGGATGTAGGTGGTGGTCATGGGGCAGACTGCAGGATTCGCCATGGCCGCTGAAAGGCTGGGCGCGTTCGTTTTGAGAAGTTCTATTGTAGAGACCCCTTTTTTCAGGTCCCAAGCTTTGTCGCGCTGGGGCTGGCGCCTGCCGGTTTGCCCTTTAAACTGTGTGACTGCACTTACCTCAAGGAGTTTTGCCGTGGCCCATACCGAGATGAACATGGACAACCAGTGGTTGCCTTTCACGCCCAACCGCAGCTTCAAGCAAGACCCGCGTGTGTTTGTGGGGGCCGAGGGCATGCACTTCACCACCCACGATGGCAAAAAAGTCCTCGACGGCATCTCCAGCCTGTGGTGTGTGGGCGCAGGCCACAACCGCCGCCCAATCAACGAGGCCATCAAGAAGCAGCTGGACACGCTGGACTACGCCACCGCTTTCCAGGCCAGCAACGACAAGGCTTTCAAGGCTGCAGAAATGATTGCCGCCATGGCGCCGGGCGACCTGAACAAGGTGTTGTTCTGCAACTCAGGCTCTGAAGCGGCCGATACCGCCCTGAAAGTGGCATTGGCCTACCACCGCGCGCGGGGCGAAGGCCATCGCAATGTGTTCATTGGCCGCGAAAAGGGTTACCACGGCGTCAACTTTGGCGGCATGAGTGTGGGGGGCTTGCCCGCCAACCGCAAGGTCTATGGCGCGCAACTGCTGCCCCGTGTCGACCACATGCGTTTTATTCACGACCCGGTGAACCACGCCTACATTCACCATGAAGAGCCGGTGTGGGCCGAAGACCCTTTGCTGGAGCTGGAAAACCGCATCCTGGTGCTGCACGACCCCAGCAACATCGCGGCGGTGATCGTCGAACCCATTGCCGGCAGCGCGGGCTGGTTCATCCCACCTCAGGGTTATGTGAAGCGCTTGCGCGAGATCTGTGACAAGCACGGCATCCTGCTGATTTTTGACGAAGTCATCACCGGCTTTGGTCGCCTGGGCGTGAACTTTGGCGCCGACTTCTATGGCGTGGTGCCCGACATGCTGAACTTCGCCAAGGCGGTGACCAATGGCGTGATTCCCTTGGGCGGCGTGATCTGTCGCGACTTCATTTACGACGCGATGATGAACGCCAATTCGCCCCAGCACGCCGTCGAGTTTTTCCACGGCTACACCTACTCCGGTCACCCCGTGGCCTGCGCAGCAGCGATTGCCACACTCGACTTGATGAAGGAAGAAAACCTGTTTGTTCGTGCTGGCGAAAAAGGCAAAGTGCTGGGCGATGCGATGCACAGCGCCTTCAAGGGCTTGCCCAATGTGATCGGCATCCGCACGCTGGGCCTGGCCGGGGCGGTAGAGTTGTCCAGCATCGCCGGCTCACCCGGCAAGCGGGTGTACGACATCTTCATGGACTGTTTCCATAAAGGCGTGTGGGTGCGGCCAGCGGGCGAAAACCTGGTGATCTGCCCGCCCTACATTGTGGAAGACGCGCACATCGACCAGATCGTGCAGACCGTGGCCGACAGCATCCGCAGGCATGCCTGAACGGCCAACGCTTGCCAAGCCATTTCGACCGCCCACGCGCAGCACCCCTGTTGCGCAATGCCGGGCAGTGGCTGATTGGCGTGAGTTGGTGCGCACCGCGCCCCGCTGAAGGGCGTGCTGATGAGGGCAGGGCCGATTTTTAGTGGTTTTAGTGGGCTGGATAGGCACAAAAAAGCCGCCTGAGAGGCGGCTTTTTTGGGGGGTGCGGTACGGGCTTTCAGTGCACCACAACAGGGTGTTGCGCCAGGCCGGTGTAGCCTTCCAAGGTGTCTTCGACTTCTTCTTGGGTGGGGGTGTGTTGCTGCCAGGCCTGGATTTGTTGCTGGAACATCTCGGCCCATGAGCCATCCAGGTAGACCTCTTTGCCCGAGCGTTTGTCTACGATTTCGAAACCATGGCGTTCCAGCAGGGGCTTTTGGGTCGCTGGAGCTGGTTCGGCAGGTGCGTTGGCCAGCACATGCATCACGGCAAATGTTTCGGATTCATACAACAGGTTCATGCGTCATTCTCTCTCAAGATCAGTACTGGAAGTGAGGCCTTTTTTTTGAACTTCAAGAGGGTGTGGTTTTTACCCCGTCGGGTGCAGACGCTGGCAACGGCGGCAGCGCTTCTTTGCCACTCAACAGCAAGTCGATGAAGCTGCCATTGACCTGGCTGATGCGGATGCGCACCGGCATCCAGGCGTGTTGCGCGGCGACCCAGAACTCCACCTTCGCATCGAAGCGGTTGCGCGGCTGGCAGACCCATTTGACGGTGGGCAGGGTTTGACCATCGAGCACCAAGGTTTCGGGCGAGCCCAGGGTCAGCAGCCAGGGCAAGGCGTCCCGGGTGGTGGCGGTCTGAATTTGCAAACGCGTGCCCGGCTGAAAGCGCTGGGGGTCACCCGCCATCGCGGCAGCCAGTTGCACATAAAGACTGATCTGGTCTTGTGCGCCGGGTTCCAGCGCTGCGACGGGCGCGTTGGTGCTGAAGACCACCCGGTTTTGTGCACGGTCAAAGTGGGCTGCACGCTCGTTGCGCCAACTGTCTGAAAAGCGCGTGGGGGCCAGGCCTGCGCTGGTGATGTTC
>NZ_JBIKHV010000039.1:0-23188 GCF_044361985.1 Limnohabitans sp. | reverse complement strand
GGGCATGTGGTACAAATTCAACCCCTTTCAAAACTCGATCAGGGTGCCCTTGTTGATCAGTGCACCAGGTGCCAAAACAGGCCATCGGGTCAGCGCAAATTGCAGCTTGGTCGACATGCTGCCAACCCTGCTGGATCTGGCCACAAAAAATCATCCCCCTGAATTGGTCGATCATTGCGATGGCCGCAGCCTTCACACTTGGTTGCACGGTACCGACTCGTCGTGGAAAGATGAAACGCTGATTGAATTCACCAGCGAAGGGGTCCACGCCCCTGCCTTCATCTTGCGCAAAGGCCACTACAAATACACCTATTGCGAGGGCGATCCAGGCATGCTTTTTGACTTGCAAAAAGACCCCTTGGAGTTACGCAACCTCTGCCAAGAGCCAGAATTTATGCCACTTGCCCAAGAATTGGCAAACGAAATAGAAGCCCGCTTCAACCCTTCAAAAGTCAAAAGCGAGGTCATAGCCAGCCAACGACGTCGCTTGTTTTTGAACAGCACCTTGTTCAAGGGTCACCACACCAGTTGGGACTACCAGGTTCACAAGGACGCCAGCAAACAATACGTGCGCAGCTCTGCCACGACCAGCACCACGGCCACCAAAGCCAAAGCGCGCTTTCCGTTTGTGCCCACCGCTGCGCCAGACACCCCCAGAAAACCCATCCCATAAAACGCTTGTGAACTTCGCCGAACCCAAACCATTGAAGGACTTCATATGAAAAAGTTTTTGCGCTCTCTGATCATCACATCACTGGGACTTTTTTTAGGCACAGCACATCTCCATGCTCAGACTTACCCCAACAAGCCTGTTCGTGTGGTGGTCCCTTTTCCTGCAGGCGGTATTGTTGACATCTTGACGCGAGCGGTCACCGAAAAGGTTGCCTCCAACTGGGGGGTTCCCATCATTGTTGAAGCCAAACCAGGGGCTGGTGCATTGATCGGAACAGAAGCTGTGGCCAATGCGCCGGCAGACGGCTACACATTTTTAGTGGCGACCATCACCACCGCCGTTGGCCCTTTGATCAACCCGCAATTCAAATATGACTTGCGCAAAGATTTTGCTGCTGTTGCCATGTTTGCCACCGCCCCAAACATTGCAGTCGTCCCCCCTTCATTGCCCGTTTCCAACATGAGTGAGTTGGTTGAATTGGCCAAAAAAAATCCTGGGAAATTCAACTATGCCCACACCGGGGTGGGGTCGACCAACCATTTACCCGTTGAGTTTTTGAAATTTTCTCGACAGCTCTACATTGTCCCGATCACCTACCGGGGGCAGCCACAGGCCATCACGGATGTACTCGCTGGGCAAATTCAACTTTTTATGGGCGCTCCGGCTTTGCTTGTGCCGCATGTCAAGGCAGGAAAATTAAAGGCCATCGCGGTGACATCGTCGCGCCGGCTTGAAGACACCCCTCAAGTGCAAACCCTCACTGAGTCAGGCTTTGGCGATGTGCAGGGTGGCTCAGGCTGGTTCGGCATCGTCGCCCCTGCAGGAACGCCTCCTGCCATTCTTAAACGCTTCAACGAAGAAATCAATGCCGCCCTGAAAGCGCCAGAGGTCATCGAGCGGCTGCGCAAAGCCTATGCCTTTCCAGAAGGCGGCACGGCTGAAGATTTCACAAAATTCCTCAACGACGAAGGAGCGCGCTGGACCAAACTGGTCAAAGAGGCGAACCTCAAAATTGAGTAAATTCTTTTCTCTGCCGGGGCGGGATCGGCGCAAACCTCAGATCTCTGGCCTCGGCAACCACACCAAGGCGAGGGAAATGCCCACCATGGCCATCAGGGTTGACACGGCGACAGCGGCAGTCACCGCGTCTTCTTCTTTGCGATAGCGCTGAGAAAACAAAAATCCATTGGCGCCCATCGGCAAGGCGGCCACCACCACCATCACGGACAAGGGCAGGCCGCGCAGACCCAAAGCCCAAGCCACCACCAGCATCAACAGTGGGTGCAAGACCGTTTTAACCAGTGACAAGTGAATGGCCTTGACCCTATTGAGACCCCAGTGTGTCTGCGACAAGGTGATGCCCACCAACAACAACGCCATGGGCGCAAAAGCGCTGCCCAGCAACTGCAAGGGCTTGTCCACCACAGGATGCAGGCCCAAGCCCGTTTGTGCGTACAACAAGCCCAACAAAATGGGCAAAGGGACCGGATGCAACAAGGCGCTGCCGATCGCCTGACCCACGGTATGCCACAACTGCCTTGAGTGACCCAGGGCCAGGTGTTGTTCACGGGCCACTTGAAGCTCCAAAACCAAGGTGGCCAGAGTCAACAAAACCAAGGCATGGACGGACACCAAGGTCAGCAACAAAACTTGACCCGCCTGACCGTAAGCGAAACCGATCAAAGGCACACCAATCATCAAGGTGTTGCTAAAAATACCCGCCAAGGCCAGCACCGTCGCATTGGCATTGCGCCCGTAAACAAATACCAAGACAAAAAACAGAAACACGGTCACCGCCAAATACTGCGCCACCGGTTCGAAATCAAGTTGCTCGATGTGCACGCTGCTCATGGTTCGGAACAGCATCGCCTGGGTCAGCACCATGAACACCAGGTTAGACAAATCACGCACCGACTCGCCACGCACCCACTTGGCCTTGCCTGCGACAAAGCCCATGCAGATCAGCAAGACGACGGGCAAAAGTGAGGAAAGAACGGGATGATCAAGGTTCATGGCCTGATTATCCCGTTGCGCCAGCGGCCTCCGGCGGCGGAAACCACGTAGCGCCGCCATTCAGGCAGCGCAACGTGTACCGCATCAGAAGCTGGCCTGAACCCCCAGCTTGAAGCTGCGCCCCGGCAAAGGCGACTTGCCAAAAGCCGTGCTCGTGAGGATCGAGCTGGCGCTGTAGGCCAACTGATCGGTCAGGTTGTCCAGACGGGCAAACCACTGCAGCACGGTGATGTCCAGCTTTTGGCGGTAGGACACGCTGGCATTGACCAGGGTGTACGCGCCGGTGGCCACACTGCCTTCGGGCACACGCTTTTGCGCGGCATGCCAGTCAGCGCCCAGCTTGGCGTTCCAGGGGCCTTGGCCATAAACCAGCGTTGCACCCAAGCGCATCGGGGCAATGCGGGGCAAGGCCTCTCCCGTGCTTTCGTTGGTGGCCCGCACGGTGTCGGCACGCCAATCGAAGTCGAGTGTCGAGGTGTTTTGCCACAAACGCTGGCGGCCGCTGGCTTCCAAACCGTAAAAACGGGCCTTGACGCCTTGGTAAAGTTGCACGGGCAAACCGTCCTCAACATCCAGGGTGTTCATCAAGCCGATGTAGTTGGAAAACTGGCTGGCAAATGCCGTCACATTCAGGCTGTCTGGGCCCGTTTTCCACTGGACACCGGCATCCAGGCTGTTGGACTTTTCCAAGCCCAGGTCTTTGTGGCCGATCTCCCATGCATTTGTGGCCAGATGCGGGCCATTGGCAAACAATTCGTAGTCTTTGGGCGCACGCTGCGTCATGGCCGCATTGCCTGTCAAAGACCATGTGGGCGACAGCTTGAAAACTGCACCCGCCGCCACACTGAACGGTGTGAACTTCTTGACGCCGACACCCTCGTCAAAGCTCGGTAAATCGGGGTTGCCCAAGGACTCCACCCGCACAGACTCCCAACGCGCCCCAGCAGTGACTTGGCCCCAAGTGGTGGGCAACTCTTCGTGCACAAACAGCGCCTGGCTGCGGGTGCGACTGAAGGGCGCAAAGGCTTCGTCGCCGACAGCAGAAAAGCGGCTTGAATCGGCCTGCACACCCAGCACGCCTTGCCACCCTGAGAGCGGACGATGACGCGCTTCGATGCGCAGGTCTTGGCCCTTATTGGAAAAAACGGTTTCAGGCCCCCCATTGAAAAACTCGGTGTGCTGGTAATCGGTGTGACCCAGACGGGCCTTGACACTTTCAAACCAGCCGGGCAGTTGGCGCAGCTGGCCTTCCAATGCATAGCGGGTGGTCTTCATGCCAATCGTCACTTTGTCTTCGGCCACTGTGCCGTAATCGCTTTGGTAACTGTTGACCGATGCGCCCAAATAGCCGTTGGCCCAGAAAGTACTGGCGCCGATCGCACCGCCTCGTGACTCGCTGGCCGAATTGCAAATGCGCTTTGCGAAGCGGGTTTCGTCCGTTTTGTCGCAAGCCAGCGACACGGGCACGCGCACATCGCCTGTTCGGCGGTCAAAACCGTCCACATGCAAGGCCCAGCGTTCGTTGCCTGCCTCCACCAGGCCGGCCAGGCTGCGTTCGTCATTGCCGGTGCCCGCCTGTACTTGGGCTTTGCCCAGCACCCCCGACATGGCTTCGCGCGGGATGCGGTTGTCGATCACATTGACCACGCCACCCACAGCACTGCCGCCATAAAGCAAGGCGGCGGGGCCGCGCAAAACCTCAATGCGGTCGGTGGACAGCACATCCAAAGGCACAGCGTGGTCATAGCTCAAGGCAGAAGCGTCCAGGCTGGATGCGCTGTTGTGCAGCACCCGGATGCGGTCACCGTCCAGGCCCCGAATGATGGGGCGGCTGGCGTTGGGGCCAAAGTAGGTGCTGGACACGCCCGGCAAGCCGTTGAGGGTTTCGCCCAACGTGCTTTGCCCGCGTTCCAGCAAATCGTTGCGTCCCATGGCACTGACAGGCACCGTGGTTTGGTCGCGCCCCAAAGGGTTGCCGGTGATGACGATTTCGGTGGGCACACCGGTGGTCACCGCCTGCGCAAATGCCGAAGCCTGAGAAAAAGAAATGGCGGCCAGGCAAGCGCCCGCCAAAGCCGAATGTTGAAAAGAATGTGTCATGAGCATCTGCTTGAAAAGAACAAGAACAGGCTTCGGCCTTCAGTCAAACACTGAAGGCCAAAAAGCCGGGATCAGGGGTTCAAATCAGAGCAGGTGGCGCACGCGCTTGCGCCAGGGACCAGCGGTCGTGGCCCCGTAAAAAAGCGGCCCAGAAGACCGGTGCCTGCACGGGCACCATGGGTGCAGACCAGGCCAGCAGCGATGCATTCAGGCTGTCGGCGTGGGCCAGATGGTCCAGCACCTGACACAACTCCGAGCCTGCCGCATGGCCGGAATGATCTGCATCGTTTTCTGTGTGGGCGTCGTTTTCTTCGTGGGCATGACCGGCATGCAGCCCGGCGGGCGCGGACAGCGCAAGCTCGGCACTGTGCACAATGCCATGCCATTGGCCCCATACGGGCGCCAACAACAAAGCCCAGACCAGCAGACCGGTCTGCCAGGTGGGCAAGCGAAAACGCGCGAAATTCATCAATGGCAAGCCTTGACTCGGCCGATCAATGGGCGTGCTTCATGCCGCAATATTTTCCAAGGGCCAGGCCCTTGCAAGCCGTTTGCAAGGCTTTGGTGCACTGGTCCGGCTTTTTGCCCGACTCCAGGCATTTGGCCGCCGCCTCATGCGCCTCGGCCATGGCGCGGTGACGTGCAATGTCTTCCAGGGTTTCCTTGTTGCTGTGCTGTGCGCCAGCCAAGCCAGCCAGGGTCAAAGTGATGAGAAAAAATGCAATGCTTTTCATGGTTTTTGTCATGGTTTTCACGGCGCACCCAGCGCTGTGATGTCAATCGCGCACCAAACGCGCGAAGGTTTTTTTGAACTTCAGAACCTTGGGGGCGGCCACAGCCATGCAGTAGCCCTGGTAGGGGTTGCGCTCAAAAAAGTCTTGATGATAGTCTTCTGCCGCACTGTAGTTGGCCAGCGCCAGCACTTCGGTCACGATGGGCTGACCAAACGCCCGGGCGGCTGTCAAATCGGCGATCAAAGCCCGGGCCAGCTCGGCCTGTTCAGGCGTGGTGAAGTAAATGCCGCTGCGGTACTGCGTGCCTGCGTCATTGCCCTGGCGGTTCAGGGTGGTCGGGTCGTGGATCACAAAAAAGATCTCCAGCAACTCGCGGGTGCTGACCTGGGCTGGGTCGTATTCGAGCTTGACCACCTCGTTGTGCCCGGTGCGCCCAGTGCAGACTTCGTCGTAGGTGGGTGACACGGTGTGGCCGTTGCAATAACCTGACTCGACATCGGTCACGCCGCGCACCTTGACGTAAACCGCCTCGGTGCACCAAAAGCAGCCGCCGCCCAAAACCAGTGTTTCTGTCATGCTTTTTCCTCTTGTGTATTGAAGATTATCAGCCGCGCAAGCCATCACCTTGCACCGCCAGCACAAAGTCCTTGAGGGCTGTCTGGTCTCGGTCGCTGCGCCAAAGGCAGCGGGTGTCGTAACGCACATCGACTTCGCGCAGCGGCACAAAAACCGCACCCGCCAGCGCAGATTGCTGCAAAGCCTGCGGCACCAGCGCGACCCCCAGGCCCTGCGACACCAAAGACACCACACTCAGCCAGTGGCGCAATTCATGCACCACGGGCGGCATCCAGCCTGCTTGCTCGCAGAGCAACAAAATGCGCTCGTGGTAATCGGCCGAGACCGTGCGCGACACCACCACCAGGTCTTGTCCGGCCAATGCTTCCAGGCCCAAGCTCGCAGCCCCGGCCAGTGCGTGGCTGGCCGGTAAACACGCCACCAAGGGCTGACTGACCACCAAAATATGCTCAAACCCCGGTGGCACCCGGGGCGTGTGGACAAAGCCCACATCCAGCCGCTCACGCAACAATTCAGACAACTGTTCGGCCGAACTGAGCTCACGCAGCACCAAGCGCAAACGCGGGTGACTGGCCTGAAAGCGTTTGAGAATCTGCGGCAAACCGCAATACAGCATGGTCCCGGCAAAGCCAATGGACAACTGGCCTGATTGCCCCTCGGCCACATCGCGTACCTGCTGAGCGGCTGCGCCGGCTTGCGCCAACAGGGCCCGGGCCGCAGGCACAAAGGCCAGGCCAGCGGCTGTGAGCTGCACGCCCCGGCTGTTGCGGTTGAAAAGACGCGCGCCCACTGAGGCTTCGAGCTGCTGGATGTTCAGGCTCAAAGGGGGTTGTGAAATCGACAGCCGCTGGGCGGCGCGACCAAAATGCAGCTCTTCGGCCAGCATCAGGAAGTAACGAAGGTGACGGAATTCCATGGATTTAAAATTTATATTGCCGCATCGATAATCAATATTAGACAACTATTCATCAACGGCCAACAATGGCCCCAATGAAACTCGCTGGCGTCTGGACCCTGCGGGATGTGAAAATTCTTTCACACAAGCACCCTGACCTTGGCACAGACCCAATTGACAACCCCCGCCTGGAGACCCGAATGAAACCCACCTTTCAATGGAATGACCCCTTCTTGCTGAGCGAGCAACTCAGCGACGATGAGCGCGCCATCGTGGACGCCGCCCACACTTTTTGCCAGGATCGCCTGCAAACCCGTGTGTTGCAAGCCGCCCGCCACGAAAAGTTTGACCGCGAAATCATGAACGAAGCCGGTGCCATGGGCTTCCTGGGCTCCACCATCGAAGGCTATGGCTGTGCGGGTTTGAGCTATGTGGCCTATGGCCTGATCGCCCGCGAGGTCGAGCGCGTGGACAGCGGTTACCGCAGCGCCATCAGCGTGCAAAGCTCGCTGGTCATGCACCCGATCAACGAATACGGCAGCGAAGCCCAACGCCAGAAATATTTGCCCAAACTGGCAACCGGCGAATGGGTGGGCTGCTTTGGCCTGACCGAACCCAACCACGGCTCTGACCCGGCCAGCATGCTGACCCGCGCCAAGCCGGTCGATGGGGGATTCATCGTCAAGGGCGCCAAGATGTGGATCACCAATTCGCCGATTGCCGATGTGTTCGTGGTCTGGGCCAAGCTGGAAAACGAAGATGGCTCGGTGGGTGGGCAAGAAGCCATCCACGGTTTTATCCTCGAAAAAGGCATGAAGGGCCTGACCGCTCCCAAGATCGAGGGCAAGATGAGCCTGCGCGCCAGCATCACCGGCGAGATCGTGATGGACGATGTGTTTGTGCCGTCTGAAAACCTGATGCCCAACGTGAACGGCCTGAAGGGCCCGTTTGGTTGCCTGAACAAAGCCCGCTACGGCATTGCCTGGGGCGCTTTAGGTGCCGCCGAAGACTGCTGGTTCCGTGCGCGCCAGTACACCATGGACCGCGTGCAGTTTGGCCGCCCGCTGGCACAAAACCAGCTGATCCAGAAGAAACTGGCCGACATGCAAACCGAAATCGCACTGGGCCTGCAAGCCTGCCTGCGCGTCGGTCGTCTGATGGACGAAGGCAAATCGGTGCCCGAGATGATCAGCCTGATCAAACGCAACAGCTGCGGCAAGGCGCTGGACATCGCCCGCATGAGCCGCGACATGCACGGCGGCAATGGCATTCACGACGAATACCACGTGATCCGCCACATGATCAACCTGGAAACGGTGAACACCTACGAGGGCACACACGATGTGCACGCCCTGATTCTGGGCCGGGCTCAAACCGGTCTGCAGGCTTTTTATTGAGTAGCCCGCCAGAAAACCAAGGGGCTTCGGCCCCTTTTTTAATGGCATTTCACTTTACATTCTGGGAGGGTGCGTAGCTTGACGAAATGCGACCCACCGCCTACATTACTAACCTGTTAGTCATTAACCCAGTGTTGTGAACCCCGCCCTGACCTCTGTCCCTCACAAACGTGAACGCCGCAAACAAGACCGCCCGGGCGAATTGCTCGAAGCCGCGTTGGATTTGTTCGTCGAAAAAGGCTTTGCCGCCACCCGCGTAGAAGAAGTGGCCGCGCGGGCGGGGGTGTCCAAGGGCACGCTGTTTTTGTACTTCTCCAGCAAGGAAGACCTGTTCAAAGCTGTGGTGCGCGAGAACTTGGTGGCCGCTGTCGCCCAAGGGGCCGCCGAGGTGGCTCAGTTTCAGGGCAGCTCCGGGGAGCTTCTGGAATGGATGATGCTGCAATGGTGGCGCCGTTATGGCGCGACCAAGGCGTCTGGCATTTCCAAACTGGTGATGAGCGAAGCCAGCAACTTTCCAGACCTAGCCGATTTTTTTCGCACCGAGGTCATCACGCCCGCCCACGCTCTGGTGCGCAGCGCCTTGCAGCGCGGCAAAGACCGGGGCGAGTTTCGCGCCGTTGACACAGACTTGGCCCTGCACTCGGTCATGGCACCTCTGCTGTTTTTGGTCATGTGGAAACACTCCATGGGGCCTTGCTGCCCCAGCCATGAACAGATTGACCCTGAAGCCTTTATCTCTCAACACGCCCAGTTGATAGCGCGTGGGCTGTCCATTTCCTGAAACACCATGAAAAAATCAACCCTCTGGATTTTCACTGCGATCGCTGCTGCTGCCTTGTTAGCAGGTGGTGCCCGCTGGGCCAGCCAGCGCAAAGTTGCCCCAGTCGCGACCCCGGCAACGAGCACGGCCGCCAACCAGATCGAGCTGGGTGCTGGCGAAGTCGTGCAGGCTCAAAAAATGGCCATGCAATTGGGCCTGCCGGTTTCGGGCACGCTGAAAGCCAGCCAAAGCGCCATGGTCAAAGCGCGCGTGGTGGGTGAACTGATGGACCTGACGGTGCGTGAAGGCGATCTGGTCAAAACAGGCCAAGTGATCGCCCGCATCGATCCCGCCGAATACCTGGCACGTGAGCGCCAGGCCAAACAACAAGCCGAGGCGGCGTTGGCACAGGTCGATATTGCGCAGAAACAGTTTGACAACAACAAAGCGCTGTTTGACCGGGGCTTCATTTCTCAAACCGCCTTGCAAAACGCCCTGTCCAGTCTGAGCGGGGCCAAAGCCACCCACCTGGCCGCCCTGGCCGGACTCGATGTGACCCGCAAGGCCCTGGACGATGCGACGGTCCGTTCGCCCATCAGCGGTCTGATTGCCCAACGCCTGGCTCAACCCGGTGAACGCATGGCGCTGGATGCCCGAATTGTGGAAGTCGTCAACTTGAGCCAACTGGAGCTGGAAGCGGCCTTGCCCGCAGCCGATGCCAGCCACGTGCGCCGCGGCATGACGGCGCAACTGAAAGTCGAGGGCCAGGAAGAAGCCCTATCGGCCAAAGTCTTGCGCATCAACCCCGCGGCCCAAGCCGGCAGTCGAAGTGTGCTGGTTTATCTGGGCATCACAGGCCAAGAGGGTTTGCGACAAGGCCTGTTTGCCGAAGGGCTGCTGGGCACCCGCACCGTACAAGCCCTGGCCGTGCCGCTGTCGAGCGTGCGCACCGACAAACCGATGCCCTATGTGCAAGCGCTCGAGGGCGATCAAGTGCGACACATCCCCGTGGAAACCGGTGCACGTGCCGAAAAAACGCAGCAAAACATCACCCTGACCTGGGTCGAGGTCAAGGGGATCACCGAAGGCACCCAGGTGCTGACAGCGAGCGCCGGGGCCGTTCGCGAAGGCACCCGGGTGAAGTTCACCGCTGGCGTGCGCTGAAGCACAACACCAAGGCCTATCCATGTGGTTCACCCGCGTCAGCCTGAAAAACCCCGTTTTTGCCACCATGGTCATGCTGGCCCTGGTGGTGATGGGCTTGTTTTCTTACCAGCGACTCAAAGTCGACCAATTTCCCAACATCGATTTTCCGGTGGTGGTGGTCAGCACGGAGTACCCGGGCGCCTCGCCTGAAATCGTCGAGAGCGAAGTCTCCAAAAAGATCGAGGAAGGCGTCAACTCGATCGCCGGCATCAGCGCCCTCACCTCACGCAGCTACGAAAACCAGTCTGTCGTGGTCATCGAGTTCCAACTGAACATCAACGGCCGCAAGGCAGCCGAAGACGTGCGGGAAAAAGTAGCCGCCATCCGCCCTTCCCTGCGGACTGAGGTGAAAGAGCCCAAGGTGCTACGGTTCGACCCGTCTGCCCGCGCCATCTGGTCGCTGGCCGTGGTGCCCCAAACCGTGCAGGGACAAACCCCCAGCGCGGTGGAGTTGACCAACTGGTCAGAGCAGGTACTCAAAAAACGCTTGGAAAATGTGCGCGGCGTGGGCTCCGTCTCACTGGTTGGTGGCACACGGCGAGAGATCAACCTTTACCTGCAGCCCGCTGCCATGGAGGCGCTGGGCGTGACGGCTGACCAGGTGGTCACCGCGGTGCGCAACGAAAACCAGGACTTGCCGGTCGGTGCCATTCGCTCCATGGAACAAGAGCGCATGGTCCAGATCGAGTCGCGCATGAAGCGGCCCGAAGACTTTGAACGCATCATCGTGGCCCGAAAAGGCAACACCCCAGTGCGCTTGTCCCAGGTGGCCCGCGTACAAGATGGGGCCCAAGAACTGGAAACCATGGCCCTTTACAACGGCCAGCGCACCTTGCTGCTGACGGTGCAAAAAGCCCAGGACGAAAACACCATCGATGTGATCGACGGCTTGGTCAAGACCGTTGTCGAGATGAAAAGCCAGACACCTGCGGGCATCCGGCTCGAACCCATTGCCGACGGCTCACGGCCCATCCGCGTGGCGGTCGACAACGTGCGCCGCACCCTGATCGAAGGCGCCGTTCTGACGGTGCTGATCGTCTTTTTGTTTCTCAACTCCTGGCGCTCGACCGTCATCACGGGCCTGACTCTGCCGATCTCCCTGATCGGCACTTTCATGTTCATGCAGATGTTCGGCTTCACCATCAACATGGTCACGCTGATGGCCTTGTCGCTGTGTGTCGGTTTGCTGATTGACGACGCCATCGTGGTGCGCGAAAACATCGTGCGCCATATGCAAATGGGCAAGAACGCCTGGAATGCCTCCATGGATGGCACACAAGAGATTGGCCTGGCCGTGCTGGCCACCACCTTGTCCATCGTGGCCGTGTTTTTGCCGATTGGCTTCATGGAAGGCATCATCGGCAAGTTTTTCCACGAGTTCGGCATCACCATCGTGGCGGCGGTCTTGATCTCGATGTTTGTCAGCTTCACGCTGGACCCGATGCTTTCGAGCATCTGGCACGACCCCAGCATCGAGGCGCATGGCAAGCACCTGGCGCCCGTGACCTTTTATGACAAAACCATTGGCCGCGTGACGGGCTGGTTTGAGCGGGCCACAGAGCGTCTGGCCGAGCGTTACCAACACATCCTGGCCTGGTCGCTGGTGCACAAACGCAAAACCGTGCTCATGGCGGTGGGTATTTTTGCACTGAGCATTTTCATGCTGCGCTTTGTGGGCACCGAGTTTGTGCCCAAGGCCGACTTCTCTGAAACCACTGTGAATTTTCAGACCCCTGTGGGCAGTTCACTCGAGACCACCGAGGCCAAAGCCAGGCAAGTCGAAGCCATCATCCGCGAGTTTCCGGAGGTGCGCTACACCCTGGCCACCCTCAACACGGGCAATTCACTGGGCAAAAACAGCACCAGCATTTATGTCCGCCTGATCGACCGCAAGGACCGTCAGCGCAACGTCGACCAGATGTCAGGCATCCTGCGCGATCGGCTGAACAAAGTGCCTGGCATCACCGTGACCCACGTGGGCCTGCTGGACTCGGTGGGCGGCAACAAGCAGGTGGAGTTTTCCTTGCAAGGCCCCGACCAGCGCGAGCTGGAGCGCCTGGCCTTGGGGGTGATGGAGAAAATTCGCAACATCCCGGGTCTGGTGGATCTGGATTCCAGCGTCAAAGCCAACAAGCCCACCATCCGCATTGAAGTGCTGCGCGATTCGGCCGCCGACCTGGGCCTGGGCACAGGGCAACTGGCCGGGCCCTTGCGAACCCTGGTGGCGGGTCAAACGGTGGGCAACTGGCGTGCGCCAGATGACCAGACCTACGACGTGAACGTGCGCCTTGCCCCCGAAAGCCGCAATTCACCGCAAGACCTCGAACGTCTACCGTTTTCCGTGGGCGCTGGGCCTGACGGCAACCCACGCACCGTGCGCCTGGGCCAGGTCGCCAAAGTCACTGAAGCCACCGGCTCGAACCAGATCAACCGGCGCGACCTGTCGCGCGAAGTGGCCATCAATGCCAATGCCTATGGCCGGGCCGCAGGCGAAGTGTCTGCAGACATCCGCAAGCTCATGGACGGCGTCAGCCTGCCACCGGGCTACCGCTATCAGTTTGGCGGCTCCACCAAAAACATGGCCGAGTCGTTTGGCTACGCTCTTTCGGCCCTGGCCATGGCCGTGATCTTCATTTACATGATTCTGGCCAGCCAGTTCAAGAGCTTCTTGCAACCCCTGGCCTTGATGACCGCCCTGCCGCTCACACTGATTGGGGTGGTGCTGGCCTTGATGGCGTTCCGCTCGACCCTGTCGATGTTTTCGATCATCGGCGTGATCATGCTGATGGGCTTGGTGACCAAAAACGCCATCTTGCTGGTGGACTTTGCCATTCGGGCACGCGAAGACCAGTTGGACTCACAGGGGCGCCGCATCCCGGGCATGGCGCGCAACGAAGCACTGTTGATGGCGGCCCGAGTCCGTTTGCGCCCCATTTTGATGACCACTCTGGCCATGATTTTCGGCATGGTGCCCCTGGCCTTTGCCATGACCGAGGGGTCTGAACAGCGCGCCCCCATGGGCCAGGCCGTGATCGGTGGCGTTATCACCTCTTCCTTGCTCACCCTGGTGGTGGTGCCGGTGGTCTATTGCTACATGGATGATCTGGCTCAATGGATTCGCCGCAAAGCGGGGCTTGCCCCCAGCGCCCGTCAGGGCCAAGACACGCCAGCCCCTTAAAATCACCTCAATTTAGCGATAACCCTCTCAGGAGTACCCCCGATGGATCTGAATCAAGCCCGATTCAACATGATCGAACAGCAAATCCGCCCATGGGAAGTGCTGGACCCGCAAGTGCTGGAACTGCTCTCGGTCGTGCACCGCGAAGACTTTGTCCCGCTGGCCCACAAGGCCCTGGCCTTTGTGGACATGGAAATCCCTTTGGGTACGGCGCCCAACCAGGTCATGCTGGCCCCTCGGGTTCAGGCACGCTTGCTGCAAGACCTGGTCGTGAAGAAAACCGACAAAGTACTCGATATTGGCACGGGCTCCGGCTTCATGGCCGCCTTGCTGGCGCACCAGGCAGCGCATGTGCTGAGCCTCGAGATCGACGCGAACATCGCAGCCCAAGCCCAGGCCAACTTGCAAAAAGCGGGCGTGACCAACGTGACCGTGCGCCATACCGATGGCAGCCAGGGCGCAGCGGCTGACGGCCCGTTTGATGTGATTTTGCTCAGTGGTTCGGTGGCCGAAGTGCCTGCTGCTCTGCTGCAACAACTGACTGTGGGCGGCCGTCTGGCTGCCATCGTGGGGGACGAGCCCATGATGCGCACCACCCTGATCAGCCGCACCAGCGACAACAGCTGGACCACCACTGAGCCATGGGACTGCAACGCCCCCCGCCTGAGTGGTTTTGCCGAACACTCACGCTTCCAATTCTGAGAGCACCACACCATGGAACAGATCACGCCTGAACACATCGCCGAATGGGCCAAAGCCCAGCCGCAACGCCCCATCTTGCTGGATGTGCGCGAAGGCTGGGAATTGCAAACAGCGAGCGCCAAGACCGATGCCCTGGACTTTTTGCACATCCCCATGCAAACCATTCCGGCGCGTCTGGATGAGCTGGACAAATCCCGCCCGATTGCCTGCCTGTGCCACCACGGTGGCCGCAGTATGCAAGTTGCAGCCTTTTTGCAGCAACATGGTTTCCAAGTGGTCAATGTGGCTGGTGGCATCCACGCTTGGTCGGCGCAAGTCGACCCGACCATTCCGGTTTATTGAGCCGCTTGGCATTCCTGATTTCAGAAAGACACATTTCCATGAAACTGCGCATCTTGCCTTTGACCCTTGCCCTGGCGGCCGTCTTCACTGGATCGGCCCAAGCCCAAAGCCTGGTCCAGCTCTACGAAGCCGCCAAAGGCCATGATGCTGCTTTCAAAGCGGCGCAGTCCCAATACCAGGCCAATCTGGCCAAAGCAGAGCAAGCCAAAGCCTTGCTGCGCCCCACGGCGGGCTTGGGGGCCACCCTGAGTGAGTCTGATTTCAACAGCCAAATCGGCACAATTCCAGATGCACGCTACGGAACTCGCAACGCCACGCTCAGCGCCAGCCAGCCGCTGTTTCGCCCCGCCAACACGGCCAGCTACCAGCAAGGCCTGAAACAAGTGGGCTTGGCCCAAGCGCAATTGAAAGCGGCTGAGCAAGACCTGATTGTTCGGGTCAGCCAAGCTTATTTTGACGTGCTGACAGCCGAAGAAAGCCTGGCGTTTGTGAAGGCCCAAAAAGCGGCGGTTGCCGAACAATTGGCAGCGGCCAAACGCAACTTTGAAGTCGGCACCTCCACCATCACCGACACGCGCGAAGCACAAGCCCGCTTTGACCTGGTGATCGCCCAGGAAATTGCGGCTGAAAATGATCTGCGCGTCAAGAAACTGGCGCTGGACCAATCTGTGGGCACGCAAAACGCGCAGCCTGTTCCCCTCAAATCCGGGGCCAACCTGAGCCAGGTCGCCAGCGCCGATGCCGAGACCTGGGTGCAACAAGCCGTCGGGCAAAGCCCCAGCATCGAGCAAGCCCGCATTGGCCTGGAAGTGGCCCAACTCGAAACCGAAAAAGCCAAAGCCGGACACATGCCCACACTGGATTTGACCGCCACCTACGGCAGCACCCGGTTTCGCAATGGAAACCAGTCGTCCAGAATTGACAACAACACAGGCACCATTGGCCTGAGCTTCAACCTGCCCCTGTATGCAGGTCACGCCACACAGAACCGAATTCAGGAAACCGTTGCGCTGGAAGAAAAAGCCCGCATCGACCTGGAAGGTGCCCAGCGCACAGTGGCACAAACCACACGCACCGCCTATTTCGGCGTGCAATCCGGCCTGGGTCAAGTCAAGGCCCTGGAAGCGGCTGAAGCCTCCAGCCAAAGCGCGCTGGATGCCAACAAGCTCGGTTACCAAGTCGGCGTGCGCATCAACATTGATGTATTAAATAGCCAAAGCCAGTTGTTCCAAACCAAACGCGACCTGGCCAAAGCGCGTTACGACGTATTGCTGGGCCAGCTGAAGTTGCGCCAGGCGGCAGGGGTGCTGAAGAAGGACGATGTGGAAAGTATCAATAACCTACTCAAGCGTTGAGGCAATCTGTCTGAGTCGGTTTTCGATTTGCTACAGACCAATAGCTAAAACACTTGATGACTCATATTGATTCGTGAACTTCTCAACATTACAATCCTTAGCATTATCAGTTGGCCGTTGGGGAGTCGTAGGCATGGCTGTAAGCATGCCGATTTCACGGGCTCTTTTCAACCTTTCCGCCTTAGCCATGATCATCGGGTGGCTTCTTTCGGGTGATTGGAAATCAAAGCTAAATGCAGTGACCAAAAATTCCTCTGCAAATGCTGCGGTATTTTTATTCCTTATAGGCGCATTGAGTCTTTTTTGGGTGGGTGCCATCGAAAAGGAACATTGGGACCAGCTTCGCGGATACAGTCGACTGCTTTATATCCCAATAATCCTTACTCTATTGACCACATTGGATTGGGAGCGAAGGGCGTGGTTAGCACTTTTAACGGGAATGCTAGTCACTTTAATAGCTTATTCAATTACAATATTTTTTAAAATACCCGGCTTAAATAACATGCCTGGATACGGGGTATTTTATCATCATATAGCACAAGGCATGGCTCTCAGCTTTTTGAGTGCATACGCTTTACACCAAGCCATTTATCTGAAGAAAAATTATGTTTATCGTTTTTTTTGGCTTATCGTTTGCTTTATTATCCTTGGAGGCTTAATAATCTACGGAATAAGCAGAACCTCACAGATCAGTGCGATAGCGGCATGTACCTTGGTCATCATTTTTCGAGCATCCCCCTCAATGCGAGTTGCAAGCTTACTTATTACTCTTATGGTCAGCTTTATCGTCGTATTCAATGCACCTAATATGCGAGACAGATTTGCCTTAGGTTTAAAGGAGGCCGCCTCATTTGAGCAAGATGGCGAATTAACTTCAATAGGTGCTCGCTTGAAGGCTTGGCAATTTTCTACAAACCTTATTCGAGAGTCACCATGGACTGGCAATAGCATAGGCGCCTATAGGCCAGCCGCTTATGAGTATTTTAAGAATTCACCGATCTGTACTCAAGGCGTTTGTGAACAACCTCATAATCAATTCATCCTTACAACATTTGAAACAGGATTTTTGGGGTTGTTAACATTGATGGCGTTTTTAATAACCCCATTATTCAACACCTCAAAATCAAAATCAGTTGCTGCTCAACTTACTTTACCATTTTTGGCGATCGTGATCATCACAGCATGCTTCGATAGTATTTTGCAAATCCAAGGTCAATTATTTTTTACAGTCACAACTTTAGGGATAATTTTGGCATCTGCTAATTTAACAATTAGTAAAAGTACAAATAAAATTTAAGTCCAATTAGTAGATTATCATGAAATAGCCGTTGGCTTCTTAAATTTATTTCAAATCCAAGAACAATCTAAAAACCTCTTAGTTTACAAACAAGGCTTTGCACTAAAAATCAACGCCAAATATTGTATTTTCCGCGAAAATAATCTACACAAGCTTGATTGGCAGCATCTCGACCACGTCCCTCATGAACCAACTTACGCAGGGATGCATCTTTAACTTCATTGCTACTGCCTTTTGTGCGGTGATCACTTTCCCTATTAAGCCAAACTGGCACCTTATTCAAATTTAATTGACCTGAAAGCCAAATATCGTCCACCATCCATAAAATCTCGGGAATATCATAGGCAGCATCGGTGAAAAATTCAGGCTTCACCAGAACGCCGCCCCATCCCTCCAATATATCGACGTAGCCACTGCCAATATTTTTGCGAGGTTTCCAATTTCCAAGCGTTAAGGCACGCTTCAGTCGGTACTTCAGATCCTTGTTCAGCCTAGAAGAACGGGGTTGGCGCTCGCCTCGAAAGCCATGCGAGCAGTAATCTGCAACATCACCCCCCTCCTCTACGATGCAGCAATCGGGATGATCATGACTGGCGTCTAGGAATCGCTGTGCCCAATCGGGGTCGTAGACCTTGTCGTCGTCGCAAAACAAAATACTCACATTTTGACCTTTGTACTCCTTGACTGCGGGCAACACTTTGGTGGCAGGTCCCATGTCGCCATCAACCAAGTGGATTTGAACGCCGTTGGGTACAGCAGGTAGGACGGAGGGGTCCCACTCGAAGCGGCGGTATTGCCGGGGCAGGTACAGATTGATCGATGCGACAGTTGCCTTTTGATTAACCAGCGAGTTCAGGGTCTCGTGAAGGTAGGGAAACCGCGGAGGGATGGCTGTGAGGGAGATGACGAGTTGACTCATGGGTATGTTCAGATTTGACCGCCGAATTTATGCCAGTATTTCTGCATCCATGACACAGCACCACAGCCATAATGAGGGAAACGATCCCAATTACCCTTTGGTGGCCGGATCAGATCAATTGGCCGTGGTAGACCATGGAAAGCAACAACTTTAGCGGTTGATGGTGGTGAAAGAGGTTCGCGAAATCGGTCAATAATTAACGGCTGACGCAAGTGGTATTTGAAGCTGACGATCCAATCCTGTGGCCAATAAGTGATCTCTGGGACTTCACCGTGAAGATAGTCCTGCTCAATTTGATATTTTTTGACAAACACGTCTCTATCACTATACAAGCGATCAACAATCCATCCCAGAGCTCCAATATCAAAAGAGAACACTGAACTCATCGTACGGGGGGAGCCTGGTTTGCCTTTCCAGGGCTGGGAGTCCATGGCCACAAGCGCACCTGGTAGTGCAAACATTTCGTCCAAGTTGCTACAGATCACAGAATCTAGGTCAATGAAAAGCGCGCGCCCTCTAAGACCGTACAAATCATGTGAAAAAACACCGAGCTTTGGCCACGCACCGTTGTAATAGTGCCATTCGTCTAGCCCGATGTCAGGAATGGGATAAACCTCCACCTCGGGCAGCAGACCCTGCGCCTCGTTGGTCAGACAGACGAATTTAAAGTCGCCACTGATGTGTGCACGGCAGGCTTGGTACAGAACATTGACATATTCAGCAGGGTAAAGCGTCCCCCACTTCATGCAAATGACCGTTCGGGAAAGGTTCATGTTGGTGATCTCAATTGCAAATTGGTGTTTGAAGCGAACAACCGCCCACGCCTGAACAGGTAAAAAATACGGCCAAACAGATTGCGTGTTTGTTCAACGTACTTGGTCCAGCGCTGCCTCAAAGGAGGCCGGGTGACTTTGCTGAAATTTTCGCCAGTAATTGTGCTCACACCCTCATCGTGAGGTTGACAGGGAAAAGGCTCCAAGCCGAAGTGCCGAATGTCGTAACGGTGCACCCGCTCCAATTCACGGTCAATGGGCGCACGGATGGGCAGCATCTGGGGCAATAACCTCTGCGCGGTCTTGCGGGTGATGAGGTAAGCGCCAAACCCTGTTGCAGCGCCAATGTAGGCATTGAGACTGTAGTCGCCCAAAAAACCTTGGCGGACAGGTTGCTTGGCCCGGATTTTGGCCAATTTAAGAATATCCCAGTATTCCACACCACGCAAAGAGGTGACCAAGGCTTGTGCAAAGTCGGGCTTAAAAACCATATCATCTTCCAGCACCAGTAAAACTTGGCAGGGCGAATCCAACAACAGTTGCCACGCTTTCAGGTGAGAGTGATAGCACCCTATTTCACCGGGCAAGATGCCGCGACCGGTGTGCCAACGGAAAGCACCAGCATCCACTGTTGGCTGCAATTGCTCGCATTGCGCTGAACCGTCTATAGCTGAGAGCACTTGGTAGCCCAAGCCAATATTATTAAGACGCTGCGCCATTTGGGCACGTCGTTGTGTTGATCGATCCAGGTTAATCAACAAGACCATCAAACCTGGCAGTTGCAAGGACGCTCTCATGAAACAAACACCTTTTGCGCGGACATGGTCCAGAAATTGGGCTTTTGCAAATGTCCGATAAAGCCAGCGGCGGCTTGACCCGATCCAAAAGCTTGGTCTTCGGACTGTCGCTGGGTCCAATTGTTCACAAGAAAGCTCGCAATCGCCTCAACCTGGAAGGCCGAACAGGGCTTGATGGACTCGGCTTGTGAACGATCGTTCTGCCTAGTCCCCACGTCGAGACTGGGCAAGCCCAGAAAAGGCGCCTCTCTGACGCCAGCACTGCTATTGCCCACCATGACTGCCGCGTTCTTCATCAGCTCCGAAAAGTAATTGAAGCGCATCGAGGGAATCAAACGGAATCGCTCTTTCGGCAGGGCTTCAATCACGGCGAAGATTTCATCCGTCCCCGGATCGTTGTTGGGGGCAATCACCACAAAGTTCTTGCCGCTCGCTTCGAGGCAAGCGAACAGTGATTTAGCTTGCGCGCCAATGGTGTCCGCCTCTGACGTGACGGGGTGAAAAATCACGATGCCGTAGTCGTCAAACGGAATGGCATAACGTTCTTTGACTTCTTCAATCGTCACGCCGGATGGGCGGGCATGCGTGTCCAACTCGGGTGAGCCGATGTTGAACACCCGGTCGGGGGCTTCACCCAGCGCCAGCACACGCTGGCGTGCGGCTTCAGAGCTCACAAAGTGGGTTGCACAGAGTTTGGTGTTGCAGTGGCGAATGCTCTCGTCGATGGTGCCCGACACCTCTCCGCCTTCGATGTGGGCAGAGCGGATGTAGCGCATGGCGCAGACGATGGAAGCCGCCAATGCTTCGACCCGGTCGCCATGGATGATGACCAGGTCCGGGCGGTGCTCGTGCACAAAATCCGAAAAACCCAAAATGGTCTTGGACAGGATGAACTCCAGCGCATCGCCTTCGCGCTGGTTCACAAATTCAAAAAATTCGGCACCGGCAAAGCGTTTGACTTCCAGCCGCGTTTCGCCATAGCGACGCATCATGTGCATGCCGGTGATGAAAAAGCCGATCTCAAAACCCGCCTGCTGGGCCGCATGGGCCAGCGGCTCAAGCTTGCCAAAGTCGGCCCGGGTGCCGGTCACAAACAAAAGCTTCTTGCCCGTCACCGGCTCAGTCAGGTCCGTCATTGCGGCTTCTCCACACCGTCAAAATCAGTCCAGCGCAACTGCTGGTTGCGCGTGACCGCCTGTGTCAGGCGTGCGCCGATCAACTGGTCAAAGTACTGCACCGAGATCTCGCCCGACCCTGGGCGACGTGCCCAGATGTCGGCTTCTGTGACCACATGCCCTGCAGGCAGGTCTTTGTCGGCCACCACCGAGCCGCGCGCAAAGCGGTAAACGTCTTCTTCGGGGGCTGTGCGCACTTTGGGGTTGTTGAGTGCCGTGTGGATTTCCTTGGAGCGGTCGATCAGGAATCGCAATTCGGCCGGGTCCATCGAGCAGGAAATGTCAGGCCCTTTGCGGTAGCGTGTGTCGGTGAAGTGGCGCTCCAAAATGCACGCCCCCAGGGCCACGGCCGACAAGGCCATTTCGGGGCCAATGCTGTGGTCCGAAAAACCGACCACCGCGTTGGGAAAGGCTTGGCGCAAATCGGTGACGCCCTGCAAGCTGACGATCTCGGGCGGTGAGGGGTAGAGGTTGGTGCATTCCAGCAGGGCGTACTCAATGCCTGCGTCTTCCAGAATTTGGACCGACGGTTTCATGCTCTCAATGGTTTGCATGCCGGTGCTCATGATGACGGGCTTGCCCATGCGGGCAATGTGCCGGATGAGTGGCAAGTGGTTGCATTCGCCCGAGCCGATTTTGAAGGCGGCCACACCAATCTCGTTGAGAAAATCAGCCGCCGCCCGCGAAAAAGGCGTCGAGATGTAGATCATGCCCAGCGATTCAGCATGTTTTTTCAGCGCGATTTCATCGTCTTTGCCCAAAGCGCACTGTTGCATGACGTGCCAGATCGAGATGTCCGCATTGGGCGGGAAAATCGACTTGGCCTCGTCGGTCATCTCATCGTCCACAAAATGGGTCTGGTGTTTGACCATTTCACAGCCGGACAGACGCGCAGCGGTCACCATGGCCTTGGCCACCTCCAGGCTGCCCCCGTGGTTGATGCCGATTTCGGCGATGACGAGGGGTGGATGCTTGGGGCCGATGTCGCGGTGGGCGATTTTCATGATGGGTTTCCTTGGGTGGCGCTGCTGAGCAGGGCGGCGCAGCGCTCAAAATCTTCGACATTATCGATGTCAAAGCTGCGCTCTGGTGGCATGACCACGGTGCCAATGCGTTGGCTGACAAAACTTTGCTGTTCAATGAACCATGGTGCATGCATGGCGTAGACAGCGCCGTTCGGTTTATAGACAGGGGGCAGACTTTGGCGGTTGGCAAAGCAGTGCTCGGGGCTGGACAGCGGCACAAAGCGGCCATCGGGCTGCACCTGTCCCCACTTGAGCACGCTGCGTTCGGCATCGGTGACGGACATGACCAGATCAAACGCGCCACTGGCCAGGCGCTGCAGCGCGGCTTGCACGTCGGCCACCTGACGCAGCGGCGAGGTGGCTTGCAGCAACACCACCGGGCCTTTCACCTGAGCAGTTTGCAGCGCATGCACCAGCACCGGTGCCATGGGCACGGTGTCGCCGCAGAGCTCGGATGGGCGCTGCAGGGCCTGCACAGTTTGGGGCAGGTCTGCGCTCAGTACCTCAAGGATGTCGGTGCTGATCAGCACCCGGCTGGCCCCTGCGGCCAGCGCCAGGTCCACCGCGTGGCGGTAGAGCGGTTTGCCGGCCAGCAGTCGGGTGTTTTTGCCGGGCAGGCCTTTGGATCCTCCACGCAAAGGGATGACGGCTGTCCAGGGGGTCAGGTTAGTGGGCATGGGCGTAACTATACTGAACGGTTGAAACAGTCCACCGCATCCATGACGCCACCCTATCGATCAGCTCAAACGTCCTTCCCTTCCAGAGGACTGGGCTGGGCCATTCGGGTGTACGAGTTACTGTGGCACCTGTTGCTGCCTCTGGTGCTGCTGATGCTGTGGCGGCGCGGCGCCAAGGAGCCTTTGTACCGCCGGTTCTGGGGCGAACGCTTTGGCGGCGCGCTCTGCACCTTGCAGCGGCCGGTGTGGGTGCATTCCGCGTCGATGGGCGAGATGCGGGGGGCCGCGCCTTGGGTGCACGCGCTGATCAGCCAGGGGTTCCCGGTCTTGATCACCACCTTGACGCCTGCCGGACGGCTCACTGCGCACAAGCTGTTTGCCGACGCGATGCACAGCGGCCAGCTGCAGTTGGCCTATGCCCCAATGGAGCTGAGCTGGGTGGTGCGCCGTTTTCTGGCCCGGGTGCGGCCGCGCTGCGCGGTGATGACCGAGATTGACACCTGGCCGGTGCTGCTGGCCACCGTGCGCCGCGCCGGAGTGCCGCTGGCGATGGCAAATGCGCAGTACCCCCAAGCCAGCTTTGAGCGCGACCAG
>NZ_JBIKHV010000105.1:0-6925 GCF_044361985.1 Limnohabitans sp. | reverse complement strand
ATCGTATTCAATACCAAAAAACCCATCACCCGCGTGGAAGACCTCTCAGGCCTGAAGTTCCGGGTGGGCGGTGGCATGGTGAATGAGATCTCCAAAACCCTGGACATGAACGTCACTCTTAAGCCTGCACCCGAATCTTACGAATTGCTGTCCAGTGGCGTAATGGATGGGACTCTTTTCCCTGCAGAATCCACAGACTCATTCAAGATCGACAAGATCATCAAACACGCCACCCAGTTTCCTGGCGGTCTGTACAACACCAGTTTTGTCTTCATGATGAATCCGGCCAAATACAACAGCCTCTCGGCCGACGACAAAAAGGTCGTGGACGAGCTTTCGGGTGAAGCGGTTGCCAGGCGCTTTGGCAAAGCCTGGGACCGTGTGGATGACCTGGCTTTGACCAATATGCAGAAAAATGGCGTAAAGGTCATCAAAGCCGACAACAACTTCGTCAGCGGTGTTACCGTTCGTGTCAGCAAACTGGAGCGGGATTGGGCTCAAGGTGCTAAAGCCAAAGGTTTGAAAGACCCCTCTGGCACATTGTCTGAATTCCGTTCCGAAATTGCTAAATTGCAAAAGCAGAAGTAATCGCGCATTCCCCGGGTCATTAGCCTGGTGAATGGGGAACCCTAGCGGTATTTGCCCAACCAGCAAATACCGTTTTTTTATGGACGACAAGTTGAAAAAAAAATTTGAAACCATTTGCGGAATGCTTTCAGCCCTGGCCTTGTTTGGCATCATGGTGCTGACTTTTCTGGACGTCAGTGGCCGAAAAATCTGGTCGCAATCGATCTCCGGTTCATTGGAGATCACTGAACTCCTCATGGTGATCGTCATTTTTGGCGCTTTGCCTTTGGTCTCGCTAAAAGGCGAACATGTGGTGTTCGACTCTTTGGATGTGTTGTTGCCACGTAAAGTTCAAAAAATCCAGCAAGGACTGGTTCACTTTGCATGTGCTGCATTGATGCTGGCTTTGGCTTATTTGATGTGGACCACAGGCGCTGACTTTGCCGCTGCTGGCGAAACCACTGCGCAACTCAAAATTTCCAAAGCCCCATTCATTCAAGGCATGGGTGTACTTTGCGGCCTGACTGGTCTCGTGCACCTGACCAAAGTTTTTTGGCACACTGAAGATGCATCTTCCGAGGGGGGTACTTTATGACCGAAGCACTGCTTGGGTTTTTGGCCATCTTCGTGCTGGCCCTGTTGCGCATGCCTTTGGCGTTTTCCATGGGCCTGGTCGGCATCATGGGCATTGGATTGACACGTGGCTGGCTACCTGCTTTGGCCAGCACCGCCCAGGTCGTTCACGAAACCGGCTTTGCCTACACCTTGTCGGTGATCCCTCTGTTCATTTTGATGGGTAATTTTGTCGCGCGAGCGGGCTTGGCGCATGAGCTTTTTCATGCCGCCTACACCTTCATCGGGCACCGCAAGGGCGGCCTGGCTCACGCCACCATTGCGGCCTGTGCAGGCTTTGGTGCCATTTGTGGTTCGTCCATAGCGACGGCAGCAACCATGAGTAAAGTGGCTTACCCATCCATGAAAAAAATGGGCTACAGCGACGCCATGTCGACAGGCGTGATTGCTGCTGGCGGCACACTGGGCATCATGATCCCGCCCTCTACGATTTTGGTGATCTACGGAATCATCACTGAGACTCACATTGGCAAACTGTTTGCTGCTGGAGTTTTACCAGGCATTTTGACGGCCTGCCTGATGATGCTGGCAGTGGTGCTAATGACTTGGCACGACCCGGAACATGCGCCTGCTGGCGAGAAGTTTAGCTGGAGTGAACGACTCAAAGCTGTACGCGGCATCTGGGGCGTACTGCTCTTGGTGGTGTTGGTGCTCGGCGGGATTTATGGCGGCTTTTTCACCGCCACCGAAGGCGCAGGCATGGGGGCCATGGGTGCTTTTTTGTTTGCACTGGCTCGCAAAGCCCTGTCCTTGAAAATACTGCTACAGGTGCTGGTTGAATCGGCGCGAACAACAGCTATGCTTTTCACACTGCTGATTGCAGCAACGATTTTTGCCAACTTCGTCAACTACACCAGCTTGCCTTTTGAGCTCAAGGACTGGATCACCGGCCTAGGCCTGTCACCTATCATGATCGTGGCCGCCATGATGCTTATCTATGTTTTGTTGGGCACCGTGATGGAGGAGTTGACCATGGTGTTACTGACCATTCCGTTGTTCTTTCCCATTGTGGTTCAACTGGGTTTTGACCCAGTATGGTTCGGCGTGCTGATCGTGATGGTGATTCAGATCGGCCTCATATCGCCGCCCGTGGGCATGAACCTGTTTGTGCTCAACACTTTGCTGCCCCAAGTCGGCCTGGGTGCGATCTTCCGAGGCGTCTGGCCCTTGGTGCTGGTGCTGGTCATCACCTTGGGCATCTTGCTGGCCTTTCCGGCCATCAGTCTGTGGCTGCCTTCTATGATGGATTAACCATGTGCATCACCCGTTGCGGGTAAGGGATCTCAATCTTATGCTTGCGCAGTGCGGCCAAAATCAGGATGTTGATGGCTGAGCGCAATGCCAGCTGCCCATTTTCCGGGTCGGCGATCCAGTAACTGACTGTGAACTCCAGACCATCGGCACCGAACTGGCTCAAAAAGGCATTTGGGGCGGGGTCTTTCAAAACCCGATCCTCGCTTTCACAGGCTTCTATCAGCAAACGCCGCACCAAATCCACATCGCTGTCATAGGCCACCGACACCACCGTGGTCTGGGCCAACTTAGGATCCATCAAGGTGAGGTTTTCCACTCGGTTGATGATCAAGATTTCATTGGGCACGATGGATTCGCGGCCATTGAAGGCCCGAATAACGGTGTAACGCGCTTTGATGTCGACTATGCGCCCCTCAAAGCCGTCCACCAGCACCATGTCCCCGATACGCATGCTGCGTTCGGCCAGAATCACAAAGCCGCTGACATAGTTGGATGCCAGCTTTTGCAAGCCAAAACCAATGCCCACGCCCACCGCACCGCCCAACACCGACAAGGCGGTCAGGTCAATACCGACCGATGACAGGGCCAGCAGCAAGCCCACAAACATCAGCAAGGCCCGCACCGTGTTGCTGATGACTTTGCGCAGCGACAAGTCGCTGCCGGTAGCCGATCTGAGCAAACGCGATTCGAGTGCCGAAGAAATCCACAGCGTGATGATCAAGACGGCGCCAGCCGTCAGACCCCCTTCGATCAGGGTCCGCACCGACAACATGCTGGTGCCGACCTTCCATCGAATCTGGTCCAACTCGTCCAGCACCAAAGGCAAGATGCCTGTGACCCACAACACCACGGCAAACCAGGCGAGCCAGGAAATCGTGCGCTCCAGCACGCGCACAAACGGGGCCGCACCAAACGCCACCTGCAACACCTTGACCCCGAACCGGATCAAGGCCAAAGAAATGCAAACGGGCAGCAAAATGCCAAACAAGGCCACCGGTTGGTCTCCGGTCAACAGCGTGCGAGCTACAAACGTCAGGCCCAACAAAACGGCAGGAAACAAAACACCATCGATCAATCGCTTGCCCAGCAAAACCGAAAGCTCTTGTGTGGCAAATGCCTGGCGAACCAGCCAGACGGCAAGCCAAGCCAAGGCCACACAGACCGCAAACGCTGCCAACACCTGAATCGACTCGGCGCGGACCAAGGCATCCAGCCACGCCAAGGGGTCGGCAATGTTCAGGGATTTCATGTTTGCCATGAGGGCGGCCTTTTCTCAATGAACGCCTGCACGCCCTCTTGGGCCACGTCATCCATCATGTTGCAAGCCATGGTTTGCCCTGCCAGCTGGTAAGCCGCTTCCGTGCCCATTTCGCGCTGTTGGTAAAACAGGGCCTTGCCCAGTCGCACCGCTTCTCGCGGCTTGGCCAGGATGGCACTGACCAGCGCGTCGACCTGCGTATCCAGCTCGGCGGCTGCACACACGCGGTTGACCAGTCCCCGGCTGCGGGCCTCTTCAGCCGAGATGAAACCGCCAGTGAGCAGCATTTCCATGGCCTGCTTGGCATGCATGTTGCGCACCAGAGGTACGCTGGGCGTGGCGCAAAACAAACCCACATCAATGCCGTTGACACCAAAGCTGGCATTGTCGGCCGACACCGCCAGATCGCATTGCGCTACCAGCTGACAACCGGCTGCAGTGGCAATGCCCTGCACACGGGCAATCACGGGCACCGGCAAATTCTGGATCGACAGCATCATGCGGGTGCACTGCGCAAACAGTTTTTGGTAATACCCCAGCTCGGGGCTGGCGCGCATTTCCTTGAGGTTGTGCCCGGCACAAAAGGCCTTGCCTGCAGCGGCCAACACCACCACGCGTGCTTGCTGATCTTGCGCAATGGCACCGAGGGCCTGCTGCAGCGCATCGAGCATGGCTTCGCTCAGGGTGTTGAAGCTGGTGGGGCTGTTCAAGGTCAGCCGGTGCACACCGCGGTCATCGCGCTGGTGCAACAGCAAATCGGTGGGATTTGGGGCAATGGAATCGGTCATGTGCCTGATTGTGCCCAAACCGTAAGGCAGGCGCCCCGGTCAGCTGCAGACGAGGGCGTTTTTTTCAAACATCGGCCAGCACACGCAGGTGCGCCTCCACACTGCGCCCCAGGGCACTGAGGTTGTAGCCGCCTTCCAGGCAACTGACGATGCGGCCCTGGGCGTGGCGCAGCGCCACATCCTTGATGCGCCGGGTGATCCAGGCGTAATCCTGCTCCACCAGGCCCATCTGGCCCATGTCGTCTTCGCGATGCGCGTCAAAACCAGCGCTGATGAAAATCAGCTCGGGTCGGTGCGCCTCCAGCCTGGGCATCCACATCGTGTCGATCAGCTCTCGGATGTCCATGCCCTTGGTGTAAGCCGGCACGGGCAAGTTAACCAGATTGGCCGCTGTTGATTGCGAGCCGCCTTCGGGGTAAAACGGATGTTGAAAAAAACTCACCATCAGGATGCGGTCGTCGCCTGCGACGATGTCCTCGGTACCGTTGCCGTGGTGGACGTCAAAGTCCACAATCGCCACCCTTTTCAGGCCATGGCGCTCCAGCGCATATTTGGCGGCAATGGCCACATTGTTGAAAAAGCAAAAGCCCATGGCCTTGTCGCGACAGGCATGGTGCCCGGGGGGGCGCACAGCACAAAAAGCGTTTTCCAGTTCGCCCGCCAGCACGGCGTCGGTGGCATCGATGGCGGCACCTGCCGACAGCAAAGCCGCTTCCCAAGTGTGGACATTGATCAGCGTGTCCGGGTCCAGCGCAGTGTGCGAGGGGCCACCTGCCGCCATGTCTTCACGCAAAACATCGCCCAGACCGCGCAAGGCCGCAACATGCATGCGCCCATGGGCCAATTCGATGTCAGCCAATGCCGCGGGGCCAGGCTCTCTGCGTTGCAAGGCCATGTCGACCCCGCTGATCAGCAGCCTGTCTTCGATGGCAGCCAGGCGCTCCGGGCATTCGGGATGCCCTGCGCCCATTTCGTGCTTCCAGCAAGTGGGATGTGTGAAATAACCTGTGGCACCCATACGGCTTGTCTTCCTGCATGCTCAGCTCAATGTGAGCCTTGTTATTTTTTAGAATTACTGCCTATTGATGGGTTTCAGCTTATCACGGCAAGCATAGCCCCCCAGGCACGCAGACCACGGCAGCACGCAGGCCCCGGCACCCTTAAACTAAACGCCACATGATTTTTTTCTTACGCCCCTTGCACAAACTCAATCAACAAGGCCTGAAGGCCATCTTGAATGGTCTGCTCTGTCTGGCTTTTGGACTGGCACATATGACCACTGCCCATGCGCAAAGCCCCCAAGCCAAGCCCGACAAGCAGACACCACAAGCGAGCCAAAAGCTCAAGAAAAAAACCACCCCATCAGCGGCCAGCCGCAAACACCCCAGCAAAAAAATCCATGCGGCACCGGGTTCACGCCTGAACCAGAACCCCGAAGTCTCACTGTGGGCACAGGATGCAGCGAGTCGGTTGCAACTCGACCCAGCTTGGGTACAAAAAACCATGGACCAGGCCCAACGCCTGCCCTTGGTGGAAAAGCTGGTGCTTCCAGCTGCCAGCCCTGTGGCCAAGGACTGGGGCGCTTACCGTGCACGCTTCATTGAGACGGTGCGCATTCAGGCGGGACTGCAGTTCTGGCTCAGGCATCGAAAAACGCTCGAGCGTGCCGAACGGGAATATGGCGTGCCGGCATCGATCATCGTCGGCATCATTGGCGTCGAAACGCTGTATGGCCAAAACACAGGCAACTTCCGTGTGGTGGATGCACTGGGCACTTTGGCCTTTCATTTTCCGCAGGCCCACCCCAGAGCCACTGAACGCCAGGCTTTTTTCCGCAGCGAGCTGGAGCAATTTTTGCAACTGACATCGCGCAGCGGTGCAGATCCCTTGGCCATCCGTGGCAGTTACGCTGGTGCCTTGGGCCTGCCACAGTTCATGCCATCCAGCTGGACCAAGTTTGCCATCGACTTTGATGGCGATGGCCGCATCGACTTGTTTGGCAGCCCCGCCGATGCCATCGGCTCGGTGGCCAATTACTTCAAGGCCTTCCAGTGGCGCAGCGGCATGCCCACGCATTACCCTGTGACTTTGAGTCTAGGCCAGACCGACATGGACAGCCTGATGGCCCCAGACATCTTGCCCACCTTCAGTGTGGCCAATTTTGTAGGCAAAGGTGCTGCGCTAGAGGGGGCGGCCCTGCAACACGAGGGGCCACTGGCATTGATCGAGTTGCGCAACGGCACTAACGCGCCCAGCTACGTGGCAGGCACAGAAAACTTTTATGCCATCACACGGTACAACTGGAGCAGCTACTACGCCATGGCGGTGATTGATCTGGCCGAAGCGGTAGCGCGGGAAATGCAAAACAAGCCATGAACCCGCTGAACCCCAAAAAACTGCTGCTGACCAAGTGGACTGCTGTGAA
>NZ_JBIKHV010000104.1:0-6939 GCF_044361985.1 Limnohabitans sp. | reverse complement strand
GGAGTAATCGGTGCTGTAACCGCAGCGCGACATGAGGGTGATGTCAGCGCCCAAAACACGGCCTGTGTCGTCAAATCCCACCTCGTAGTCGATGCGGAAATCGTGGCGCTTGCCGGTGATGGTCATGTCGTCATCGCGGTTGACGCGCAGCTTGACGGGCTTTTGCAGCTTGAACGCGGCCAAAGCAGCGCTCTGGCTGAAGATGCTGGCGTTGCCCTCCTTGCCGCCAAAGCCACCGCCCATGCGGCGGCAAATCACCTCCACATCGTTGGTGTGCAGGTTCAGGGCGTGCGCGGCTTCGCGTTGGTTGCCATCGGGGTGCTGGGTCGACACGTACAGCGTGAGCTGGCCATCTTCTTTTGGCACCGCATAGGTGATCTGGCCTTCCAGATAAAACTGCTCTTGCTGGCCGGTGCGGGTCGTGCCCTTGATCTTGTGCGGGGCGCTGGCAATGGCGGCAGCGGCATCGCCGCGGGTGATGCCTTTGGGCGGCATGATGAAACTGTTGGCTTCCATCGCCTCTTCCACCGTGAGGATGGGCGTGAGTTCTTTCACCAGCACCTTGGCTTTTTTCGCGGCTTCGCGGGCGTAGAGCATGTCACGCGCCACCACCACGGCCACGGCCTGGCCGAGAAACTCGACCTTGCCTGCGGCCAGGAAAGGGTCATCGTGCACGATCGGGCCGCAGTTGTTTTCACCGGGTATGTCTTTGGCGGTGTAGACCGCCACCACGCCGTGCTCACGCAAGATTGCGGCGCGGTCAATGCCGTCACCGATCAAATCGCCATGCGCCACGGGCGACAAAATCAGCGCTGCATACAAAGTGCCTGCATGCTCGGGAATGTCGTCGATGTAAGTGGCCGAACCCGTGACGTGCAGGTGCGCCGACTCGTGCACGACGTCGGTGCCTTGTTGAACACCCGATTCGGGCAACAGGTTTTTGATGGGGGTAGGAGCGTTCATTCAAGCCACCTCTTTCGTTTTTTCTTCGATGAATTCAAGCACCAAATTGCGCGCGACCAAAGCACGATAAGCCCAGGTGGCGCGCAGGCCATCGCGGGCCGTAAAGCTGTTGGCAATGGCGGCATCCAGGTCGGCCGCTTTCACATCAGCAGGAAATTGGCCTTCCAGCACCGCCTCAAGTTTTGGCGCGCGGCATGGCGACGGGGCCAAGCCGTTGTAGGCCAGCTTCACACCGCTGAGCTTGCCGCCCTTGAGCGAGTAGCTGATGGCCGCGCAGGTGGCCGAGATGTCTTGCTCAAAACGCTTGCTCACCTTGTGAGCGCGAAAGACCTGACCTGCCATCGGCTTGGCCAACTCAATGGCTTCAATGAACTCACCGGCTTCGAGCACGTTTTTCTTCATGCCCGTGTAAAAGTTTTCCAACAAGACCCTGCGGGTTTTTTCACCCCGGCGCAGCACCAAAGTGGCCCCCAGCGCGATCAAGCAAGGCATGGTGTCGCCAATCGGCGAGCCGTTGGCGATGTTGCCCGCCAAGGTGGCTGTCGACCGGATGGGGGGTGAGCCAAAGCGGCGCAGCACTTCCACAAAATCAGGGTAGGCCTTGGCCAGCAAGGCCTCGGTGGTGGTCAGCGATACGGCAGCACCAATGCGCCAGCTGCTGGCGGTTTCTGTCACTTGGCGCAGCTCGGCCACATTGCCCAAATACATGATGTGGTCAGGGCGCACAAACTGCTTGTTCACCTGCAGACCGATTTCGGTGCTGCCGGCCAGCAGCGTGGTGCTGGGGTTCTTGACCAGGTAGTCGGCCACTTCGGCCAGGGTGGCAGGCGAGACGAATTCGTTGCCCTTCTTGGTGCGCACCACGGGCTGCACGATGATGTCGCCGTCCAGGCTGAGTGTGGGCACACTGGAGCGCTTGATTTGTTGGAGCAGCGGCACATCGGCGCTGTCGTCGAGCTTGAGGGCTTCGGGTTTGGCGCAAGCCTTGGTGGCCGATTCGATGATCGGCTTGTAGCCGGTGCATCGGCAAAGGTTGCCGCTAAGCGAGTCGGTGATCTGCTGGCGATTGGGCACGGGCAGCACCTGCACCAGGTTGACCAGGCTCATCACGATGCCGGGGGTGCAAAAGCCGCACTGCGAGCCGTGGCACTTGATCATTTCTTCCTGCACCGGGTGCAAGCTGCCATCGGCCTTTTTCAGGCTCTCGACGGTCTTGACCGATTTGCCGTCCAGCGAAGGCAGCAACTGGATGCAAGAGTTGGTGGCCACATAGTCCACCCCGGTGCCAGCGGCGTTGAGCTCGCCCACCATCACCACGCAAGCGCCGCAATCGCCCTCAGCGCAGCCCTCTTTGGTCCCGGTGCGGTGAAGTTGCTCGCGTAAATAGTCCAGAACGGTGGTGGTTCGGCGCTCGCCTTGGGCTTCGACGATGCGGCCGTCGAGCACAAAGCGCACAGTGTTGGTGACTTGGGTCATGTGGAGGGGAGGTTTAGGTAAATCGGTAAGCAACAGATTTTAAAGAACCTCGCCCAACCTGAGGTAACAATTCTTGCGATTAATTGGGGTCAGATCCCGATTTATCGCACGGCGCGTTCCTTGGGGGCACGAAGCAGGTACTTTGGCATTGATCCCATGGCGAACGACCCGTGCGGCCATTTGTGCAATCCAGCTTGAACACGGTCCCAACCCCCGGGTCATAGAGGTCTTTGTGGGCACAAGTGCCCGTGGTGGCATTGACCATCGTCACGGGGGTCGGCAAAGCCAGACGAATTTTTTGAACGAGCGAGAACTTTCCATGCGCTTGGAACTCGGGTCAGCGCCCCTGGTTTTAAGACCCGCGGTAGGTCGAGTAGCTCCAAGGACTGACCAGCAAGGGGACGTGGTAATGCTGGTCTTCGTGGGCCACGCCAAAGTCGAGGCTGACCTGGTTTAAAAAGTTGGGTTCGGGCAAATCCACGGCTTTCGCCTTGAAGTACCCGGCAACATCGAACACCAGCCGGTAAGTGCCCTTGCGCAGGCTGGCGTGGTCGTACAGCATGCCGTCTGGGTTGCGGCCGTCGCTGTTGAGCGTGAAGCTTTTGACCAGGGTGGCTTGATCGCCCTGGGTGGTGAAAAGGGCTACCTGCATGCCGGCTGCGGGGCAGCCGTGCATGGTGTCCAGAACGTGAGTGCTCAATCCCATGGTTTTGCTCGCTTGTCTTGATGGTTGGAGGGCAATGAAGGCGGTTTGAAAAGGCCATTTTGGCCCGCATCGAACCAGTCGACCGAAGTGTATACAATTTTGCTTTTAGTGGCTATGATTTCCACAAAAGACCCAAAACACCCAGGATCATCGTCCGAAAGGGACTGCGAGACATGGAAACCTCCACCACGCATCACATCGTCGAATCGCTCACACGCGCCATTGTGGAGCACCGGCTTTTGCCCGGCTCCAAGCTGGCCGAGCAAAAGCTGGCCGATCACTTTGGTGTTTCACGCACTCTGGTGCGGCAAGCCTTGTTTCAATTGTCCCAAAACCGACTGATCCGGCTGGAACCTGCTCGCGGCGCCTTCGTGGCCGCGCCGTCGGTCGAGGAGGCCCAGCAGGTTTTTGCCGTGCGACGCATGCTGGAGGCAGAAATGACCCGCGCATTTGCAAAACAGGTCAGCTCCGAACAAATCACCGCACTGAAGGAACACATCAAGCAAGAACGTGAAGCCGTGACACAGGGCGACATCACGGGCCGCACCGAGTTGCTGGGCGACTTCCATGTGCGCATGGCCGAACTCATGCACAACGACGTGCTGGCCCAAGTGCTGGGCGAGCTGATCTCACGCTGCGCCCTGATCACGCTGATGTACCAGTCGCGCAACGAGGCCGAGCATTCCACCGACGAACACGTGACGATCGTGGCCGCGCTCGAAGCCAAAGACTCAGACCTGGCCGTGCGCCTGATGCACGAACACCTGCTCCATGTCGAGGCCAGCCTGACCTTCGACCGCAAAGTGCCCACCCAAGACATTGCCATGGCCTTGTCCTGACCTTCTTCCAGTAAAACCATGCAGACCTACGACACCACCCTGCCCTACCCCCGTGACCTCAAGGGCTACGGCCGCAACCCTCCTCACGCCCAGTGGCCCGGAGGTGCCCGTGTGGCCGTGCAATTCGTGTTGAACTACGAAGAAGGCGGCGAAAATTCGGTGCTGCATGGCGATGCGGGCTCGGAGCAGTTTTTGTCCGAGATGTTCAGCCCCCCCGCCTTTGCGGATCGGCACATCAGCATGGAAGGCATTTACGAATACGGCTCGCGCGCCGGGGTGTGGCGCATCCTGCGCGAATTCGAAAAACGTGGCCTACCGCTCACCGTCTTTGGCGTGGCCACCGCACTGCAAAAGCACGACGATGTGACCGCCGCCTTCAAGGCGCTGGGCCACGACATCGCCTGCCACGGCCTGAAGTGGATCCACTACCAAAACATCGACGAAGCCACCGAGCGCGCCCACATGGCCGAAGCCATGGCCATTTTGCAAAAGCTCACCGGCGAGCGGCCACTGGGTTGGTACACCGGGCGCGACAGTCCCAACACACGCCGCCTGGTCGCCGACTTTGGCGGCTTCGAATACGACAGCGATTATTACGGTGACGACCTGCCCTTTTGGATGAAAGTCCAAAAAACCGACGGCACGGTGGCCCCTCAATTGATCGTGCCCTACACCCTGGACTGCAATGACATGCGCTTTGCACTGCCGCAGGGTTACTCGCATGCAGACCCCTTCTTTCAGTACATGAAGGACAGCTTTGACGCGCTGTATGCCGAGGGTGACCCCAACGGTGACAACGCGCCCAAGATGATGAGCATCGGCATGCATTGCCGCCTGCTCGGCCGCCCGGGGCGCATCACCGCACTGCAACGATTTCTGGACCACATTCAGTCACACGACAAAGTCTGGGTGGCGCGGCGCATCGACATTGCCCGGCACTGGAAGACAACGCACCCCTACGCAGAATGACAAACCATCACCCGCAGCGAGACACAGCATGCCCCTGACCTTGGAACAACTCAACAGAGCATCGCCAGCCGATGCCGCGCAAATGCTCGATGGCCTTTACGAGCACACACCTTGGATCGCCGAACAAGCGCTCAAACAGAGGCCTTTCACCTCGCTGGCGCACCTGAAACACGCCATGACCGAGGTGCTGGCGCAAGCCGGTCGCGACGCACAACTGGGCCTGATCCGTGCCCACCCCGAGCTGGCGGGCAAGGCCATGGTCAGCAAAAGCCTGACCGCCGAGTCGACGAACGAGCAAACCAAGGCAGGCCTGACCGATTGCACGCCCGAAGAATTTGCCAAGATCCAGAAGCTCAACGCCGACTACAACGCCAAGTTCGGCTGGCCCTTCATCCTGGCGGTGCGCGGTCCGCGTGGCCTGGGTTACAACAAACAGCAGATCATCGAAGCGTTTGAGCGACGCCTGCACGGCCACCCTGATTTCGAGCTGGCCGAATGTCTGCGCAATATCCACCGCATCGTAGAGATCCGGCTGAATGACAAATTCGGTGTGGAGCCCACACTGGGTCAGCAGGTCTGGGACTGGCAAGAAAAGCTGGCACAGCACTCTGACCCCGGCTTTGCAGAGCTGGGGCAACTTACTGTGACCTATCTGACCGATGCACACCGGGCTTGCGCCCAACGCATTAGCCAAAACATGCACGACTGCGGTTTTGACGAAGTGCACATCGATGCTGTGGGCAACGTGGTCGGGCGCTACCACCCCGCCAAGAGCGGTGCTCAATACCTGCTCACAGGCTCACACTACGACAGCGTTCGCAACGGCGGCAAATACGACGGTCGCCTGGGCATCTTTGTGCCCATGGCCTGTGTGCAGCAGTTGCACCAGCAGGGCAAACGCCTGCCTTTCGGCATCGAGGTGGTGGCCTTTTCCGAAGAAGAAGGCCAGCGCTACAAGGCCACCTTCCTGGGCTCGGGCGCCCTCATTGGCCAGTTCAACCCCGCTTGGCTGGACCAGCAAGACGCCGACGGCATCACCATGCGCGCCGCCATGCAGCATGCCGGCCTGTGTGTGGACGACATCCCCAAAATCCAGCGCGACCCGGCGCAGTATCTGGGCTTTGTCGAAGTGCACATCGAGCAAGGCCCGGTGCTGAACGAAGTGAACATCCCGCTGGGCGTGGTGACGTCCATCAACGGCAGCGTGCGCTACCTGTGCGAGGTGATCGGCACCGCCAGCCACGCGGGCACCACCCCCATGGACCGCCGCCGTGATGCGGCTTGCGCCGTGGCTGAACTGGCGCTCTACATGGAGCAACGCGCCGCACAAGACGGCGACAGCGTGGCCACCATCGGCCAACTGCAGGTGCCCAATGGCTCGATCAATGTGGTGCCTGGTCGCTGCTTGTTCAGCCTGGACATGCGTGCGCCCACCGATGCACAGCGCGATGCGCTGGTGGCCGACATCCTGGCGCAACTGCAGGCCATTGCCGAGCGCCGCGGCGTGCGCGTGAAAGCCGAGCTGACCATGAGCGCCGCCGCTGCGCCCAGTGCCCCTGAATGGCAAGCGCGCTGGGAACGTGCCGTGACCGCCCTGGGCGTGCCGCTGTTCAAACTGCCCAGTGGCGCAGGCCACGACGCCATGAAACTGCACGAAGTCATGCCGCAGGCCATGCTGTTTGTGCGCGGCGAAAACGCAGGCATCAGCCACAACCCGCTCGAATCGACCACCAGCGATGACATGCAGCTTTGCGTCGATGCCTTCACCCATGTTTTGAATCAACTCTCTCAGGAACTGTCATGAGCGCTACCGAAGCCCAAGCCCAATACCAACAACTCGACGCCTGGATCGACGCGCACTTTGATGAACAGGTCAAGTTCTTACAGGCCCTGGTGCAGGTGCCCACCGACACGCCACCTGGCAACAACGCCCCGCACGCCGAGCGCACCGCAGAGCTGCTCAAACCCATGGGCTTTGAGGCCGAA
>NZ_JBIKHV010000038.1:0-23694 GCF_044361985.1 Limnohabitans sp. | reverse complement strand
AAGAACACGATGATGTAAGGCACGCCCACCTGGCGGGCCAACAAGATGTGCTCACGGGTCTGGGGCATCGGGCCGTCAGCAGCCGAGCAAACCAAAATCGCGCCGTCCATCTGGGCAGCACCGGTGATCATGTTCTTCACATAGTCAGCGTGGCCTGGGCAGTCAACGTGTGCGTAGTGACGGTTTTGTGTCTCGTACTCAACGTGCGCAGTATTGATCGTGATACCACGGGCTTTTTCTTCCGGTGCAGCGTCGATCTGGTCGTACGCTTTGGCCGAACCACCGAACTTGGCGGCCAACACGGTGGTGATGGCAGCTGTCAGTGTGGTTTTACCGTGGTCAACGTGACCGATGGTGCCCACGTTGACGTGGGGTTTGGTCCGTTCAAATTTTTCTTTTGCCATATCTTCAACTCCGAAAAGTAGGGGTCAACAACCAAGACAATGGACACGCCAAATCAGATGCGCGTCCCGAAACTGGTGCCCTTGGCGGGAATCGGACCCGCGACCTCTCCCTTACCAAGGGAGTGCTCTACCACTGAGCCACAAGGGCGAAATCTTCTTACAAACCCAACCGGATGACTGGAGCGGGAAACGGGAATCGAACCCGTGTCATTAGCTTGGAAGGCTAAGGTTCTACCATTAAACTACTCCCGCACTGCTTGCTTTGCACGAGTGGATGCAAAGCCAATGCTTGGAAACCATTTCCATGAATCAAACGATAAAAGTCAGTTTGCTGGTGGAGGAGACTGGATTCGAACCAGTGTAGGCGTAAGCCAACAGATTTACAGTCTGCCCCCTTTAGCCACTCGGGCACCCCTCCATAAGCGAGTCTCAGATTATGCCATCCTTTTGTGACACGCCGCAAGTTTGACCATGACTTTTCACCAATCAATGGCTTTTTCTCCGTTGCGTGACCAAAAATCTGCGGCCTGAACAAAGTGCCCGCAGCCCAGAAATGGCCGTGGTGGGCGCATGGCCGACAGGGGGGATGGGTGATTTGCCTGCAAAATCAAATGCCGATTTTGCCCATCGACCGCTTCAATCAGCTTCTTTTTGGCTTGCGCATGGGCGCCCCACAACATGAACACCACAGGCCGAGGACTTTTGGCAACGGCGCTGACCAGGGCATCGGTCAACACCTCCCAGCCCCAACGGGCATGGCCAGCGGGCTGCCCCGCCTCCACGGTCAAACAGGTGTTCAAAAGCAACACCCCCTGCTTGGCCCAATGCACCAAAGACCCTTGGCTCGGCACCGCCAGGCCCAGACTGCTTTTCAACTCCTTGAAAATGTTGCGCAAGCTGGGCGGCAGGGGAACTCCGGGGGCCACTGAAAAAGCCAAGCCCTCCGCCTGGCCCGGGCCGTGGTAGGGATCTTGCCCAAGAATCACCACGCGCACTTCTCGCAGCGGGGTCAGGAACAAGGCCCTGAATGGCTCCGGCGGATAAATGGTGTTGCCGGCGACCACCGCATTGGCCAAACGAGCTGACAAGGTCTGACCCACCGGAGAAGCCAAAAAATCATGGACCAAGGGCGCCCAATCGGCGTCCAGGGCTTGCAGATCTGGAGGCCAGCTCTTCAAAAAATCAGCAGGAATGGGCGCACTTTCAAAGCCCAGAGTCTGCTGAGCACCTGCGCTGGACATCGTCAGGCAAAGAGTTGTGCCAAGGCCTCACCGGGCTCGGCTGCACGCATGAACGCCTCGCCCACCAAAAAGGCGTTGACCTTGGCATCACGCATGCGTTTGACATCGTCCGCAGTCTGAATGCCACTTTCTGTGACCAAAAGCCGGTCAGCGGGTACATCGGGCAGCATGTCCAGGGTGGTCTGCAAGGACACCTCAAAGGTTTTCAAGTTGCGGTTGTTGATGCCGACCAAGCGGGTTTTTAATTTCAGGGCGCGCAACAGCTCCTCACGGTCGTGCACCTCCACCAACACCGCCATGTCCAGACTTCGCGCCACAGCTTCCATGTCAGCCATGTGTGCATCGTCCAGGCAGGCGGCGATCAGCAAAATGGCATCTGCGCCCATCGCTCGGGATTCATAGACTTGGTAGACGTCGATCATGAAATCTTTGCGCAGCACCGGCAAATCGCAACTGGCGCGTGCTTGTTTGAGGCAATCAATGCTGCCCTGGAAAAACAGCTTGTCCGTTAAAACAGACAAGCACGCTGCACCGTGCTCAGCGTAGCTTTGCGCGATGTCAGCCGGGATGAACTCGGCACGCAGAACGCCTTTGGATGGGCTGGCCTTTTTGATCTCGGCGATCACAGCCGCTTGCCCGCCAGCCATCTTGACGCGCATGGCGCCTTCAAAGTCCCGGGTCAAGACACGGCTTTCGGCATCGGCTCGCACAGCGGCCAAGGGCTTCTTGGCCAAGGCGGCCGCGACCTCCTCACGTTTGACCGCGACAATTTTGTCAAGGATGTCACTCATGTATTTTCCTGTCTGGGCTCAATGGCCCCGTTTTCCATCACTCAAACAAACTCTTGCTGTATCGCCTGCTTTACTGCCACGGACAAGGCCGAAACACCCGGGCCCGTTCGTATGGCAAGGTCAGGCGACATGGCTCAAACCGCCAAACGTCCAAATTCAACAAACTGTGCCAACTTGGATTTGGCGGCACCTGACTCAATCGCAATGCGGGCTCGCGCCAACCCGTCGGCCATGCTGCTGGCCACATTGGCCGCGTACAAGGCGGCGCCAGCATTGATCATGACAATGTCTCGCGCAGCGCCAGGCTCATTGTCCAGCACACCCCGCAGCATGGCCATCGACTGCTCGGGCGTATCGACCTTCAATGTGCGGTTGCTCGCCATGGGCAAACCGAAATCTTCAGGGTGAATTTCGTATTCAGTGATCTGTCCGTTCTTGAGCTCCCCCACCAAAGTGGCTGCCCCCAGGCTGATTTCGTCCATGCCATCTCGGCCATAAACCACCACGGCGTGCTCAGCTCCCAAACGCTGCAAAGCACGCACCTGAATGCCCACCAAATCGGAGTGAAAAACCCCCATCAGGATATTCGGGGCACTGGCCGGATTGGTCAGTGGCCCCAAGATGTTGAAGATGGTTCTGACGCCCAACTCCTTGCGCACCGGTGCCACGTTTTTCATGGCTGGATGGTGGTTGGGCGCAAACATGAAGCCAATTCCGACTTCTTCTATGGACCGCGCTATTTGCTCTGGAGAAAGATGAATGTTGCCCCCCAGCGCCTCCACCACATCGGCACTGCCTGATTTGCTGCTGACACTGCGGCCACCGTGCTTGGCGGTTTTGGCGCCTGCTGCAGCGGCCACAAACATGGCACAGGTCGAAATGTTGAAGGTGTGGGCGCCATCCCCACCCGTGCCCACAATGTCCACCAAATGGGTGGGGTCAGCCACATGCACCTTGGTTGAAAATTCGCGCATGACCTGTGCTGCGGCCGTGATCTCGCCAATGGTCTCTTTTTTTACACGCAAGCCGGTAATGAGTGCAGCCGTCATGACGGGAGACAACTCACCATTCATGATCATGCGCATGATTTTAAGCATCTCGTCATGAAAAATTTCACGGTGCTCAATGGTGCGTTGCAGTGCTTCCTGAGGGGTAATGGGCATGGGCGTCTTCCTTACAAATAAGCAATTTTTTTTCAGGGCATCAATGCGCGGGCGCGTCGGTCATGGCCAGCTTGAGACCAAAACCGACAAACATAAGACCCGCCAGCCGGTCCAGCTTGCGCAGTCCAAGCTGCAGCCAGCTTGCGCGTTGAGACAGCCAGGACGCAGCCAGCGCCCAAGCCATGCAAATCAGCAAACCATTGAAATTAAACAGGCAGCCCAGCAGCACAAATGTCCAGGCAGGATCTGGGGAGTTGGCAGGTATGAATTGCGGCACAAATGCCAGGAAAAACAGCGCGACTTTGGGGTTCAGGGCATTGGTGGCAAAAGCCTTGAGAAAGACTGCTCGCAAGTTTCGTCTGTTGTCGCTTGCCTTTCCAGTCTGCAACACAGGGGTTTCAGTCCAGCCCTCCCCGACAGTGTGTGCCGTGGTCTTCAACAAACTCAACCCCATCCACATCAGGTACGCAGCGCCCAGCCATTTGATCAAATTGAATGCTGGCGCAGAACTGGCCAGCAAATCGCCCAAACCAAAAGCGGCAATCGCCACATGCACAAAACAACCTGCGGTGATGCCCCACGCAGCCACCAAACCCATGCGAACGCCGCCACGCAATGACTGGCTGACGATGAAAAGGACGTCAGGTCCGGGCGTGAGGTTCAGCAGCACACCGGCCACCACGAACATCAGGATTTGCTGGGTTTCTGGCATGGCGGGTTGTGGTCAGTAAACGCCTGATCCAGATGGCGCCCTTGAAGCCTCGACAGCTTCACCGCCCATGTGACGTCGAATGCACACCAACGCATGGTCAATCCCTGCGGCATCCACACCCAAGTGGGTCACAAACCGCAGACCGATCAAACCAGTGGCCAGTACACCATGGGCTTTCAAGTCGCTCAGCAGCGCAGTGCCACGGCCATCGGCCACATCCACAAAAACAATATTGGTTTGAACCGAGCGCACGCTCAGCCCCTCAATGCCGATCAACCCATGGGCCAAGCGCTGGGCCAGTGCGTGGTCGTCTGCCAGACGGTCCACATGGTGGTCGAGTGCATGCAAGGCAGCAGCAGCCAGGACGCCAGACTGACGCAAGCCACCGCCCAAAACCTTGCGCCAGCGCAGCGCCTTCGCGATCAGCGCATGGCTACCACACAAGGCCGAGCCGACAGGCGCGCCCAAACCCTTGCTGAAACACACAGAAACACTGTCAAAGTGATCCACGATCTGGCGCACGCTGTCGCCCACCGAGCCCCCCTGGGCCTGTTCCACGGCGGCATTGAACAGGCGCGCGCCGTCCAGGTGCACCGACAAGCCATGCTGCCTGGCCAACCCTGTGGCCTGTGCCAGATAAAGCTGAGACATGGGGTGCCCATTCCAGGTGTTTTCAAGCGCCAGCAAACGGGTGCGTGCAAAGTGACAATCCACCGGTTTGATGGCAGCAGCGATGTCAGCCAGCGCCATTTCACCCGATGCAGTTTGTGCAAGCGGTTGCGGCTGAATGCTGCCCAGCACGGCGGCACCACCCCCTTCGTAGCGGTAGGTGTGGGCGTTTTGCCCGACGATGTATTCGTCACCGCGTTCGCAATGCGCCATCAGGGCACAGAGGTTGCTCTGGGTTCCGGAGGGCATGAACAATGCCGCTTCTTTGCCTGTGATTTGCGCCATCCGTTCTTGCAAGGCATTGACCGTGGGGTCATCACCAAACACATCATCGCCCAACGGGGCTTTCAGCATGGCTTCACGCATCGCCACCGTGGGCTGCGTGACCGTATCGCTTCTGAGGTCAATGGTCATGGTCGCATCAAAAAGTTATTGAGCATGGCATGGCCATGCTCGGTCAGGATGGATTCCGGGTGAAATTGCACACCCTCAATGTCAAGCTCCTTATGGCGAACACCCATGATCTCGCCATCTTCTGTCCAGGCCGTGACCTTCAGACAGGGCGGACAAGTGCTGGCCTCAATCGCCAGGGAGTGGTAACGGTTGACGGTGAATTGAGGCGGCAAGCCCGCAAAAACCCCCTCTTGTGTGGTCGTGATCACACTGGTCTTGCCATGCATCAGCTCTTTGGCGCGCACGATCTTGCCACCCAAAGCGGCGCCTATGCTTTGATGCCCCAAACACACGCCCAAAATGGGCAACTTGCCCGCGAAATGCTGAATGGCCGCCACCGAAATGCCCGCCTGGGCAGGGGAACAAGGGCCGGGTGAAATCACCAGTCGGTCAGGCTCGCGTGCAGCGATGCCTTCCAGCGTGATCTCGTCGTTGCGAAAAACCTCGACCTCGGCGCCCAGCTCGCCAAAGTACTGAACGATGTTGAAGGTGAAGGAGTCGTAGTTGTCGATCATGAGGAGTTTGATTTTTTTCATCGCCGTCACTCCAGACCTTCTTCGACCAACTCGCTCGCCCGCAACAAGGCACGCGCCTTGTGCTCGGTTTCGCGCCACTCCATCTCGGGCACCGAATCGGCCACGACACCGGCTGCCGCCTGGACATACAAGGTCTGGTCCTTGATGACGGCCGTGCGAATGGCAATGGCCACGTCCATGTCACCGGCATAGCTGATATAGCCGCAAGCCCCGCCATAAATGCCGCGCTTGACGGGCTCAAACTGGTCGATCAGTTCCATGGCATGCACCTTGGGTGCGCCCGTCAGGGTGCCCGCAGGAAAAGTAGCCTTGAGCACATCCATGTTGGTCATACCCTCTTTCAGTACGCCCTCGACATTGCTCACGATGTGCATGACATGGCTGTAGCGCTCCACCACAAAAGCCTCGGTCACTTTGACCGTACCGATTTTTGCAATGCGCCCAATGTCGTTGCGCGCCAAGTCAATCAACATCACATGTTCGGCACGCTCTTTCGGGTCATTGATCAGCTCATGCTCGGCGGCTTTGTCTTTGTCGGGCGTGGCCCCTCGTGGGCGCGTTCCGGCCAAGGGGCGGATGATGACTTTGGCGCCCTCGTCGGTTTGCTCCTGACGCACCAGAATTTCAGGACTGGCACCCACCACATGGAAATCCCCGAAGTTGTAGAAATACATGTACGGGCTGGGGTTCAGCGATCGCAAGGCACGGTACAAAGACAAAGGGCTCTCGGTGTAGCGCTTTTTGATTCGCTGACCGACCTGCACCTGCATGAAATCCCCCCCCGCGATCAGCTCTTTGGCACGCTCGACAGCAGCGATGTAATCGGCTTTGGCAAAGTCACGTTCGGCTGGGTAGGACTCGGTGGGTTTGACCACCGGGGCACTGACCGAGTACTTCAACTGCTCCTTGAGGTCTCGCAGGCGTTTTTTGGCGCCCACATAGGCTTCGGGCGTGGCAGGGTCGGCATAAACAATCAAGTAAAGCTTGCCTGACAAGTTGTCGATCACCGCCAATTCTTCGCATTGCAAAAGCAGGATATCGGGTGTACCCAGAGTGTCCGGCGGACAGGTTTTTTCAAGTTTTTTCTCGATGTAGCGCACCGAGTCATAACCGAAATAGCCCGCCAGACCGCCGCAAAAACGGGGCAAGCCAGGACGCAGGGCCACCTTGAAACGCTTTTGATAATGCTCAACAAAGTCAAGTGGGTTGCCTTCGGCAGTCTCGATCACCAAGCCATCGCGCACCACTTCGGTCTTTGCTTCGGCGCCAAAGCCGCTGGCCCGAACCAGCGTGCGCGCAGGCAAGCCGATGAAACTGTAGCGGCCAAAGCGCTCGCCACCCACCACGGACTCCAGCAAGAAACTGAACCGGCCATTGTCTTGGGTGTGTGCCAGCTTCAAATAAAGTGACAAGGGAGTTTCTAGGTCCGCAAAGGCCTCCAGCATGAGGGGGATGCGGTTGTAGCCTTGGCTGGCCAGGCTTTTGAATTCAAGTTCGGTGATCACGGGCAAGAGCCTCCAAAGAGCTCAGCGACCTCAGACGAGGTGCTTTTCATTCATCCAAGTGCCCAGCCGTTGCTGAGCGCGGGTGGCGGCAATGCCGCGCAGAACAGGGTGTCAGGCTGGCTGACGCCAGGGCCAGGCTCCCCGGCCGATGAGGCTCGGCAGGCAGGCTGCGCAGGAGTGACTGTGGAAGATGAACATGATGTGGCAAGTGTAGCAAAGCCGAGGGGCTGTTTCTGAAGCGGTCTCGCATTTCATCAATAGTTTGCGGCCCGCAAGCGGTGCGGCAGAACCGCCAGAGAATCCAGCCAAGCGGCGGCGGGCGTGTCCTGCACACGTTGGCCGTGGTTGTAGCCGTAGGTCACCAGCACCACGGGGCACCCCGCAGCGTGAGCTGCGCGGGCATCATTGCTGGAGTCGCCCACCATCAAGGTTTTCGCCACAGGGAAACCCAGGGCTTCACAGGTTTTCAGCACAGGCAAGGGGTCAGGTTTTTTGCGTTCAAAACTGTCACCGCCAAATACAGGGCCAAAGAAATGGTCCAGTGCTTTTTCTTTCAGCAGCGCCAAGGCAAACGAGCGTGGTTTGTTGGTCAAGCAGGCCATGGGCATGCCTTGTGCAGCCAAGGCCTGCAAAGCCAGCGTAACCCCGGGGTAAACACTGGAAAACTGCCCGTTGATCTCAAGGTAATGGCGCTGGTAAGTTTGCCAAGCCTGCTCGAACAAGGCATCTACAGACCACGCCGTGAATGCTTGTCCCACCTTTCTAGCCTCGGCCCTGGCGTGCTGGTGAGTCAGCAGGCTACGTATCAGGTGCTCGGAGCCCTTGCCGATGGTCTCTTCAATCAGCTTATCTGACACCGGCGGCAGACCCAAGTCGGCCATGGTGCGGTGCAAGGCGACCTGAAAATCACCCAGTGTGTGCACCATGGTGCCATCCAGGTCAAAAATAACGGCTTCGATCCGAGTCAGGTCTTGGGCAAGGCTGGACATCTGTTCAGCCCAAAGCCAAGCGCATCTGGTCGATCACCCTTTTGTAATCGGGTTGGCCAAAAATAGCACTGCCGGCCACGAAAGTGTCGGCGCCTGCATCGGCGACGCGACGAATGTTGTCGACCTTGATGCCACCATCCACCTCAAGGCGGATGTCACGCCCACTGGCTTCAATCAACTTGCGCGCTTGCTCGATTTTGCGCAGGGCCGAGTCGATGAAGCTCTGGCCGCCAAAGCCTGGGTTGACGCTCATGATGAGGATCAAATCAATGTCGTCGATGGTCCATTGCAGAACGTCCAAAGGCTCCGCCGGGTTGAACACCAGCCCAGCCTTCACACCCTTGCTTTTGATGGCCTGAATGCTGCGGTGCACATGCCCGCTGGCATCGGGGTGAAAACTGATGAGGTCTGCCCCGGCTTCTGCAAAACCGGCGGCCAACGCGTCTACAGGAGAAATCATCAGGTGCACATCGATCGGTACTGCCACGCCCTCTGCGGTTTTGGCATGCGGTTTGAGGGCTTGGCAGACCATTGGGCCAAATGTGAGATTGGGCACGTAATGGTTGTCCATCACGTCAAAGTGGATCCAGTCGGCACCGGCGTCAATGACGCTTTTGACTTCTTCGCCCAAGCGGGCGAAATCAGCCGAGAGGATGGAAGGGGCAATTCGAAAGGTCGTTGTCATTCTCGAATTGTCGCAGTTAACATGTGCTGATGTCTGATTACGCCGTTCAAATTGAAGTGCTGCCCCAATACGTGGCTGAGCAAAGCAACCCGCTGCAAGAGGTTTTTGCTTTTGCTTATACCGTCACGGTGACCAACATGGGTACTGTGCCCGCTCAGTTGATCTCACGCCAATGGGTGATTCAGGATGAGCGCGGGCACACCGACGAAGTCAACGGACTGGGCGTGGTCGGTCAGCAACCTTTGCTGCGGCCAGGCGAGTCTTTTCAGTACACAAGCGGCTGTCGTCTGCGGGCGCCCAGTGGAACCATGCGCGGTAGCTACTTTTTCGTGGCTGAAGATGGCCACAAATTTGATGTGCCGATTAAGGCTTTTGTGCTCGAATCCTCCACTTCCGGACTGACCGGCCGCACACTGCACTAAGGCCATCGCTTTCTTGCGGTTAAGCTCATGACCATGGGTGAATTTGACCTGATCGAACGCTTTTTCAAACGTCCGCCACAACGGGTGGACGTAGGCATTGGCGACGACTGCGCCGTATGGTCACCACGGTCCGGCTACCAGTTGGCTTTTTCAGCCGATATGCTGGTGGAAGGGCGTCATTTTTTATCGACAACTGACCCGCAACGCCTTGGTCACAAAGCACTGGCTGTGAATTTAAGTGACTTGGCCGCATGTGGCGCCACTCCCCAAGCCTTCCTCTTGTCCTTGTCTTTGCCCCATGCCGATAGCGATTGGCTGTCCGGCTTTTCCAAAGGACTTTTCCAGTTGGCGGATGCCCACGCTTGTGAACTGATTGGTGGCGACACCACGCAAGGTCCTTTGAACATTGCGATCACCGTGATGGGGGAAGTTCCCCATGGGCAATCCATATTGCGCAGCGGTGCCCAAGCAGGCGACGACTTGTATGTCAGCGGTCATTTGGGCGATGCCCGCTTGGCGCTTGAAGCCTTTCGCGGCAAGGTCAGCTTGCCACAGCCTGTGTTTGATGCGGCGAGACTCCGCATGGACTGCCCCACACCCCGTGTTGCGCTGGGCCAGGCTCTTCGCGGCATTGCCCATGCCATGGCTGACGTCAGTGACGGCCTGCTGGGTGACTTGGGGCACATCCTCAAAGCCAGCCAAGTGGGCGCTGAAATTGACACGCATATCGCCACAACACTCATGCAAACCGCTCGCCAGTGGTCATGCCCACCTGATCTGGCCATGTCATGCGTGATGTCAGGTGGTGATGATTACGAATTGGTTTTTACCGCACCTGTTGCTTCTTCTGCGGAAGTTCTCGCCGCGGCACATGGTTGCGGCACCCGCGTCACACGCATCGGCCGCATTACGCCATCTCGAACATTGTCTTTGCTGGATGCCAAGGGCCAAATTGTCACCAACACATTTCGCTCTTTTGACCACTTTGCCTGACGATGATCATCTCCTCTGAATCCGGCCCCGTCATTCGGCCCATCAGACCGACAGCCAAGTTCATGCTGTCACATCCGGCGCATGTCATCGCGTTAGGAATGGGTTCTGGCTTGGCAGGCAAAGCACCTGGTACCGTGGGTAGCCTGTGGGGCTGGGCATCGTGGCTTGTGATTCAAAACCACCTTTCCCTACCCGCACAAGCTGCTTTGATTGCCATGGGAATTTTAGTGGGCTGGTGGGCCTGCACCGTCACAGCACAACACATGGGCGTGAGCGATCCCGGCGCCATTGTTTGGGACGAAGTGATAGCCATTTGGCTGATCTTCTACCTTGTCATGCCCACAGGGTTTTGGGGCCAGTTGAGCGCATTTGCCTTGTTTCGTTTTTATGATATTTACAAACCCGGACCTGTTGCTTGGGCTGATCAATTGTTCAAAGGCTTTGGTTGGCGTGGTGGTTGGGGCATCATCTGGGACGACCTTGTCGCAGCTTTTTGCACGCTGATGACTCTTGCTTTGTGGAGATGGTTATGAGCCCTGATTTGACTTTGCAACTTTCACATCAGCTCATCCGTTTGAAGTGGATGCTGGCAACTGCAGAAAGTTGTACGGGTGGCCTGATAGCGGCCCGTTGTACTGACCTGTCAGGTTCCAGTGCGTGGTTCGACCGTGGATTTGTAACCTACTCCAATGACGCCAAAACTCAAATGCTGGGTGTACCCAGCGAATTGCTGGCAACCCATGGTGCTGTCAGCGAGTCTGTCGCGCGCGCCATGGTGCTGGGAGCTGTATACCGTTCTAAGTCACTCGTTTCAGTGGCTGTTACAGGTGTCGCCGGCCCCAACGGGGGAACGCCTGACAAGCCTGTAGGAACCGTCTGGATGGCATGGTGCATCGATGGACTGGTGACTGCTGAATTACAGCACTTTGTAGGCAATCGCCATCAGATCAGAGAGGCCACAACAGCCTTCGCACTCCAGGGCTTGATCACACGTCTATCACTCTGAATTGCCAGGCGACAGTGCAAACGAAAAAACCCTCCGAAGAGGGTTTTTAAGTTTCTCAACCGAGGTTGAAATTTGGTTGCGGGGGCCGGATTTGAACCAACGACCTTTGGGTTATGAGCCCAACGAGCTACCAGACTGCTCCACCCCGCGGTATCTTTACATTGTATCTTAATCTGCAGCTTTTTCGGCAGAAGTTTCTGCACGATCAACCAATTCAACCAAGGCCATGGGTGCGTTGTCACCCACTCGGTAACCCATTTTCAAAATGCGTGTGTAACCACCAGGGCGCTTGGCAAAACGAGGGCCCAGATCGGCAAACAATTTGACAACGCTGTCACGGTCACGCAGGCGGTTGAATGCCAAGCGTTTGTTCGACAGATTGTCTTCTTTGGCCAACGTGATCATCGGTTCAATGACGCGACGCAACTCTTTGGCTTTAGGGAGTGTTGTTTTGATGACTTCGTGCTCGATGAGCGAATTCATCATGTTGCGCAACATAGCGAGACGGTGCTCGCTGGTGCGGTTCAATTTACGGAGGCCGTGTCCGTGACGCATGGTGCTTACCTTTCTTTATTAAACAGACAGCCGTATCAGGTACTGCCCGTGCACACACCGGAGTTATCCGGGAATTTGATATTAGCGCTTTTCCAGACCTGCTGGAGGCCAGGCTTCGAGTTTCATGCCCAAAGTCAGACCACGGGAAGCGAGAACTTCCTTGATCTCATTGAGCGATTTACGACCCAGATTAGGGGTCTTGAGCAATTCGTTTTCGGTACGCTGGATCAGGTCACCGATGTAGTAAATGTTTTCCGCTTTGAGGCAGTTGGCAGAACGAACAGTGAGTTCGAGCTCATCCACAGGACGCAACAAAATCGGATCGAAGCTGCTCGTACCGCCACGTTGAGCGGGCTCATTGAAGGCAGACAACTCGCTGCCTTCAAGTTGTGCAAACACAGCCAGTTGTTCAACCAGGATTTTGGCAGATGAACGCACAGCGTCTTCTGCCGTGATCGCACCATTGGTCTCGATTTCAATAACCAACTTGTCCAAGTCTGTACGCTGCTCAACACGAGCGCTTTCAACGGTATAGCTCACGCGTTTAACCGGAGAAAATGATGCATCCAAAACGATTCGGCCCAAGGCTTTTGTCGGCTCGTCAGCAAACCTGCGCATGCTGCCTGGCACATAACCACGGCCCTTTTCAACTTTGATCTGCATGTCCAGTTTGCCGCCGTGCGACAAATTGGCAATGATGTGCTCAGGGTTGATGATTTCAACGTCATGCGGCGTCTGAATGTCAGCGGCAGTTACGGCGCCTTCGCCATCTTTGCGCAAACTCAGCGTCACCTCATCACGGTTGTGCAACTTGAAAACCACACCTTTGAGGTTCAACAAGATGTTAACGACGTCTTCTTGAACACCGTCAATGGAAGAGTACTCATGCACAACACCGGCGATGGTGACTTCTGTAGCGGAGTAACCCACCATGGAAGACAACAAAACGCGACGCAATGCATTGCCGAGTGTGTGGCCATAACCACGCTCAAACGGCTCCAAGGTCACTTTCGCACGGTTAGGTGCCAGTTGTTCAACTTGGATAGCTTTGGGTTTCAACAGATTGGTTTGCATTCAGACTTCCTCTCAATACCCCCGGTTCGTTACACCGGTAAGGCAGATGAAGCACCCGACACACAATGCCTTGTGTACCGGGAACGATTGAAACAACGAATTAACGTGAATACAGTTCGACGATCAACGATTCGTTGATGTCAGCAGCAAATTCATCGCGATCAGGGACCTTCTTAAAGGTGCCTTCTGCCTTCTCGGCATTGACTTCAACCCAAGCAGGCATGCCCACTTGGAGCGCCAATTGCAAAGCCTCAACCACACGGTTTTGCTTTTTGGACTTCTCGCGAACAGCGATCATGTCACCCGCCTTGACCAGGTAGGAAGGGATGTTGACGGATTGACCGTTCACAGTGATGGCTTTGTGAGAAACCATCTGACGGGCTTCAGCGCGCGTCGAGCCAAAGCCCATGCGATAAACCACATTGTCGAGACGACATTCCAACAAACCCAGCAAATTGGAGCCTGTGTTGCCCTTGCGGCGATCGGCTTCAGCAAAATAGCGGCGGAACTGCTTTTCGAGCACGCCGTACATGCGCTTGACTTTCTGCTTTTCACGCAATTGCAGACCGTAATCTGAAGTGCGCTGACCAGACGTTCGACCGTGTTGGCCGGGCTTGGAGTCAAATTTAGACTTGTCCGCGATCGAGCGACGTGCACTCTTGAGGAACAAATCGGTGCCTTCACGGCGAGAGAGTTTGGCCTTGGGGCCTAGGTAGCGTGCCACTTGATTTTCCTTTATGCAACTACCGCATCAGAAATGCGGGAGCCAGGCGATGCAAGCATTGCCTGGCGGTGGGCTTGGTTTGAATTAGATACGACGACGCTTTTGAGGGCGGCAGCCGTTGTGCGGAACAGGCGTCACATCGGCGATGGATGTAATGCGGATGCCCAAAGCACCCAAGGCGCGAACCGATGACTCGCGACCAGGACCGGGGCCCTTGATTTCGACGTCGAGGTTTTTGATACCTTGTTCTTGAGCCGCACGACCTGCAACTTCTGAAGCAACCTGGGCAGCAAAGGGCGTCGATTTGCGCGAACCCTTGAAACCCTGGCCACCGGAAGATGCCCATGCCAAGGCGTTGCCTTGACGATCGGTGATCGTGATGATGGTGTTGTTGAAAGACGCATGAACGTGTGCGATGCCGTCAGCAATGTTCTTGCGGACTTTTTTGCGTACACGTTGTGATGCGCTGTTTGATTGTGCTTTAGCCATGGTGGTCTCTCAATCCTGCTTATTTCTTCAGAGCCGCTGCACCTTTGCGCGGACCCTTGCGAGTGCGTGCATTGGTACGGGTACGCTGACCGCGCATGGGCAAACCGCGACGGTGACGGAAACCACGGTAGCAACCAATATCCATCAAACGCTTGATGTTCATGGTTGTTTCGCGGCGCAGGTCACCTTCAATGGTGAAAACTGCGATTTGATCGCGAATTTTTTCGAGATCCGCGTCCGTCAGATCTTTGATCTTTTTGGAATATGCGATGCCAGAAGCCTCGCAAATTTGTCGTGCGCGAGTGCGTCCAATACCGAAAATGGCGGTCAAGCCAATTTCAGCATGTTTATGCGGCGGAATGTTGATGCCAGCGATACGTGCCATTTTCGTCCTCTAAAACTAATTCAATCAGCCTTGACGCTGCTTGTGACGTGGATCTGTACAGATCACACGAACAACGCCTTTACGGCGAATGACTTTGCAGTTGCGGCAAATTTTCTTCACCGAAGCAGAAACTCTCATGGTTTTCTCCTAAAACTAATCGTTCACCCAGCCCATAACAGACTGGATCAAATTTATTGGCCCTGCACAAATGGCAAGGATTTCTACCAAACTCAACTTCGTCCCAACAACACCGCTTCATGCTTTCGCGTCAGAGGGCAACTGGGCCCAACTGTTTGCTCAAGACTTGAAACTGGCCTTCTTCAAAAGAGAATCGTATTGTTGCGACATCAAATAATTTTGCACCTGGGCCATGAAATCCATTGTCACAACCACAATGATCAGCAACGATGTACCGCCAAAGTAAAACGGAACATTGTATTTCAGAATCAAGAATTCAGGCAGCAAACACACGAAGGTGATGTAAGCGGCGCCGACTGCGGTCAATCGCAACAAAATCTTATCGATGTATTTGGCCGTTTGATCACCCGGACGGATGCCCGGAATGAAAGCACCACTTTTCTTCAGGTTGTCTGCAGTTTCACGGCTGTTGAAAACCAGCGCTGTGTAAAAGAAGCAGAAGAAAATGATGGCCGCCGCATAAAACATCACGTAAACAGGCTGTCCAGGTGCCAATGCATTGGCCACATCCTTGAAAAACCGGACCACAAAGCTTTCAGATGCACCCGAACTGAACCAACCAATCAAAGTGGCCGGCAAAAGAATGATCGAAGACGCAAAAATTGGAGGAATAACACCTGCCATGTTCAACTTGAGGGGCAAATGGGAGGACTGACCACCATAAACCTTGTTGCCGACCTGGCGGCGCGCGTAATTGACCAATATCTTGCGTTGACCCCGTTCGACAAACACTACAAAGTAGGTCACAAGTGCCACAACAACGATGATCAAGATTGAAATCAGTGGGTTCATTGCGCCCGTACGGACCAGTTCAAACAAGCCCCCCAGAGCACTTGGCAAACCAGCAGCGATACCGGCGAATATCAGGATGGAAATTCCGTTTCCCAAACCCCGCTCAGTGATCTGCTCACCCAGCCACATCAGGAACATGGTGCCTGCAGTCAGGCTGACCACAGCGGTCATGCGGAAACCCATGCCCGGATTGATCACCAACCCAGCCGAAGCCTCCAATGCCACAGCGATACCCAGCGACTGAAAAATGGCCAAACCCAATGCACCTAGGCGAGTGTATTGAGTGATTTTGCGTCGACCCGATTCGCCCTCTTTCTTCATCTGCTCGAAAGTAGGGACAACGTAGGTCAACAACTGCATCACGATGGAAGCAGAAATATACGGCATGATGCCCAAGGCAAACACGGTAAATCTCGACAGGGCGCCACCCGAGAACATGTTGAACAGGCTCAAGATGCCGCCTTGCTGGCCATTGAACAATTGCTTCAGTTGTTCCGGGTCAATGCCTGGCACAGGAATGTGCGCTCCAGCGCGGTAAACCACCAACGCGAGCAACAAAAAGATAAGCCGGCGACGGAGGTCGCCGAACTTGTCTCCTTTGGCAGTCTGATGAGCGCTGGTTACCACGTTATGACTCGTTTGTCTGAGTTCAGGCTACAGAGCCACCAACAGCTTCAATCGCTGCTTTGGCACCCGCAGTCGCGACTATGCCTGTCAGCTTGACCGCTTTGGCAAGTTCACCAGACTTGATCACTTTGACCACTTTGGCCATTTGCGACACCAAACCGGCTTGCTTCAATGTCAGAACATCCACTTCAGCCAAGTCAAGGCGAGCCAGGCTGGTCAGCGTGATTTCGGCGTTGTACTTGAGCAAATGTGATTTAAAACCACGCTTGGGGAGACGGCGCTGCAAAGGCATTTGACCGCCTTCGAAGCCCACTTTGTGGTAGCCGCCTGAGCGGGATTTCTGGCCTTTGTGACCACGGCCGGCGGTTTTACCCAAACCTGAACCGATACCACGACCGACTCGGCGGGGTGCGTGCTTGGAGCCTTCTGCGGGCTTGATGCTATTGAGTTCCATCATCGGCCTCTTAGAGAACTTTGACCAGGTAGCTGATCTTATTGATCATGCCGCGCACTGCAGGCGAGTCTTGCAACTCACTCACAGAATTCAGCTTGCGCAAACCAAGACCACGGACAGTGGCTCGGTGGGATTCTTTGGTGCCAATCGGGCTGCGAACCAATTGGACTTTCACGGTTGATTGTGTCGTCATGTTCGTTCTCCGGTTCAGCCGAACAACTCTTCAACGGACTTGCCACGCTTGGCTGCCACGTTGGAGGCTGTAGTGCAATTGGACAATGCGTCCAGAGTGGCACGAACCATGTTGTAAGGGTTGGAAGAACCATGGCTCTTGGCCACGATATCTGTGATGCCGACCACTTCGAACACGGCGCGCATTGGACCACCCGCGATGATGCCAGTACCCTTGGGCGCTGGTGCCATCATGACGCGTGCAGCGCCGTGGTGACCATGCACTGCATGGTGAATCGTGCCATTTTTGAGGTGAACTTTGGCCAGGTTGCGACGGGCTTCTTCCATCGCTTTTTGCACAGCCGCAGGCACTTCTTTCGACTTGCCTTTGCCCATACCCACTTTGCCATCGCCGTCACCGACCACGGTCAATGCGGCGAAACCGAGAATACGGCCACCCTTAACCACTTTGGTCACGCGGTTGACCGCGATCATCTTTTCGCGGAGACCGTCTTCAGGACCGTCACTCTGCGGTTTTGCTGTAAATTTAGCCATTTGTATCTCCGATCCGTTTAGAACTGCAGACCTGCTTCACGGGCTGCTTCGGCTAAAGCCTTAACACGACCGTGGTAAGCGAAACCTGCGCGGTCGAAGGCGACCTTCTCAACGCCAGCAGCTTTTGCTTTTTCAGCAATGCGCTTGCCAACGACTGAGGCCGCAGCGGCGTTACCGCCTTTACCTGCAGCTCCCAGGGCTGTGCGCACTTCGGCTTCGGCTGTGGATGCACTGGCCAACACTTTCGTGCCGCAACCAGAAATAACGCTGGCATAAATGTGCAAATTGGTGCGGTTCACGGTCAAACGGGCCACGCCTTGCTGTGCAATGCGGATGCGTGTTTGGCGTGCACGACGCAGACGCTGCTCTTTCTTGGTCAACATGGTGCAGCTCCTTATTTCTTCTTGGTCTCTTTGATCGTGATCTTCTCATCCGAATAACGGATGCCCTTGCCTTTGTAAGGCTCAGGAGGACGAACAGCACGGATCTCAGCAGCAATTTGGCCAACACGTTGACGGTCGGCACCCTTGATCACGATTTCAGTCGCGGTCGGAGTGGCCACCGTGATGCCAGCAGGCATGTCGATGTTGACAGGGTGCGAATAACCAACGGCCAGGTTCAGTTTGGTACCAGACGCAGCCGCCTTGTAACCCACACCGACCAGGTTCAACTTCTTTTCGAAGCCCTTGGTCACGCCAGTCACCATGTTGTTAACCAGCTGACGCAAGGTACCGCTCATGGCATTGGCTTCGCGTGAGTCATTGGCAGGGACAAAGCTCAGCTTGCCACCTTCATTGCTCACATTGACCAGCATGTTGGATGAAATGGCCAATTGACCACCCACACCCTTGACACTGATTTGATCTTGTGCGATCGACACATCCACACCAGCGGGGATGGTCACAGGCATTTTTCCTACTCGGGACATTCAGTCTCTCCTGCCTTTAAGCGACATAGCAAAGCACTTCGCCACCGACACCGGCTGCGCGCGCTTTGCGGTCGGTCATCACACCCTGGGGCGTGGTGACAATGGCGACACCCAAGCCGTTTTGGACTTGCGGTATGGCGTCACGGCCTTTGTACACGCGCAAGCCAGGACGGCTCACACGCTCAATACGCTCGATCACTGGGCGACCGGCATAGTACTTCAGGGCGATTTCGAGAACAGACTTGCCGTCCTCGGTTTTGACTTGGAAGCCATCAATGTAACCTTCATCTTTCAGCACTTGAGCGATGGCCACCTTCACTTTGGAAGAAGGTACCAACACATTGGCTTTTGAAACCATTTGTGCGTTACGGATGCGGGTCAACAGATCGGCAATAGGATCACTCATGCTCATGTTGTTATCTCCTGCCGATTACCAGCTGGCCTTGGTCACGCCCGGAATGTTGCCTGCAAAGGCTAATTCACGGATCTTGGCGCGACCCAGACCAAATTGACGGAACGTGCCGCGTGGGCGACCGGTGATTGCACAGCGGTTGCGTTGGCGGGTCGGGTTGGCGTTGCGCGGAAGCTTTTGCAGACCCAGACGGGCAGCTGCACGCTCTTCATCACTGCGCTTGGCATCGTTGGCGATGGCTTTAAATTCAGCGTATTTTTTCGCGAATTTAGCTGCCAGTTTTTCACGCTTGAGCTCGCGCTCGATCAAAGCTACTTTAGCCACGTGACACCTCAGTTCTTGAAGGGGAAGCGGAAAGCTGCCAAAAGTGCTTTGCACTCTTCGTCAGACTTGGCCGTAGTGGTAATGCTGATATTGAGTCCGCGCAAGGCATCTACCTTGTCATATTCAATCTCAGGGAAAATGATCTGCTCTTTAACGCCGATGTTGTAGTTGCCACGACCGTCGAATGCACGGCCAGAGATACCACGGAAGTCACGGACGCGGGGCAGGGCCACGGTCACGAAACGGTCCAGGAACTCATACATCTGCACGCCGCGCAATGTCACCATGCAACCAATGGGCTGTTGCTCACGGATCTTGAATCCGGCAATCGCCTTCTTGGCCTTGGTCACAACAGGCTTCTGACCTGCGATCTTGGTCAAGTCGCTGACTGCGTGGTCCATGACTTTCTTGTCAGCGACCGCTTCGGACACACCCATGTTCAAGGTGATCTTTGTAATGCGAGGGACCTGCATGGGCGACTTGTAGCCAAATTTGGCCACCAGGTCAGCAGCGATTTTCTCGCGGAAGAGTTTTTGCAAACGTGCCATGCTTATGCCACCTTGATTTCTTCGCCGCTTGACTTGTAAACGCGAACGCGTTTTCCGTCAGCTTGCAGCTTGATGCCCACACGATCAGCCTTACCGGATGCGGCATTGAAAATAGCCACATTGGATTGGTGAATCGGCATGGCCTTTTCGATGATGCCGCCAGTAGTGCCCTTCATCGGGTTTGGCTTGGCGTGTTTTTTGACGATGTTTACGCCCTCGATCAACACATGTGAATCGCTGGCCCGCAGCGACACTGTGCCGCGCTTGCCTTTGTCACGACCTGTGATGACGATGACTTCGTCGCCTTTGCGAATCTTGTTCATGGCGCGTCCTTACAGTACTTCAGGAGCCAGGGACACGATCTTCATGAACTTCTCAGTACGCAATTCGCGCGTGACCGGACCGAAGATGCGGGTGCCGATTGGCTCCAACTTGGCGTTCAGCAACACTGCCGCATTGCCGTCGAATTTGATAAGCGAGCCATCGCCACGGCGAATGCCTTTGGCAGTACGGACCACCACAGCACTGTAGATCTCGCCTTTTTTGACGCGACCACGCGGAGCGGCTTCCTTGATGCTCACCTTGATGACGTCGCCAACACTTGCATAGCGACGCTTAGACCCGCCGAGCACCTTAATGCACAGCACGGACTTGGCGCCGGTGTTGTCGGCCACATCTAACCGAGATTCTGTCTGGATCATTTCTTTATTCCCAACTTGTATTTCTTTCCTGCCAACCTGTTGGCCGACAAGCAGAAATCAGTCTTGGACCCGTCATTCACGCTGCAAACCACTCGCAACGCTTCAGATTGGGCAGATACTTACGCCTTTTGCAAAGCGAAGCCCTCAATTATGTCTGAAAAAACCAGCCTGCGCAACCCATCGGAGAAATAATTTGCAAAGACGGTGTCTCGGCAGGCCGCGAGGGCGTCTCCATGCCCTCTGTCCCGCAGCCAAAGGCATGGCTTGATGGGCTGGCTCCGTCACGGGCAACGCGCATAGTCATCGGCCAAAGCTTCGAAGGCCGCCAAAGCCGGGTCAATGCCCAATTCCTCACTCAGGATGCCGGCGACCCTTGGGGCCAGCGCTTTGGCCAATACCGCATCGAGAAATAGACACCTGGAGCGTCGGGCCAACACATCCTCCACGCTTCGGGCGTATTCATGGCGGGCTGCAAACCGCACCATGGCCTCGGTGAAACCTGGGGCCAATTCAATATCTGCACCCGGCAGCGCGCCAACCCAACTGTGCTCAGAGCCGTACAAATGCATGCCTGCTGGCAGATTAAGCCCGACAAGCTCAGCACCTGCTTGCGGCGCCCCCACCAGTTTGTCATTCTTGGCCTGCGACCGACTGGGCGGTTTCAACCCGGCCAAACTTCTGGCCTGCTCCAATGTATCTTCGGCCATGGCACTGTAAGTGGTCCACTTGCCACCCGTCACAGTCACCAGGCCGGATGCTGAGACCTCAATTTGGTGTTCGCGGCTGACCTTTTGGGTACTTCCGTTTTGAGCACCAGACGCGGCCACAGGCTTGGCCAAGGGGCGCAGCCCAGCCCAGGCGCTCAAGACATCCTGGCGCCTTGGCGGCCTTGCCAAATAGCGCCCTGCTTCTTGCAGGATCCAGTCCACCTCCTCACTGGCCGGGCGGGGTTCGGTGGGCGCATCTTCGCGCCCGGTGTCTGTGGTGCCCAGCAACACCTTGCCCAGCCATGGCACGGCGAACAAAACCCGACCATCGGCGGTTCGGGGCACCAGCAGGGCCTTGTCACCAGGCCAAAAAGACGCATCGACCACCAAATGCACGCCCTGGCTGGGCGACACCAAGGCAGGCAAAACCCGCCCAAACTGCCGGCCATCGGCCTGCCTCAAACCATCCACCCAGACACCCGTGGCATTGACCACGCATTGCGCCCGCAGCTCGAAGTCAAAGTCACCCTCCGCATCCCGCGCCTGCACCCCCGCCACCCGCTTGCCCTCATAAATCAGGCCCTGAACAGACACATGATTGACCACACAAGCGCCTTCACGGGCTGCCGTTCGGGCCAGCGCCACCGCCAGGCGGGCATCGTCAAATTGACCATCCCAATATTGAACACCGCCACGCAAGCCCTCTGCACGGATGCCGGCAATGGCCGCACGGGTTGACTGCGCATTCAAAAATCGAGTTTTACCCAAACTGGCCGATGCCGCCAGCCATTCATACAACTTGAGCCCCGCCCCATAAAAAGCCTGCTCGCCCCATCGGTAAGCGGGCATGACAAAGGCCAGCGGTTGGGCCAGATGGGGCGCCCGCTCCAGCAATGCCCGGCGTTCGTGAAGCGCCTCTCGCACCAACGGCCAATGGCCTTGTGCCAAATAACGCACGCCACCATGCACCAGCTTGGTCGATCGTGACGACGTTCCCTGGGCCAGGTCGTTCGCCTCCAAAAGCGCTACCGTCAAGCCTTCACGGGCAGCCTGCAAAGCCACCCCCAAGCCCGTGGCGCCACCGCCCACCACCAACAAATCCCAAATTTTGGGTGCTGTCAGCTGCGCCAGCAGGTCTTCTCGCCGAGTGGGCAAAGGGGCAGGCCCCATTTCTACAGGCTTGTCCATCGCATCAGTTTCTTGCCCAAGACCGTGATCGGCTCACTGCCTCGCGCCAACGCGCACTGAATTGCTGCCGTTGCGCTGCACCCCATTCGGGCTCAAAGCGGCATTCCTCTTGCCACAGAGCCGATATTTCTTCTGCACCTGACCAAAACCCGGTAGCCAACCCAGCCAAAGACGCCGCACCCAAGGCGGTCGTTTCAGTCACCCGACTGCGCACCACCGGCACCCCCAACACATTGGCCTGAATCTGCATCAGCAAATTGTTGCGACTGGCACCCCCGTCTACCCGCAGCTCACTCAGCGCCAGCCCGCTGTCGGCGGCCATGGCGTGAAACACATCGGCGGTTTGCAAAGCGATCGCATCCAAAGCCGCGCGCGCAATGTGGGCACGGCCTGTGCCCCGGGTCATGCCCACCAGCGTCCCTCGGGCCTGCCCGTCCCAATCGGGGGCCCCCAGGCCCGCAAAAGCAGGCACCAAAAACACATCGCCCGTATCGGGCACGCTGGCAGCCAGCGCTTCGACATCGGCGGCACCGTCAATGATCTGCAAACCGTCGCGCAACCACTGCACGGTTGCGCCCGCCATGAACACCGAACCCTCCAGCGCATAGGCCATGGGATGCTTTGAGCTTGAGGGGCCTTGCCAGGCCACCGTGCTGAGCAATCGATGATGGCTCGCCACAGGCTGATTGCCGGTATTCATGAGCATGAAGCAGCCCGTGCCATACGTGTTTTTGGCCATGCCCGGTGCAAAACAAGCCTGCCCAAACAAGGCCGCCTGCTGATCACCCGCCCAGCCTGCCATCGGCACAGAGGCCCCCAGCCAATGGGCGTCGGTCTCAGCCACGATGCCGCAAGAAGGCCGCACCTGAGGCAACACGGCGGCAGGGATCTTCAGCAGCGCCAGCAATTCAGGGTCCCAGGTGCCCGTTTTCAGGTTGAATAACAGGGTGCGCGAAGCGTTGCTGGCATCGGTGGCATGCACACGCCCGCCGGTGAGTTGCCAGAGCAGCCAGCTGTCAATGGTGCCAAAGGCCAACTCACCCTGTTCAGCACGCGCCCGGGCACCTGGCACATGGTCCAGCAACCACGCCAGTTTGGTGCCTGAAAAATAAGCGTCCAGCACCAAACCTGTCTTGCGGGCGATCTTGGAAGCATGACCTGCTGCACGCAAGCCATCGCAAAACACGGCCGTGCGCCGATCCTGCCAAACGATGGCGGGCGCCACGGGCTCACCGGTCGCCCGGTCCCACAGCACCGTGGTTTCGCGCTGGTTGGTGATGCCCATGGCGCGCA
>NZ_JBIKHV010000103.1:0-6975 GCF_044361985.1 Limnohabitans sp. | reverse complement strand
GTAGGTGAGGTTTTCGCTCATGTACTCGGGCAACAAATGGCGGCGGTTGCTGGTGGCATAAATCAGCACATTCGGAGTCGATGCCGCCACGGTGCCATCCAGGATGGACTTGAGGGCCTTGTAGCCCGGCTCGCCGTCTTCAAAGCTCAGGTCGTCGCAGTAGACAATGAACTTTTCAGCGCGCCCAGCCACCACCTCGATGATGTCGGGCAAGTCGATCAGGTCTTCTTTTTCCACCTCAATCAGGCGCAGGCCCTGTTGGGCATAGGTATTCAGGCAGGCCTTGATGAGGGACGACTTGCCGGTACCCCGTGCGCCCGTCAACAGCACGTTATTGGCCGAGCGTCCATGCACAAACTGCTCGGTGTTGCGTTGCAGTTTTACTTTCTGGTCGTCAATTTCCTTCAGGTCGTCCAGTGCCATGGCCGCCACGTGCCGCACTGGCTCCAGCACGCCATGGCCAGACGAGCGCTTGCGGTAGCGCCAGGCAATCGCCTGACCCCAATCGGGTGCTGACAATGGCTGAGGCAGGACCGACTCAATGCGGTCCACCAGCTGGCTGACTTTGGCCAGCAATTGATCGAGGGCTGAACTGGAAGAGGATGTCATGAACGGTAATCCGCGTTGATGGTGACGTATTCGTGGCTGAGGTCGCAGGTCCAAACTGTGTCGCTGGCCGACCCTCGGCCCAGGCCCACGCGCACAGTGATCTCGCTGCCTTTCATGACGCGCTGACCGTCTTCTTCTCGGTATTCAGCACGGCGCCCACCCTTGGACACCACATGCACGTCGTCCAGGTGCAGCTCAATCAGGCCCTGGTCGAGGTCGTCAATGCCTGCATAGCCCACTGCCGCCAAGATGCGCCCCAAATTGGGATCACTGGCGAAAAAGGCGGTTTTCACCAAGGGCGAATGGGCAATCGCATAAGCCACTTGGCGGCACTCTTCGGCTGTGCGCCCGCCTTCCACCTGCACTGTGATGAATTTGGTGGCACCTTCACCATCGCGCACGATGGCGTGGGCCAACTGCCGGGCCACTTGCATCAAGCCCTGAACAAGAGATTTGCCGTCTGCACTGTCCAGCGAGGTGATGGGTGCGTGACCCGCCTGGTGCGTGGCGATCAGCATGAAGGAGTCGTTGGTCGAGGTGTCGCCATCGATGGTGATGCGGTTGAACGACCCATCGGCCAATTGCCTGGCCAGCTCGGGCAACAAAGCAGGATCAATGCACGCATCAGTGGTTACAAAACCCAGCATGGTGGCCATGTTCGGGCGGATCATGCCAGCGCCCTTGCTGATGCCGGTGATGCTGACCGTCCGAGCACCCACTTGAACCTGCACGCTGGCGGCTTTGGGCACAGTGTCGGTGGTCATGATGCCCTCAGCGGCCTTGGCCCAGTGGGCGACTTGCGCATCGGCCAATGCAGCAGGCAATCCGGCCACGATGCGGTCAACCGGCAGCGGTTCCATGATCACGCCTGTCGAAAACGGCAGGATCTGCGCAGGCGTGCATTGCAGCAAGCCGGCCAGCGCGTCACAGGTCTGCCGCGCATGCGCCAGGCCCGGGGCGCCGGTGCCCGCATTGGCGTTGCCGGTGTTGATGAGCAAGGCGCGTACAGAACTGCCTGCGGCCAAGTGCTCTCGGCACAGCTGCACGGGCGCGGCACAAAAGCGGTTGCGGGTGAACACGCCCGCCACACTGGCACCCGGGTCCAGCAAAAAAACCGTCAAGTCCTTGCGGTTGGCTTTGCGCACACCAGCCTCGGCGATGCCGATCCTGACGCCCGCGATCGGGCGCAATTGTGCGGGGTCCAGGGGTGGCAAATTCACAGGCATGGCGGTCCTCCAGAAAAACAGAAACTCGATTCAGGCAAGGGACATAGAAAACGGGCCGAAGCCCGTTTCATGCGTGCAACAAACTCAGGCGAGTTTGCCGTGGCAGTGTTTGAATTTTTTGCCACTGCCACAGGGGCACGGCTCATTGCGCCCCACAGGGCCCCAAGCTTGCTGCAGACCCGCCAGATCAGCGGACACCGTCTGCGGCTGACCCGATTCATCAGGCGCGCTGTAGGTCACGTTGCTGATTTGCTCTGCGCGCTCTTCGATGTCTTGGGCGGCTTGTTCAATCTGATCACCCGAGTCGATGCGCACCGTCATCAGAGTGCGGGTGACTTCGTTTTTGACAGCATCAAGCAACTGGCCAAACAACTCAAAGGCCTCGCGCTTGTATTCTTGCTTGGGCTGCTTTTGGGCGTATCCACGCAAATGGATGCCTTGCCGCAGATAGTCGAGCGCACTCAGGTGTTCCCGCCAATGCGTGTCGATGCTTTGCAGCAACACCATGCGTTCAAACGATGTAAAGCTTTCAGGCCCCACACCGTCGAGCTTCGACTGGAAATGGGCGTTGGCGGCGGCCACCACCTGTTCCAGTATTTCCTCATCTGTGATGGCGCTGGCAGCTTGGACTTTTTCTCTCAAAGGCAAGTCAAGCAACCACTCTTCAGCCAGCACCTTCTCCAGGCTGGCCAAGTCCCATTGCTCTTCGACGGATTCAGCAGGGACATACTGGCGAACCAGGTCCGTGAAACACCCTTCACGCAGGGCTGCGATCTGACTGTTCAGATCCTGCGCATCCAGAATGTCATTGCGCTGCTGGTAGATGACCTTGCGCTGGTCGTTCGACACATCGTCGTATTCCAGCAATTGTTTTCGGACATCGAAATTGCGCGACTCCACTTTGCGTTGGGCGCTTTCGATGCTGCGCGTCACGATGCCCGCTTCGATGGCCTCGCCTTCGGGCATCTTCAGGCGGTCCATGATGGCGCGCACGCGATCACCCGCAAAAATGCGCATGAGCGGATCGTCCAGACTCAGGTAAAAGCGCGATGAACCGGGGTCACCCTGGCGGCCGGAACGACCACGCAGTTGGTTGTCGATGCGCCGTGACTCGTGCCGCTCGGTGGCAATGATGCGCAGCCCCCCCAAAGACTTGACCTGCTCGTGCACCACTTTCCATTGCTCACGCAGTTCGGCCACGCGGGTCTGTCGCGCATCTTCAGGCAAGCTTTCATCGGCTTCAACCGCCTGGATGTCTTTTTCGATGTTGCCACCCAACACAATGTCGGTACCACGGCCCGCCATGTTGGTGGCAATCGTGATCATCCCCGGACTACCCGCTTGCGCCACGATGTCGGCCTCGCGGGCGTGCTGCTTGGCATTAAGCACCTGGTGCGGCAAATTGGCTTGCGTCAGCAACTGCGAAATCAACTCGGAGTTTTCAATCGACGTGGTACCCACCAGCACGGGCTGTTTGCGCTCGTGGCATTCGCGAATATCGGCAATGGCAGCCGTATAGCGCTCTTGAGATGTCTTGTAGACGCGGTCAAGCTGGTCTGCACGCTGGCTTTTGCGGTGCGGCGGAATGACCACGGTCTCCAGACCGTAAATCTCCTGGAACTCATACGCCTCGGTGTCGGCTGTACCCGTCATACCACCCATCTTGTTGTACAAGCGGAAGTAATTTTGAAAGGTGATCGACGCCAGCGTCTGGTTCTCTGCCTGGATCTGCACACCCTCTTTGGCCTCCACCGCTTGGTGCAGGCCATCGCTCCAGCGGCGACCAGTCATCAAACGTCCGGTGAACTCATCAACAATAACGATCTCGCCCTCCTGCGCCACATAGTGCTGATCGCGGTGGTACAGATGCTGCGCACGCAATGCAGCGCTCAGGTGGTGCATCAGCGTGATGTTGGCGGGATCGTACAGGCTGGCGCCTTCAGGAATCAGGCCCATTTGTGCCAGCACCGCTTCAGCCTTTTCGTGGCCTTGCTCGGTCAGGAAAATCTGGTGCGATTTTTCGTCCAGCGTGAAATCCCCAGGGGTGATGATGCCTTCCCCGGTGCGCGGATCGGCCTCACCTTCCTGGCGCGTCAACAAGGGAACGACCTGCTTCATCGACAGGTAGGTGGCTGTGTGGTCTTCGGCCTGGCCGCTGATGATCAAGGGGGTGCGGGCTTCGTCAATCAGGATCGAATCGACCTCATCGATGATGGCGTAATTCAGGGGGCGTTGCACACGGTCACTGGCTTCATAGACCATGTTGTCGCGCAGGTAGTCGAAACCGTATTCGTTGTTCGTGCCGTAGGTGATGTCAGAGTTGTAGGCTGCCTGCTTTTCTTCGCGCGACATTTGGGCAAGGTTGATCCCCACCGACAAACCGAGGAAGTTGAAAAGTTTGCCCATCCAGCGTGCATCGCGGCTGGCCAAGTAGTCGTTCACGGTCACGACATGGACGCCCTTGCCAGCCAGTGCGTTCAAATAAGCGGGCAGCGTGGAGGTCAGGGTTTTGCCCTCACCCGTGCGCATTTCGGCAATCTTGCCGTTGTGCAAGGCGATGCCGCCAGACAACTGGACATCAAAGTGGCGCATCTTCATGACACGCTTGGAGCCTTCACGCACAACCGCAAAGGCTTCGGGCAACAGGGCGTCGAGTGTTTCACCTGCGGCATACCGGTCCCGGAAAATCTGGGTCTTAGCACGCAAATCGTCGTCGCTCAAAGGCTCCAGTCCGGCCTCGAGTGCATTGATGCGCTCCACCGTTTTGCGGTATTGCTTGAGCAGGCGGTCATTTCGACTGCCAAAAATTTTAGTGAGGAATGGGATGGCCATGTCTACAAGATCCGCCTACAGCCATGGGCTGAGGAAAGACCGTCTATCCTGTCAAGTTAAAGGGTTCATGGGAATCCGGGCTCGCGGAATATCAAACTCCACGTTCCCAGCTGGCCGCCACAGGCGCCAGCTCAACTTGATGATTTTAGCCTCTGGGCATGCCTGTTTTCGGGCACACGCCCCCAGCCTTGTCTGCTGCCGGATAATGAGCGCATCAACCCACAAACATGCAACGACGTCACCAAGCCATCCCCTTGCATCAAGCTGCGCAAGAGTCACCCACTTTTGCGCGGTTGGCCGACTTGGTTCGTGCCTCTTCGGCGCGCTTGAAGGCCATTGCCAGCCTGCTTCCTGCGCCGCTGCGGGCCAGTGTTCAGGCTGGGCCCATCGAAGATGGTTGCTGGTGCCTGCTTGTCAGCTCCAATGCGGTGGCCGCCAAACTGCGCCAACTGGTGCCCGCCTTGCAGGCCCATTTGGCACAAAAGGACCTGCACGTGACATCGATCCGCATCAAGGTCCAAAACCGGGTGGGTTAACCCCCTCTTTTGGGAGGCTCACTGGCGCACCGTGCATAAAAAAAGGCCCTGGTTTTTAATCAGGGCCTTTTCGGATTGATGGTGCCGCTTGTCGGATTCGAACTGACGACCTACCGCTTACAAGGCGGGTGCTCTACCAACTGAGCTAAAGCGGCACGGGCTAGATTCTAACTTGCGCAGAGACCGTCTCAGCCCTCTGCAGTTTTTAATTTTTTCATTTGACCCGCTTCAAGGTGGGGCGAGTCGGCGATGTGGGCGGCAACGGCTCATCGCCCTCCTCCACAGCAGCGTTATGAACATTCACGGCCGACAAAGTGGCCGAAGACGATGAAGTATCGTCATCGCTCACAGGGAAAGCCATGCCTTGGCCATTTTCGCGCGCGTAGATGGCCATGACCCGCTGGATAGGCACCATGATGTCGCGGGGCTTGCCCCCAAAACGGGCTTTGAACTCGATGAATTCATTGCCCAGCTTGAGCGAACTGGTGGCGTCCATGCTGACGTTCAAGACAATTTCGCCGCCCTGCACATATTCGCGCGGGACCTGTACCGAGTTGTCCACCTTAACAGCCACATAAGGCGTGAAGCCGTTTTCGGAGCACCAATCGTACAGGGCTCGGATCAAATAAGGTCGGGTGGAAGGCAATTCGGTGGCACTGATCATCTTGGGCTCCAACCGAATTTACTTGCGCATGACCTTTTCAGAAGGCGTCAATGCCTCAATGTAGGCAGGGCGCGAAAAAATGCGCTCGGCGTACTTGAGCAAAGGTGCAGCATTTTTGCTGAGTTCAATGCCGTAGTAATCGAGACGCCACAGCAGCGGCGCGATCGCGACGTCGAGCATTGAAAAATTGTCACCCAGCATGAACTTGTTCTTCAGGAACACCGGGGCCAATTGGGTCAAGCGGTCGCGGATGTGGGAGCGGGCTTTCTCCAAGGCTTTGTCGTTGCCTTTGAGCGCACGGTTTTCAAGGGTCAGCACATGGACAAACAGTTCTTTCTCGAAGTTGAGCAAGAACAGTCGCACGCGAGCACGGTCAACCGGGTCACCGGGCATCAGTTGGGGGTGCGGGAAACGCTCGTCGATGTACTCATTGATGATGTTCGACTCGTACAAAATCAAGTCGCGCTCCACCAGAATGGGCACCTGGCCGTAAGGATTCATCACATTGATGTCTTCGGGCTTGTTGTAAAGGTCCACGTCACGGATTTCGAAGTCCATGCCTTTTTCAAACAGCACAAAGCGGCAACGGTGGGAAAAAGGACAAGTGGTTCCGGAATAAAGCACCATCATGGCGGAGGCTCCTCAAAAAATCAAAAAGAGTGGGAGGCCGTTGAGACCTACCACTCCACAAGACCCGGCAAGTCTGCCGGGTGAAAGATCAATTACTTGATGTCTTTCCAATACGCGGCATTCAAACGCCAAGCGATAAAGGTGAATACGGACAAGAAGATCAGGACCCAGACGCCAATGCGAACACGGGTGTTTTGGGCGGGCTCAGCCATCCACTGCATGTAACCCACCAGATCACCGATGGCCTGGTCGTATTGCAGGGGTGTCATTGTGCCGGGTTTGGTTTGTTTCCAGCCTTTGAAGATCTGCACTTTTTGACCATGCTCTTCTTTGTCTTCAAAAATTGGCTCGCGCTCACCCTGCAACTCCCACAATGGGTTGGGCATGCCGACGTTGGGCAAGGCCAAGTTGTTCCAGCCGGTGGGCTTGGTCGAATCCCGATAGTAAGTGCGCAAGTAGGTGTACAGATAATCGGCAC
>NZ_JBIKHV010000150.1:0-4029 GCF_044361985.1 Limnohabitans sp. | reverse complement strand
GCATGGCCACGGGCACGGTTCTTGGAACGAGCTTCCCTGCGCGAGGATTACCTCAATCAGGTTCAAAGGGACTTTCTCAGTCGAAGACCTCTCGGCCTGCAACACCCCTAGCGAATGCGCCGCAAAATTCTGCGGCGCAGGGTGGATTCTATGCGATGCCCAAGCGCTGGTGCAACAAGCTGGACGTTGTCGTGTACTGCAGCAGGGTCTTTTCTGCCGGGCGCAAAAGGGCCACAGCGCCAAAGGCGGCCAGCGTGGCTTCATGAAAGCCGCAGAGGATGAGCTTTTTCTTGCCCGGGTAGGTGTTGATGTCACCCACGGCAAAAATGCCGGGTTCGGAGGTCGCAAAGTTTTCGGTGTTGACCACCAGCTGTTTGCGTTCCATGGCCAGGCCCCATTCGGCGATGGGCCCCAGTTTGGGCGACAGGCCCAGGCAGGTTTGCAAAATGTCCAGGCTCAGCCACTCGGTTTCGCCCAGCGGGTTGAGCAATTCAAGCGCGCTCAGGCGCTGGTGCTCGGTGCGCAGGCCGGTGGGCTGCCCGGGCACAAAACGCATGTGACCTGCCGCGCAGGCCTGGCGCATTTGTGCGATCAAATCAGGCGTGGCGCTGAACTGGTCTCGGCGGTGCAGCAGGGTGACGCTGGCCGCAGCTTGCGGGCCATCGATGGCGTCTAGGCAAGTTTGCAAGGCGGCATCGCCGTCACCGGCCACCACCAGGTGTTGCCCTGCCCAGCGCTCAGGGGCCGGGTGTTCTGCGAAGACCTGGCTGCCTTCAAAGGCTTCCAGCCCGTTCAGCACCATGCGGCGCGGCACAAAAGCGCCCACGCCTGCCGCGATGAACAGGGTTTGGGTGTGCAAAACAGTGCCCGATGCGGTGCGCACAGCCAGGCGCTGGTCGCTTTGCCTTTGGATGCTGCTGACGGCATGGCCCAAATGGAGCGTGGGTTGGAAGGGCGCGATTTGTTGCTGCAGGCGCTGGATCAGCTCCAGGCCAGTGCAAACGGGAATGCCGGGGATGTCGTAGATCGGTTTGTGGGCATACAGCTCAGCGCATTGGCCTCCCACGTGAGGCAGTGCGTCAATGAGGTGGCAATGGATGCCTTGCAGCCCCAACTGGAAAACCTGAAACAGGCCCACAGGGCCTGCGCCAATGACCAGCGCTTCGGTGTCGGTGGGGGCGGTCATGGCGGTCTGTTGAGGGAGGAAGGCCAAAAGGCTCGGCCTGGGGCGGGCTCAGCGGATCAAATGCGCCAGCTTGCTGGTCTTGTCTTTCCAGGCATCGGCATCGGGCATGGGGGTCTTGCGCTTGGTGATGCTTTTCCAGCCGGGCAACAAGGCCAGCTCGGCGTTCAGCGGGATCATGTGCTGCTGGTCGGCTGGCAGGTCTTCTTCGGCGTAGATGGCGTTCACGGGGCACTCGGGGATGCACACGGCGCAATCAATGCACTCGTCCGGGTCGATGGTCAGGAAATTCGGGCCTTCGCGAAAGCAATCCACTGGGCAAACGTCGACGCAGTCGGTGTATTTGCATTGGATACAGGATTCGGTAACAACGTGGGTCATGGTGGACTCGGAAAAGGGAATGGGTACTGCCCGTGCAGCGCCAAGTTAGTGATTTTAAAGGAGATCAGTTCACCAGCACGGCGCCTGAGGTTTTGTGGGTGGCGGTGTCCACCAGCACCATCGCCCCCAGCACGCGCGAACGGGCAAAGGGCAGCGTCATCAGGGGCTCTTGCAGCGCCAAAATCACGTGGCCGATGGCGTTGGGGGCCAGTTCGGTGGCTTCTTCTTCGGCCAGGGTGTTCACGTTCAGCCGGTGCACCACGCGCTGCACTTTGACCTTGACCCAGCGGTGGCCGTGCAGCGCCCAATACAGGCGACCAGCCACCAGGGGCTCGTCGTCCATCCAGGCGATGGTGGTGCTCAACTCGCGCTGGCTTTCGGGGGCCCCAAAAAACGCCGTTTTTTCGGCCAGCAGCCAGTCGCCACGTGAGACGTCCACCTCGCGGTCCAGCACGATACCGGCGCTGTGGCCTGCGGCTTTGTTTTGGGGTTGTCGGGTGGCTGACAGCACTTGCGAGACCACGGCGGTCTGGCCGCTCGGGAAGACCTGAATGGTCTGGCCTGGCGCGATGCTGCCGGTGGCCACGCGGCCCCAGAAAACGCGCCGGCCCTGGGTGGTGATGCCCGAGTCGTGGAACTTTTCCACCCACTGCACCGGAAAGCTGAAAGCCGCATCGGTCTCGGCCGGCGTCACGGGCAGGGCTTCGAGGATGCTCAAAAGGCTTGGGCCGGTGTAGCCACACCAGTCGCTTTGGCCATGGTTGTCGGTGTCCACCACGTTCCAGCCCTTGAGGGCCGAGAGGGGCACCATGGCGGTGATGTGGATGCCAGCTTCATTGGCAAATTTTTCCAGGGCAGCCGCGATGTTTTGGTAAGCCAGCGCCGGATCGGCCACCGCGTCGAGCTTGTTGATGGCGAACACGATGGACGGCACGCGCAGCAGATTGACCAGCAGCGCGTGGCGGCGGGTTTGCAGCAGCAACTGCAAATCGGGCTTGGCCCAGTCGAGCTTGATGGCATCGACCAGCACCACCGCCGCGTCGGCGCTGGATGCGGCGGTGACCATGTTGCGGGTGTATTGCTCATGGCCGGGTGCGTCACCAATGATGAACTTGCGCGCTTCGGTGTTGAAGTAGCGGTAGGCCACGTCGATCGTGATGCCTTGTTCACGTTCGGCGCTCAGGCCATCGGTCAGCAGGGCCAGGTCGGTTTGACCCGCGCGCTGCACACCGGCCAGGTGGTCTTGCAGCACGGCTTTGGTGTCCACCAGCAGGCGGCCAATCAGCGTGCTTTTGCCGTCGTCGACCGAGCCGCAGGTGATGAATCGCAACGCGGTGTGCGTGTTGCTTACCGAGGATGCTGCTGAAAAGTGTTGTTCGATTTGCATGTGATGTTTCTCCCTGCTCAGAAATAGCCGTCTTTTTTGCGCTTCTCCATCGAAGCCTCGGACGTCTTGTCGTCCATGCGCGTGGCGCCGCGCTCGCTGACATCGGCGGCCAGGGTCTCGATCACGATTTGCTCGGGCGTGGCCGCGGTGCTTGCTACCGGGCAGGTGCAGGTGATGTCGCCCACGGTGCGAAAGCGCACGTCACGGGTCACCACTTCTTCGCCGTCTTTGGGTGGGGTCAGTTCGGTCACCGGCACCAGCAGGCCCCGGCGGTCCACCACCTCGCGCTTGTGGCTGTAATAAATCGAGGGCAGGGCGATTTTTTCGCGGGCGATGTATTGCCACACATCCAGCTCGGTCCAGTTGCTGATCGGGAACACGCGAAAGTGCTCGCCTGGTTGCAGGCGGGTGTTGAACAGCGTCCACAGCTCGGGGCGCTGGGCCTTGGGCTGCCATTGGCCAAAGCTGTCGCGGTGGCTGAAGATGCGTTCTTTGGCGCGGGCTTTTTCTTCGTCGCGGCGGGCACCGCCGATCAGTGCGTCAAAGCGAAATTCTTCGATGGCCTCGAGCAGCGTGACCGACTGGTGCACGTTGCGGCTTTCGCCTGGGTGCGCCAGGCGCACGCTGCCGCGCTTCATCGAGTCTTCGACGCTGCGCACGATCAGCTCGGCCCCCAGCTCTTTGGCACGCGCGTCGCGAAAGTCGGTCACTTCCTGAAAGTTGTGGCCGGTGTCGATCATCAAGAGTGGGTAAGGAATGCGGCCCGCGCCGAAAGCCTTCTCGGCACACTTGAGCATGACCAGCGAATCCTTGCCGCCCGAAAACAGAAGGGTGGGGCGCTCGAAAGCGGCAGCGACTTCGCGCAGGATGAAGATGGTTTCTTCTTCCAGCGCATCCAGGTGGGAATTGCTCAGGGTGTGCAACTCGGTTTGTGTCATGGCGTTCATGTTTTTTTCTCTTCAAATTCGGTCAAGGCGTTTCGGGGCTGAACCGCAACGGTTCACGTGATGTGTGGCGGGCTCGGGGGCACAGTGGGCGACGATGTGTGGCGCGAAGCGACTTCTGAGGAGCCCACTGT